>NZ_JBHSMC010000002.1:0-2216 GCF_042655485.1 Lederbergia graminis
GACCTATCAACCTGATCATCTTTCAGGGATCTTACTAGCTTGCGCTATGGGAAATCTCATCTTGAGGGGGGCTTCATGCTTAGATGCTTTCAGCACTTATCCCTTCCGCACATAGCTACCCAGCGATGCTCCTGGCGGAACAACTGGTACACCAGCGGTGCGTCCATCCCGGTCCTCTCGTACTAAGGACAGCTCCTCTCAAATTTCCTACGCCCACGACGGATAGGGACCGAACTGTCTCACGACGTTCTGAACCCAGCTCGCGTACCGCTTTAATGGGCGAACAGCCCAACCCTTGGGACCGACTACAGCCCCAGGATGCGATGAGCCGACATCGAGGTGCCAAACCTCCCCGTCGATGTGAACTCTTGGGGGAGATAAGCCTGTTATCCCCGGGGTAGCTTTTATCCGTTGAGCGATGGCCCTTCCATGCGGAACCACCGGATCACTAAGCCCGACTTTCGTCCCTGCTCGACTTGTAGGTCTCGCAGTCAAGCTCCCTTGTGCCTTTACACTCTGCGAATGATTTCCAACCATTCTGAGGGAACCTTTGGGCGCCTCCGTTACTTTTTAGGAGGCGACCGCCCCAGTCAAACTGCCTGCCAGACACTGTCTCCCACCCGGATCACGGGTGCGGGTTAGAATGTCAGTACAGCAAGGGTAGTATCCCACCGATGCCTCCACCGAAGCTGGCGCTCCGGCTTCCAAGGCTCCTACCTATCCTGTACAAGCTGCACCAACATTCAATATCAGGCTGCAGTAAAGCTCCACGGGGTCTTTCCGTCCTGTCGCGGGTAACCTGCATCTTCACAGGTACTATAATTTCACCGAGTCTCTCGTTGAGACAGTGCCCAGATCGTTGCGCCTTTCGTGCGGGTCGGAACTTACCCGACAAGGAATTTCGCTACCTTAGGACCGTTATAGTTACGGCCGCCGTTTACTGGGGCTTCAATTCGCACCTTCGACCGAAGTCTAAGCGCTCCTCTTAACCTTCCAGCACCGGGCAGGCGTCAGCCCCTATACTTCGCCTTGCGGCTTCGCAGAGACCTGTGTTTTTGCTAAACAGTCGCCTGGGCCTATTCACTGCGGCTCCTCAGGGCTATTCACCCCAAAGAGCACCCCTTCTCCCGAAGTTACGGGGTCATTTTGCCGAGTTCCTTAACGAGAGTTCTCTCGATCACCTTAGGATTCTCTCCTCGCCTACCTGTGTCGGTTTGCGGTACGGGCACCTTTTACCTCGCTAGAGGCTTTTCTTGGCAGTGTGGAATCAGGAACTTCGGTACTAAATTTCCCTCGCCATCACAGCTCCGCTTTAAAGAGAAGGATTTGCCTCCTCTTCAGCCTAACTGCTTAGACGCGGCAGTCCAATGCCGCGCTTACCCTATCCTCCTGCGTCCCCCCATTGCTCAAACGGTAAAGAGGTGGTACAGGAATATCAACCTGTTGTCCATCGCCTACGCCTTTCGGCCTCGGCTTAGGTCCCGACTAACCCTGAGCGGACGAGCCTTCCTCAGGAAACCTTAGGCATTCGGTGGAAGGGATTCTCACCCTTCTTTCGCTACTCATACCGGCATTCTCACTTCTAAGCGCTCCACCAGTCCTTTCGGTCTAGCTTCACAGCCCTTAGAACGCTCTCCTACCACTGACACCAGAAGGTGTCAATCCGCAGCTTCGGTGATACGTTTAGCCCCGGTACATTTTCGGCGCAGAGTCACTCGACCAGTGAGCTATTACGCACTCTTTAAATGGTGGCTGCTTCTAAGCCAACATCCTGGTTGTCTAAGCAACTCCACATCCTTTTCCACTTAACGTATACTTTGGGACCTTAGCTGGCGGTCTGGGCTGTTTCCCTCTCGACTACGGATCTTATCACTCGCAGTCTGACTCCCAAGGGTAAGTCATTGGCATTCGGAGTTTGTCTGAATTCGGTAACCCGATGAGGGCCCCTAGTCCAAACAGTGCTCTACCTCCAAGACTCCTACCTTGAGGCTAGCCCTAAAGCTATTTCGGAGAGAACCAGCTATCTCCAGGTTCGATTGGAATTTCACCGCTACCCACACCTCATCCCCGCACTTTTCAACGTACGTGGGTTCGGGCCTCCAGTAAGTGTTACCTTACCTTCACCCTGGACATGGGTAGATCACCTGGTTTCGGGTCTACGACCTCATACTTATTCGCCCTATTCAGACTCGCTTTCGCTGCGGCTCCGTTTCTTC
>NZ_JBHSMC010000003.1:0-265671 GCF_042655485.1 Lederbergia graminis
CAAGCTAGTAAGATCCCTGAAAGATGATCAGGTTGATAGGTCCGGTGTGGAAGTGTGGCGACACATGGAGCTGACGGATACTAATCGATCGAGGACTTAATCAAAAAGATTGTTTCAAGGTTTATATCTTCTCCATATTATCTGGTTTTGAGAGAATGAAATTCTCTTTTATGTCTGGTGGCGATAGCGAAGAGGTCACACCCGTTCCCATCCCGAACACGGAAGTTAAGCTCTTCAGCGCCGATGGTAGTGAGGGTTCGCCCTTGTGAGAGTAGGACGTTGCCAGGCAAATGAAAGTCATCTTCTGAGGAAGGTGGCTTTTTTGTGTTTGTAACAAGGAATGAAAAAAACAGTCTTATAATAAAGCCCGAATAAATGAAAAAAATGAATTAAGGTAGCTATTCAAAGGGGATAGAACCCACGAAAAAGAAAAAGAGTGGAAGAGGTCACTATTGAGGTCGAATAGTGATCAAGAATAGGAAAAACTGTAGCAGAGGTCACTATTGAGATTGATTAAATCCCAAATGAAAAGGAATATGAAAATTAGGTAACTATTCACTTCAAATAGATACCATGATTAGGAGAATGTTAAATTACAGTCGCTATTCAGGTAAAGAGAGGAGAGAAAATTCTTCAGAATGGAATCAAAGAGGTGCTATGATTCCCTAAAGGAGAAAGATTCCTTCAGTAAGGGAATCAAAGTCCCTGTATGATTCCCAAAGGAGAGAAATCACTTCAGTAAGGGAATCAAAGTCGCTGTATGATTCCCAAAGGAGAGAAATCACTTCAGTAAGGGAATCAAAGTCGCTGTATGATTCCCAAAAGGAGAAAGATTCCTTCATTAAGGGAATCAAAACCACTGTATGATTCCCATAAGGAGAGTAAAACCTTCGAGAAGGGAATCAAAGAGGTGCTATGATTCCCAAAAGGAGAAAGATCTCTTCAGTAAGGGAATCAAAACCGCTGTATGATTCCCAAAAGGAGAAAGATTCCTTCATTAAGGGAATCAAAACCACTGTATGATTCCCAAAAGGAGAAAAATCACTTCAGTAAGGGAATCAAAGTCGCTATATGATTCCCAGAAGGAGAAAAATCTCTTCAGGAGGGAATCAAAGAGGTGCAATAAATCCCAAGAGGAGCCCCCAGTCCCAAGCGAAAGCCCTAAGCCTCAAATCCCACAGCCCCAGTCCCAAGCGCAAGCCCCAATTCCCAACCAATCCCCACCCCACCCCCAACCCACTTCCCCAACCCCAAAAACATTTTCATTTATTTTTTAATAAATCAGTTGCATTTTCTAATGAATGATAATATAATAATACTGTTGCAGTAAACGGCGCGGGATGGAGCAGTCCGGTAGCTCGTCGGGCTCATAACCCGAAGGTCGCAGGTTCAAATCCTGCTCCCGCAATTTATTTTAATATTGGTCCGGTAGTTCAGTTGGTTAGAATGCCTGCCTGTCACGCAGGAGGTCGCGGGTTCGAGTCCCGTCCGGACCGCCATAATATAATAAATGTAACTTCAAAAACGAAATCGGATTTCGTTTTTTTTTATTGTTTTTTTGCTCAATTTTTTTTAATCATGTAAACTAATAGATATTATAATTGAGGGAGAGAGTTCCCATGAATAGTTATGAATTGCATTCAAAAAGTCGAGAACATACATATGCTATTGCTAATAAACTAGGCAGCCTTTTGCAACAAGGGGATGTGCTTTTATTAGAAGGTGACTTGGGAGCAGGAAAAACCACTTTTACAAAAGGAATCGCTGTAGGTTTGGATATAACGAGGAATGTGAACAGTCCCACCTTTACCATCATTAAAGAGTATGAAGGCAGGCTTCCACTTTATCATATGGATGTGTATCGAGTGGAGGATTCTTCTGAAGATTTAGGAATAGATGAATATTTTTATGGTAATGGGGTCACAGTGGTGGAATGGGCGCATTTAATAAAAGAGCAGCTGCCTGATGAATATTTAGAAATTCGTTTGTACCATGAAGGTGATGATCAACGTAAGTTAGTATTAGAACCTCATGGAGATCGGTATGAAGTTTTATGTAAGGAGTTATTAAATGAAAATCTTAGCGATTGATACTTCCAATGATACTTTAGGAATTTCACTTGTAAACGAGGAAAAGGTAATTGGAGAGTATATTACAAATATAAAAAAGAATCACAGTGTAAGAGTAATGCCAGCGATTGAACGTTTAATGGTGGACTGTGAGATGAAACCAGCCGATTTGGAAAAGATTGTAGTAGCGAAAGGGCCAGGTTCTTATACTGGGGTACGCATTGGTGTTACCATTGCAAAAACATTGGCGATGAGCTTAGGGATCCCTTTAGTGGGAGTATCTAGTCTTGCGGTGTTAGCAGCCACACCGAGGTATTTTAACGGCTATATTTCGCCTTTATTTGATGCGCGTAGAGGGTTAATTTACACTGGTTTATACCGATTTGTAGATGGGGCTTTGGAAATGGTGAAGGAAGATCGTAATATTCTTGCTACAGAATGGGCGGAGCAGTTGCATGAATTAGAAGAGCCTGTATTATTTATAGGCAACGATGTAAAGATTCACGAAAGCACGTTCCAGTCTAAGCTAGAGGATAGGGCTATTTTTTCAAAAATAGGGGAACACAATCCTCGCCCAGGGGAATTAGGATTACTTGGGATGGAACTTCCAGGTGAGGATATCCACACGTTTACTCCTAATTATATACGTCTTGTGGAAGCAGAAGCAAAATGGTTGGAGAAACAGGGGCGAACTAAATGATTGATCAAGAGACATGTGATCTTACTTTTCGATTTGCAACCGAGAGAGATATTCAAGCACTTGTAGAAATTGAGCAACAGTCGTTTTCTGTGCCTTGGCCAGCAGAGGCATTTTATAATGACATAGTTGGAAATCGTTTTGCCAGATATTTAATAATAGAGTGTAATGGTAAGGTAGCTGGTTATTGTGGAGTTTGGCTTGTCATCGATGAAGCACATATTACCAACATTGCGATTCTTCCACAGTATCGGGGACGAAAGTTAGGAGAGGCATTGCTGTCAAAAATGATGATGTTTGCGATGGCCTCAGGAGCGAATACAATGACGTTGGAAGTGCGAGTGAGCAATCATCCCGCACGGTCTTTATATAAAAAACTAGGGTTTCAAGAAGGTGGTATTCGAAAAAATTATTATACCGATAATTTTGAAGATGCCATCGTAATGTGGGTGAAATTATGAGTGAGAATATCATTATATTAGGCATTGAAACAAGCTGTGATGAAACAGCAGCATCTGTCGTAAAAAATGGAAAAGAAATACTCTCCAATGTTGTTGCATCGCAAATTGAGAGTCATAAAAGATTTGGTGGGGTAGTTCCAGAGCTGGCATCACGTCATCATGTGGAGCAGATTACAATTGTCATCGAAGAAGCGTTAAAGGAAGCAGATGTAACGTATGAAGATATTGATGCGATCGCAGTTACAGAAGGCCCAGGTTTAGTTGGGGCTTTACTTGTAGGTGTGAATGCAGCGAAGGCACTTGCATTTGCTAAACAAATCCCAATCGTTGGTGTCCATCATATTGCCGGTCATATTTATGCGAACCGTTTAATTACAGAGTTGAAATTCCCGTTGCTTTCCCTTGTTGTATCTGGGGGCCATACAGAATTGGTGTATATGAAGGAACACGGCTCTTTTGAGGTTATTGGTGAAACGTTAGATGATGCAGCAGGAGAGGCATATGATAAAGTGGCACGGACGTTACAGCTGCCTTATCCAGGTGGACCACATATTGATCGACTTGCACATGAAGGAACAGCTGTCATTGATTTGCCAAGAGCATGGCTAGAAGAGGGATCCTATGATTTTAGTTTTAGTGGATTAAAGTCGGCAGTTATTAACACCCTCCACAATGCAGAACAAAGAGGGGAAAAGATATCCCCAGAAGATTTAGCTGCAAGTTTCCAAGCTAGCGTTGTGGATGTGTTGGTGGAAAAAACAATTCGTGCAGTAAAAGAATATAAGGTGAAACAAGTGTTATTAGCTGGTGGAGTAGCGGCTAATAGAGGGTTGCGAACAGCATTGGAATCAGCATTTTCACAAATTGCTGATGTAGAATTAGTGATTCCGCCACTTCATCTTTGTACTGATAATGCAGCCATGATCGCAGCTGCAGGTACGATACTTTATCAACAAGGTAAACTCGGGGCAATGGATATGAATGCCAATCCGGGGCTAGATATTGAAAAATAGCATTAAACTTGCATGGAGAATAGAGAAAACTCTAACTCCATGCGTTTTTTTGTCATTCTATCATTGGTGCTGTGGATAATAATGTGCATAATTTTTATAACCGTTTCCAAAGTCCTATATAATAGGCTTGAAAATCACACACATTTTGTGGATAACTGGGGATAAAAATGTGGATAATGTGGAAAAGTCTGCTGAAACTAGGTATATTGCTGTTGATAATGTGTATAAGCTTGTGGAAAACGAAAGCACCCTGTTGAAAAGGGTGCTTGTCCATTTATGCATCAAGAAGTTCAGCAAGTTCTGTCCATTCCTCGAGAAGTTCATTAACCTCATCTTTTAAAGATTCAATCGAATCGTTAATGTTAATAACTTTTTCGTGGTCCTCAAAAATTTCAGGTAGACATAGTAATTGTTCTTGCTCTTCTATTTTTCCTTCTAAATCATTCATTTTTTCTTCAATTTCTTCGATGCGTCGTTTCCGTTGTCTTTCTAACTTTTTCATTTCTTTATCTTGTTGATAACTTGTTTTTGTGGATTCTACTTGTTTCTTTGTATCATTTTCCGTTGATTCCATTGCTGCTAATTCCAGTGTTTCAGCCTTTTTCTGTACATAGTAGTCATAATCACCTAGGTACTCAACAGCGCCATCAGGTGTTAACTCAATTACTTTTGTAGCAATTCTATTAATAAAATAACGGTCATGTGAAACAAAAAGAATCGTACCCGGATAATCTACTAATGCATTTTCCAGTATCTCTTTACTATCTAAATCCAAATGGTTTGTAGGTTCATCGAGAATGAGGAAATTGGACTTTTCCAGCATTAAAATTGCAAGTGCAAGCCGAGCTTTTTCTCCACCACTTAAAGTGGATACTATTTTTAAAACATCATCGCCACTAAATAGGAAATTTCCTAGCACAGTTCGAATTTCTTTTTCGTCTTTTAATGGGTAATGGTCCCATAGTTCTTGCAAAACGGTTTTATTAGAGGAAAGCTCTGCTTGTTCCTGGTCATAGTAACCAATCGAGACATTCGTACCGTAGTCAATGTTTCCTGCTAGTAATTGTATTTTCTTAATGATCGTTTTTAACAGAGTGGATTTACCAACGCCGTTTGGACCGACAAGCGCGATACTATCTTGCCGAAAAATCGAAAAATCAATATGCTGGGCAAGCGCTTGATGATCATATCCAATCGAAGCATCCCGCACTTTTAATACATCATTTCCACTTTGTCTTTCAATATCAAATGAAAATGAAGCAGATTTCTCTCCACCCTTTGGTCGATCCATTAATTGCATCCTATCTAGCTGCTTTCTTCTACTTTGCGCTCGTTTCGTTGTGGAAGCACGTGCTAGATTTCGCTGAATGAAGTCTTGTAATTTCGCAACTTCTTCTTGTTGTTTCTCAAATTGCTTCATTTCTCGTTCATACAATTCGGCTTTTTGGTCTAAGTATTTGCTGTAGTTACCATGAAATTTCTTTATTTCCGTTCTAGATAGTTCATACACTTGTGTAACTACTTTATCGAGAAAATAGCGATCATGTGAAACGATTAATACGGCACCAGAATAATTTGCTAAATATTGCTCTAACCAGGAAAGGGTCTCAATATCTAAATGGTTCGTCGGTTCGTCCAGTATTAACAAATCAGGTTTCGTTAGTAAAAGTTTCGCCAATGCTAATCTCGTTTTTTGCCCACCACTTAAAGTAGAAATGAGTGTAGAACAATCTTTTTCATAAAAGCGCAAACCATGTAATACAGAGCGAATATCGGATTCGTATTGATATCCTCCAATTTCTTTAAATTTCACTTGGAGTCTATCGTATTCATGTAGCAATTTTGCTGCTTCGCTTTCACTTACGGTTGCTAGATCAAGCTCTATTTGGCGAATTTCTTTTTCCATTTCTCTTACTTTCGCAAAAACAGATAGCATTTCATCCCAAATAGATAATTTTGATTCAAGTCCAGTGTTTTGTGCTAAATAATCAATTGTTACATCTTTCGGCTTGACTATCTGACCAGAGTCATAGGAAAGGTGGCCTGCGATTATTTTTAATAAAGTAGATTTACCAGCACCATTACGCCCAACTAGGGCAATGCGGTCATTTGTTTGTATTTCAAGTTTTATATTGGATAATATTAATTCTGCTCCAAAGTATTTTGTTAGTTGTTGAATTTGTAACAACATCATATTATTTCACCTCTAGTTTCATAGTTAGTTTACCGTATATATGCTGCAAACTTCAATCATGGAAAGTGAGAACAATAAGACATGTCGGAAAAAATAGTGTATGATATTACAAGGGGGGCTGTCCGTGAGTAATTTGACACATTTTAATGAAGAGGGTCGGGCGAAAATGGTGGATGTAAGTGATAAGCCCGAAACGGTTAGAATTGCAAAAGCGCAATCTAGTATTGAAGTAAATGAACTTATATATGAACATATACAATCAAACCAAATAAAAAAAGGGGATGTACTTGCTGTCGCTCAAGTAGCGGGAATTATGGCAGCTAAAAAAACATGGGATATTATACCTATGTGTCATCCAATTCCATTAAAGGGGATCGATATTTCTTTTAACTGGAAAGAACAACCACATAATAAGTGGAAACTAGAAATATTCGCTACCGTTAAGACAATTGGAAATACGGGAGTAGAAATGGAAGCATTAACAGCTGTTTCTACGGCGGCTTTAACGGTATACGATATGTGTAAAGCAATAGATAAAGGAATGATTATTGGTCCAACCTTTCTCCTGGAAAAATCAGGTGGAACTAAAGGGAAGGATTTTAAACGAAATGATGTTGAGATATAATTTAGCATTTGTGCGGAGGTAAAAAGATGAGCGAAGAAACAATGAAAATACCACAAGCGACAGCAAAACGGCTGCCATTATATTATAGGTTTATCAAGAATCTCCACGCTTCTGGAAAACAGCGTGTTTCGTCCGCAGAGCTAAGTGAAGCTGTAAAAGTAGATTCTGCAACGATTAGGAGAGACTTTTCTTATTTTGGTGCGCTTGGAAAAAAAGGTTATGGGTATAATGTAAACTATCTACTATCATTTTTTAGTAAAACATTGGATCAAGATGAAATAACGAAAGTAGCGCTAATTGGTGTAGGTAATTTAGGTACTGCGTTTTTGAACTATAATTTCCTTAAAAATAACAGTACGAAAATAGCGATGGCATTTGAAGTAGATCCATCGAAAATTGGTACTAATATCGGTGATGTACCAGTATATGATATGAAGGAATTAGAGCAACGTTTAAACGAAGAAGAAATTACTGCGGTTATCTTAACGGTTCCGGTCAATGCAGCACAACAAATTACTGATCGTTTGAAGGATACTGAGGTGAAAGGCATCCTTAACTTTACACCAGCAAGATTATCTGTACCACCTTCTGTTCGTGTTCATCACATCGATTTAGCAGTAGAACTACAATCTCTTATCTATTTCTTGAAAAATTATCCGAATCCTGACACGGAAAGTTCACAAGAATAAGCAAATTGTCAATAGCAAAATTACATGTAATCCGTTAAACTATAACTATTAAGGAGGTGGGCGCAAATGGTATTAGGAGCTATCGGTCCAGGTAGTGTCGTTATTATTGCTATTGTAGCATTACTGATTTTTGGCCCAAAAAAATTACCGGAATTAGGCAAGGCTGCCGGTAAAACGTTACGTGAATTTAAAAATGCAACAGCAGGTCTGGCAGATGACGTAGATCCAGTAAAGGATAATAAAAAAGACGCCGACAAATGATAGGATGAACAGTTATGAATCAGAAAGAAATGACTTTTCTTGACCATATAGAAGAATTAAGAAAACGGCTAATGACGATAGTCGTTTTCTTCGTGTTAGCAGTTATTGTAGGCTTCCTCGTCGTAGAACCGATTATAAACTTTATCCAAAATGCGGACGTAGCTGAGGAACTTACAATGAATGCGTTTCGTGTTACAGACCCTTTTAAAGTTTATATGAATATGACATTTGTGATCGCACTAATTATTACATCTCCTGTTGTATTATATCAACTATGGTCATTCGTCAGCCCTGGTCTACTGGAAAAGGAACGAAGAGTGACTTTATCTTATATTCCTGTTTCTGTTCTTCTTTTTCTCGGGGGCTTGGCATTTTCTTATTTTGTTCTCTTTCCATTTTTGATTAAATTTATGCTCGATCTTTCGAATGAAATGAGCATTCAATCAACTATAGGAATTAACGAATACTTTCAATTTCTCTTTCAAATTACGATTCCATTTGGATTGCTCTTTCAGTTGCCGGTTGTCATTCTCTTTCTAACTAGACTAGGGATTATTACGCCGATGTTTTTAGCTAAGATTAGAAAGTATGCCTATTTTGTATTGCTAGTCATTGCAGCGATTATTACTCCGCCAGATGTTATTTCTCATTTAATGGTCACCGTCCCTTTATGTTTACTATATGAAATTAGTATTTGGATATCGCGGATCGGCTATAGAAAGGCGAGAGCGGCAGAGTTAGAGGTTGAAAATAATATACAAAAATAAAGCAGGAAGATTCATCATTTGAATCTACCTGCTTTTTTTATTGGTTCTTCTTCATGTTTTTCAACTTAAAGTGTATCGCGATTAATCGGAATCCTGCTCCAAAGTCAAATGTAGCAATTAGTAGTAAAATATAAACGAAGAAATTCCAATCGTTCATTTTTACTTGTTGAATGGCGAAGTATGTAAAAAGAACGCCAAGAATAATGTTAATAATCCCAGATGATAGTGGTGATCTCACCATAATAACCCCCTTATCCAGCCTTGTACATGTATAGCGTTATCCAATGTCGAGAATTGAGCGACCGTAACAAGGGTATTCATCATTGCATGTGAGATAATCGGCACAATGATTCGTTTCGTGTGAACATATAAAAATGCAAAAGTGAACCCCATTGCTGTGTAAATTAAAATATGAGTGAAATCCATATGAGCAACCGCAAATGTAAGGGAGCTTAATAGTGCAGATAGCCAAAATGGAAAGCGATTATAGAGTGATCCAAAAATGACTTTCCGAAAAACAATTTCTTCTAATATTGGACCAATAATCGAACTTACTAATACTGCTAGAGGAAACAATCTGATTAAATTCATAATCTGTTCCGTATTTTCAGAGCCTGGATCAATCCCCAATTGAAGTTCGAGTACAATGGCAACATATTGAGTGAAAAATGCTAGGAAGATTCCGCCGATTGCCCATAGGATTGATTGTCCAATAGGCATCGGTTCGACTCTATCTACTCTATTATATGGTTTCGAACGTTTTAATATAAGTAAGACAACGACTAATCCAGTAATAAAACTAAAGATAAGCCAGAGCCCGGTTGCAAGTATCTCCATTCTTTCTATGGATACATTAAAAACTCCAGTTCCAATAAAAAATAGGAGGGGCATTCCAATAAATGCAGACATTTGCATCGCAATATACGTAATTAATATATATAGGTATTTTTTATTCATATTTGAATCCCTTCAGGCAAAAATTCTACATTAATCTGCAAGCCTAATTTCCATTCTACTAATTATTAATTCAGCATTCAATAAAGAAGACTTTTTATATAGAAATTGGTTATGATAAAGAAGGTACTGTTTACTGGAAAAAAAGGGAAGGTACAAGGTATAATGGAAACGCTTGTAATTATTATTTAATTGGTGAAGTAAAGAAAAAATTTTATGCATCATACTTGCATTTTAAAATCAATTTTATTATTATAATAATTGTGTTAGCACTCAATGAGTGAGAGTGCTAATAAAAAATAAATAATCTACATATTTATTTAAGGAGGTCGTTTCACTTGTTAAAACCATTAGGTGATCGCGTCGTTATTGAGCTAGTTGAATCAGAGGAAAAAACTGCTAGCGGGATTGTCCTTCCGGATACTGCAAAGGAAAAGCCACAGGAAGGTAAAGTAGTTGCCGTTGGAACTGGTCGAGTTCTTGATAATGGCGAGCGTGTAGCACTTGAAGTTTCTGAAGGAGATAAAATTATTTTCTCTAAATACGCTGGTACAGAAGTGAAATACCAAGGTACTGAATATTTAATTTTACGCGAATCTGACATATTAGCAATTATTGGCTAATCTTTTGATTGCTTATAATTCATTACTTTAGAAATTTTGAGGAGGGTATCATTAATGGCAAAAGACATTAAATTCGCTGAAGACGCACGTCGCGCATTATTACGCGGAGTAGATCAATTAGCAGATGCTGTTAAAGTAACGTTAGGACCAAAAGGACGTAACGTTGTACTAGAGAAAAAATTTGGTTCACCACTCATTACAAATGATGGTGTTACAATTGCAAAAGAAATCGAATTCGAAGATGCATTCGAAAACATGGGTGCTAAATTAGTTTCTGAAGTTGCAAGCAAAACAAATGATGTAGCTGGTGACGGTACAACTACTGCTACTGTACTTGCTCAATCTATGATTCGTGAAGGATTGAAAAACGTTACAGCTGGAGCTAACCCTGTAGGTATCCGTAAAGGTATCGAAACAGCAGTTGCTACTGCAGTAGAAGAGCTACATGCAATTTCTAAACAAATTGAAGATAAAGAATCAATCGCACAAGTTGCTGCAATTTCTTCTGGTGATGAAGAAGTAGGTCAATTGATCGCTGAAGCAATGGAACGCGTTGGTAATGACGGTGTTATTACAATTGAAGAATCAAAAGGTTTCACAACTGAACTAGACGTTGTGGAAGGTATGCAATTCGATCGTGGATATGCATCTCCATATATGGTAACTGATTCTGACAAAATGGAAGCAGTTCTTGAAAATCCATATATCCTAATTACAGATAAGAAAATCTCCAATATCCAAGAAGTACTTCCTGTGCTTGAGCAAGTAGTACAACAAGGAAAGCCACTTCTAATGATTGCTGAAGATGTAGAAGGTGAAGCATTAGCAACACTTGTTGTGAACAAGCTTCGCGGAACATTCAATGCAGTTGCAGTTAAAGCTCCTGGCTTTGGTGACCGTCGTAAAGCAATGCTTGAAGACATCGCTATCCTAACTGGTGGTGAAGTAATCACGGAAGACTTAGGACTTGACTTGAAATCTGCAACAATTGATTCATTAGGTCGCGCTGCAAAAGTAGTAGTAACAAAAGAAAACACTACAATTGTAGAAGGTGCTGGAGACTCTGCACAAATCGGTGCAAGAGTAAACCAAATCCGTGCGCAAATGGAAGAAACAACTTCTGATTTTGACAAAGAAAAACTACAAGAACGCCTAGCTAAACTAGCAGGTGGAGTAGCTGTTGTTAAAGTTGGTGCTGCAACAGAAACTGAACTAAAAGAACGTAAACTACGCATTGAAGATGCATTAAACGCAACTCGTGCTGCAGTTGAAGAAGGTATCGTTTCTGGTGGTGGTACTGCACTAGTAAATGTATACAAAAAAGTAGCTGCTCTAGAAGCAGAAGGTGATGTAGCAACAGGTATTAAGATTGTTCTACGTTCTTTAGAAGAGCCTGTACGCCAAATCGCTCACAATGCTGGTCTAGAAGGATCTGTAATTGTAGAACGCTTGAAAAACGAAACTGTAGGTGTTGGTTTCAACGCTGCAACAAACGAGTGGGTTAACATGATTGACGCTGGTATCGTAGACCCAACTAAAGTAACTCGTTCTGCACTACAAAATGCTGCATCTGTAGCTGCTCTACTTCTAACTACTGAAGCAGTAGTAGCTGACAAACCAGAACCAGCTGGCGCTCCTGCAATGCCTGACATGGGCGGCATGGGTGGAATGGGCGGCATGATGTAATAAGCCGTTCCAACCCTTGATATGAGTGGGTTTTGATGTAAGATGAGAGTGAAATGCTAACATTTTGCTAACATTGAGGTTTTTAACGGAGGCTTCTCATGAGTTCACTGAACTTTTGAGAGGCTTCTTTTTTCATTTCTTGCGTTACATGGAGGTATATATTTTTCGTGATTTGATCGTCTGTATGACCAAGAAGATCTATGATTTGCTCGAGTATCATTGAGAGCATCCTGATACATTTTTCTTGTAATGTCTTTCAATTTTAATCGAGCAAAGTAAGGTAACAATCTTCCAATTTCATGAAGACGGACTCGAATGGTTCCACGCTTTACGTCTTTTGATTCACTGTAGATGGGAAGCCACTCGATTGCAAAATCGTTGAAGATTTTATATGTTTCCTCTAAATATGTTCCTTCTTTTAATTCATGAATTAGTGTGGTAGCAGACTCTTCAGCTTCTTGCTTAGTATTAAAGCCGCTTTTTAACTTTTGCTTTCTCTTTCCGGTGATTGGATCAATTCCAATATGAAAGCCCACTTTGAATCACAAGTGCATTTTTTCTTTTTACACATACAGCCTCTCCTGTAGAAATGTCCTTTCATTGGCATCCTCACTTTCTAAAAGTAATATTGTTGCTAAATGTTCATTTCAATTAACACAAAAACCCCTTGATCGTTTAAAAATGAAAGGCAAACGATAAAGGGGATTTTTATATCAGTTAAAACAAATAAAGTGAACATTATGGATAAAATTTATATGTAATGTTCGTGTTTTCCTTTACGAAATATCATGGATAAGTTATAATATAATTTGGTAAAAGTGAAAAAGCATGCAAAAAGATACACTTTTCCCATGCTTAACCTTTATATTATAATTTCGTCTAAATTTATAATACTGAAGATTAAGGTCGATTTCAAGTGCGATGAAAAATTGTAACAAAGTGTTCGGTGTGTTCGCGTTTGTATCGGGTAGTTTATATAGGGTTTAGTGTTGCTGTGAGAAGGGAGTTACATAGAAACAGTTTTTGCAATTCATTTTCACTTATATAAATAAATCATTATTTGTTGGAGTGATTAGATGAAATTAGGTAGAGGAAATCAAATGGAGGAACTATTACAGAGGATTTGTTCAGAAATTCAAATTAGTACAAATCAACACGAGCAAGCAGAAACATCATACAAAGCAGTAGCCAAATGGCTTTCTGATGATGTAGAGCGATTTCAAGATGTTGAGATAGATATTTACTCACAAGGATCACTAAGAATAGGTACTACTGTTCAACCTATTCGGAAACAAGAGTTTGATTTAGATTTAGTTTGTGAACTCCATTTGGACTGGGAGCATTATGATAATCCGGTAGAGGTTCTTGACATGATAGAAGATAGACTTAATGAAAATGAAACCTACAAGCCTATGGTAGAGAGAAAAAACCGATGCATAAGGTTGAATTACAAGCGAAATTTCCATATGGACATCCTTCCTGCTTGTCCGGTGGTAGAAGATGATAAAGGTTGCGTAAAGGTTCCTGACAGAAAAAAAAGAGAATGGAAGGACAGTAATCCAAAAGGATATGCCAATTGGTTTGAACGGATTGCTGAAGACTATGAACCACTAATTCTTACAGAGCTATTTGAAAAAAGTGCAAAAATAGAACCATTACCTGATGTGGAGCAAGTTGAATTGAAACCACCTTTAAAACGTGCAATCCAATTAATTAAGCGTCATCGGGATATTTATTTTAAGGAATCACTTGAACAAGCACCAATAAGTATCGTGCTTACAACACTTGCAGCAAGTTTATATAATCGTGAGGGCTCTGTTAATGAAGCAATCACGGCTATTCTTGAAGGGATATCTAATCTATCGGCTAAGGGGAAGAAAATAGTCGTCAGAAACCCAATGAATGAACTTGAAATATTGAGTGAACGTTGGGATACTGAACCAAAGCTTTATAAAATTTTTGTTCAGTTTATAAAAGACTTTCAAAGAGATTGGGCGCATGTAAATGAATTAAAAGAACTCGGATTACCTGAAGTAGCAGCTAAATTAAAAGAAATGTTTGGCGATGAGCCAATTAATAAAAGCTTTGTGAAACAGGCTAGCTTTAATGAGGCACTACGTAATAAAGGAATATTAGGCATTACTACGGCTGGTGTTGTTTCCGCTGCTCCACTTACAGCTGTAGCCAAAGAAGAAATAACTCGAATGCCAAGGAATACATTCTATGGCTATAAATAATGAGCGTAATTGGAAACAAAAAAGGAATGTACCAAAAAGAGAGATTCTAAAAAAGAATCTCTCTTTAAGTGAACAAGCATACTCAGTAAAAGCAATTTTTCCACAGTTTTCGTTGATTTTTTCGAGTTCGGATAAGATTGTTATGACTGGTACTCTTCAACCTACGCACCTAAGTTGTAATTATAAAATAAAAATAGAATATGGGTTAGAGGGTGCTCCCAAAGTATGGGTTATCTCACCGGAACTTAAGAGATATAAGTTTAAACCGATTCCTCACATGTATGAACAAGATCGCTTATGTTTATTTTATCCAAAAGCGAAAGAATGGAAGCGTACTATGTGGATTTCCAAAACAATTATCCCTTGGACAAGCCTATGGCTAAAATATTATGAAATTTGGCAAGTTACAGGTGAATGGCTTGGTGGAGGTATAGAACATACAGAAATAGAGGAGGAAGAGGATGTACAAAATTTTGTCGATTGATGGCGGTGGTATAAAAGGGGTTTATCCAATTTCATTTTTAGCTTCCATTGAAGACACTTTAAGTGGAAAAATTGGTGAATACTTTGATTTAATTGTAGGAACATCAACTGGAGGAATTATTGCATTAGGTTTGGGATTGGGTTTTTCAGCAAACGATCTACTTAAGTTTTATGAAGAACTTGGTCCAGAAGTATTTGTAAAAAGAGAAAATGGTGTTAAAAGGAAAACAGCCTTATTTAAGGGCATTAGTAAGAAAACTGATGCATTGATAGATAACATATCGTACTTACGACAAGCGAAATATGATGCAGAAGTGTTAAAAAGGCAAGTTCAGTTAAAGTTTGGGGAAAGGCAATTAGGAGAAAGTAAAACTCGTTTAGTCATACCCTCCTTTAATATTGGGAATGGGGAACCACATGTTTATAAAACAAGTCATCACCCTCGTTTGCAAATGGATTATAGATCAAAAGTAGTCGATGTGGCTCTTGCAACTTCTGCTGCGCCTACTTATTTTCAGACTCATTTATCTGAAAATAATGTCCCATTGGTAGATGGAGGAGTATATGCGAATAATCCAACAGGTTTAGCGGTGGTTGAAGCAATATCCTTACTTAATTGGAAGCCAGAAGATTTTAAGGTTTTAAGTGTGGGGTGTACAAATGCCCCAATGGATTTTGATATAAGTAAACAGGATAAAGGAACAATCGATTGGGCGACAAAGTTAAAGTTAATAGAAATATTTATGTTAGCTCAATCCAAGCAGTCAATGGGGACTTCATATTTATTAGCAAATCATCGGGAAAATAATAATATATTCCGAATAGATGAAACAGTTACAAACGGAAAATATGGCTTAGATAGTATTGAATTCATAGAAGAGCTAAAAGGGATGGGGTATGCAAGGGCTCGAATAGAAGTACCTGAATTAAGAGATGTTTTCTTTGATAAAAAAGCCTCTGATTTCATTCCTTATCATAAATAGACTTAAATATAGGAAAATGAAAAGCAATATATATGATTAAAAGCCAATTCAGAATTTTCCTTCTGAATCATTTGGTTTGTTACATGAAGATATATTTTTCTAGTGGTGTTCTCATCACTATGTCCTAAACGATCCATAATCTCATCTATATCCACTTCGGCTTCAGCAAGAAGGGATGTATGTGTGTGACGGAGGTATGTGGCTTATAATTTTTCGGATCAATACCTAAGAGTTTTAATAACCTAGTCATTCTAGTTCTGACGAGCTTCGTTAGGATCGGATAGCCAGGATGAGGAAATAAATCCACCATCTTATAGTTGATGGATGCTGAACGAGCAATATAGAAAGTTTCAAAAAAAAAGTCTCCGTCTATTTATTAATAAACAGAGTGACAACTGAGTCACTATCGAGCTCTATAAAACGTCTAGGATATTTTTTCCTAAAAAAAGCACAAAAAACAATTCGAAAAGAAATTATTGAAAATCATAAACTAGAAGCTGTTATTAGGTTTTATGTAAGATGAGAGTGAAATACTAACATAGAAGCTTCTCATGAGTTGTGAAAACTTGTGAGAGGCTTCTTTTTGTTTTTGTTGAAGACCCTTTACTTTTAATAAAAGGGTCACGAGTGTTATGTATTATATCTTCCAGAAAAATTGAAGGATAGAGTTGGTTGTTATTTAGAAAAGTTATACCAAAATAATAATGAGGTACAGAAATGTTACTTAAATAATCAAGGCATCACTATATCATGAATCGTAAATGGGCGATTCTTCATTTTTATTTATTGCACTTGAGGGATATAATACAGAAATGCTAATAGAAAGATAATAAAGGGAGCTTCCAATAAGACTTTTAGGAGGCTTCTTTTTTCTTTTAATTACCTGAAATTTCTTATAAGCCATTTTCATTATATAATGTTGGTTTATTTTACCAAAAAATCGTTTTATGTGATTGTTTTGAAGTTCTTATCGCTGGTATTACGAATATTGATCTATGTTTAGTAAAGAATGTTCGTATTTTTTGTTGACGGATTGTGACTTCTGATGTTATTATGATTTAGTAAAAATTAAATATTATTCTCGTATAATATTGGGGATATGGCCCAAACGTTTCTACCAAGCTACCGTAAATAGCTTGACTACGAGGTTGTGTACATAAATATGGAGATGTAAACTTATTTTTCGTTTCATACTATTATCTACCTTCCTCAAGTCAAGCACCGGTGTAACCCGGTGCTTTTTAATTTTTACAAGACTATTATTCAACAAGATTAACAGAGGAGGAAAATTTCAATGAATAAAAGTACAAAGAAAATAGTGTTTATATTATTTATTGCTTTAATGGCTGTGGTAATGACAGCATGCGGAAAGGACTCAGCTAATAAAGATGGAGATAAGTCTGGAGAAGGATTAAAAATTGCTATTGTAACAAGCCCTTCAGGTGTTGATGATGGCAACTTTAATGAAGATAACTATAACGGTATTTTGAGTTTTATTGAAAAAAATCCAACAGCAACTGTAAAAGATGTTAAAGAGCCAACAGGTGATCCTGCAGCAGCGGTACAAGCAGTTGCTGATATTGTTGCAGATTATGATGTTATTGTTACTCCTGGGTTCCAATTTGCGGGGGTTTCTAGTATCGCTGTAGATAATCCTGATAAGATCTTTATTATAAATGACTCTGAGCCAGCTCCCGTAGATGGTCAAACTGAATTTGATAATATCTATGCGATGAATTTCGCTGAACAAGAAAGTGGATTCTTTGCAGGAATTGCTGCAGCGCTTGAAACTAAGACAAACAAAGTAGCGGTTGTAAATGGGATTGCTTATCCTTCAAACGTAAACTATCAATTTGGCTTTGAATCTGGTGTGAATTATGCTAATAAGATGTATGGGAAAAATGTTGAAATTGTTGAATTATCTGGTTATGCAGGGACTGATGTAACGGGGGCTGATGTTGGTGGTAACTATGCAGGATCCTTTGCAGATGAAGAAACTGGTAAAGTAATCGGTAATGCATTGATTAATCAAGGG
Source organism: Lederbergia graminis (assembly GCF_042655485.1). NCBI lineage: Bacteria > Bacillati > Bacillota > Bacilli > Caryophanales > Bacillaceae > Lederbergia > Lederbergia graminis. The sequence continues at coordinate 17,778 of NZ_JBHSMC010000003.1, forward strand.
GTAGATATCATCTTTGTTGCTGCAGGAGGTACTGGTAATGGTGTATTCACAGCAGTCAAGGAAGCTAAAGACGACGTAAAAGTAATTGGTGTGGATGTTGACCAATATGAAGACGGTGCAAATGGTTCGGAAAATATCGTTTTAACATCTGCTGTAAAATTCATGGCTATGAACATTGAGAAAGCATTGAATTCTGTTGTTGATGGTACCTTTAAAGGTGGAAATGTAGTTCTATATGCAGATACGGATTCAACTGGTTTTATAAAAGAAGAAGGCCATCATCAATTATCTGAGGATACGCTAAGTAAATTGAATGAGGCTTACGAGTTAGTAAAAGATGGCACGATCGTACCTGCATCTAATTTTAATGAACATTCTCCAGAAGACTTTCCAGGACTATAAGATTAATTAGAACACAATAACAGTAGAAGTTTATCATATCCCTAATAATTGAATAATTAGGGAATGATGAACTTCTATTATTTTTCCTATTACTGTGAGGAAGGAGAAAGAACAATGTCTGATTATATTGTTGAAATGAAACATATAACAAAGCGATTTCCTGGAATAGTAGCGAATGATGATGTATCCATTGGCATTAAAAAGGGAGAAATCTTTGCTTTACTTGGAGAAAATGGTGCAGGTAAATCAACTTTGATGAGTATTCTTGGTGGTATGTACGAGCCGGATGTGGGAGAAATTTATATTCGGGGAGATAAAGTGAAAATTAGCTCACCAAATCATGCCGCTAACTTGAACATCGGAATGGTCCATCAGCACTTTAAGTTAGTCGAAGATTATTCGATTACTGAGAATATTATATTAGGAGTCGAGCCCATCAGAAAATTTGCTGGTCTTTTTCCATATGTAGATATTCGAAATGCAAATCGCAAAATTGAAGAACTTTCTAAAAACTTTGGCTTAGAAGTAGATCCTACCAAAAAAATAGCTGAACTTACTGTATCTATGCAGCAAAGAGTCGAAATTTTAAAAGTGCTTTATCGTGAAGCTGAAATCCTTATTTTTGATGAACCAACTGCAGTCTTAACTCCACAAGAAATTGATTTCTTACTCGATATAATCGAAGGTTTAAGAAACAATGGAAAAACCATCATCTTGATTACCCATAAGTTAGAAGAAATAAAGAAAGTGGCGGATCGATGTGCAGTATTAAACAAAGGTAAGTTAGTTAGTGTGTTGGATGTAAAGACAACATCGGTCAACCTTATGGCTCAATTAATGGTAGGTAGAGAAGTTAGTTTTGAATCTGAAAAAGTACCTGCTCAATTTAAAGAGGAAGTTCTGAAAGTAGAACATCTAAGCGTGAAAAATGAGGATGGATTTGAAGTAGTTAAAGACGTTTCCTTTACGATACACAGTGGTGAAATATTTGCGATTGCGGGTGTTGCTGATAATGGTCAAGTTGAAATAGCGGATGCCATTGCTGGATTGACCAAAGTCAGTGGTGGAAAAATACTCCTTAATGACAAGGACATTACGCATGACAGTATAAGAAGCAGAACTGAAACTGGAATCTCATATATTCCCGAAGATCGCCAAAGCTTTGGGCTATTTTTGGATTTTGATTTAGCAACAAATCTAGCATCAAAGCAGTACTACAAGGAGCCCTTTTCTAAAAAAGGAATCCTGAATAAAGAGGAATTTGAGCAATTTGGCAGTCAGCTGATTGATAAATATGACATTCGAAGTGGACAAGGGAATAAGACGCAAGTTCGATCAATGAGTGGCGGTAACCAACAAAAAGCCATTATTGCTCGCGAAATCGAACTACAATCTCCGCTCATGATTTTCGTTCAACCAACACGAGGAGTAGATATTGGTGCGATTGAAAATATTCATAAGATGATAATCGAACAACGGGATCAAGGAAAAGCAATTCTTTTGATTTCATTGGAGTTAGACGAAATTATGAATGTAGCGGATACGATCGGCGTGATTTACAATGGCCAACTCCAAAAAATTGCAAGCAGTGAATCATTAACGACGAATGAAGTCGGCGAATATATGATGGGGGCAAAGCATGAGTAAGAATAAAAAGAAAACAAGCTTAAGTTATCGTCTGTTTTGGCCAATACGGAATGAGAAATGGCAACCAATCACAATTCCGGTAATTTCTATTCTAATCAGTTTTATTGCTGCGGCTATTGTCATACTGTTACTCGGCAAAAATCCAATACAAGCGTTTTACAACTTGTTCCAAGGAGCAGGAATCTTGCCTAAAGCTTCTTATGCGGGCTACAAGAGCATGCTTACTGATTTTTTGAGTTTGCTAAACGCCATGACGCCACTTATATTTGCTAGTTTGGCAGTAGCTGTTGCTCTAAGAGCGGGCCTATTTAATATTGGGGTTTCCGGACAAATGCTCGCCTCTGGCTTTTTAGCGACCATTATTGTGGGCTATAGCGGGCTGGATGCCATCATTGCAAAACCACTTGTGTTGCTAGTAGGAATTGTTGCAGGCGGCTTGATGGGCGGTCTAGTTGGGTGGCTAAAATATAAATTTAACATTCATGAAGTCGTATCTACGATTATGCTAAATTACATTGCCCAATATGTGATAAGCTTCTTTATTCATATGTATTACATTGATCCGATATCAAGACAATCAAAATATATTTCGGAAGCTGCAAGGTTGACTTTAGTAAATGTCGAGATGGCTAACTTGAAGATGGATATACCATTGGGCTTTATTTTGGCTATCGTAATCGCTATTTTTATAAAGTTTCTCCTAGATAAAACAGTAGTTGGTTTTGAGATAAAAGCTGTAGGATCTAATAGGAATGCATCAAAATATACCGGAATAAAGGTCGGAAGAAATACTGTATTAGCTATGATCATTTCAGGAGGTTTGGCTGGTCTTGCAGGTGTGACGTATTATTTAGGATATTTCTCTTCCATACAGCCAAAAGTGCTATCAAGTATCGGTTTTGATTCCATTGCGGTGGCACTATTAGGAAACTCTCATCCAATAGGAATTATTTTTTCATCATTCTTAGTATCAATTATTGATCAAGGGAGTACGTATATGAGTTCTCAGGCTGGAATCAGACAAGAAATTACTTCTGTTATTATTGGATTAATCCTATTGTTTTGTGCATGTGGTGAGTACTTGAAGTATAAAGTCAGCCGCCTGAAAGATAAAGAAGTGGATCGAAAGGACAGTGAATCATAAATGGATACAATTATTATTGATGGATTATCCTTTGCTCTACCCCTTTTTATCATGGCAATAGGCGGTATATATAGTGAAAAAAGTGGAATTACCAATTTAGCGCTTGAAGGATTTCAAGGTTTTGGGGCATTCATTGGAGCACTGTCGGCTGTGTTAATCGCAAATGCCTATGGAACGGATGTTCAAAATCTCTTCTACGTGGCTTTATTTTTTGCCATGATTGGTGGGATGGGTTTTTCCATTATCCATGCTGTGTTAAGTATTAAATTTAAGGCAAATCAAGTCATCAGCGGTGTTGTGATTAATATCCTTGCGTTAGCACTAACGACTTTCTTGACAACGCAAATCAATGCACTCGTTTTTGGAGCGGCTTCGGACAAGTTTCGATTAGGTGTTTCAGAGCGGTTTACAATTGAAGGTTTAGCCAATATACCAGTGATTGGTGCGGTCTTTACGGATGTATATCCGTTCGAAGTGATCATCGTTGTAATTGCTATTTTTGCTTGGTATCTATTATATAAGACTAAATTTGGTTTGCGTCTAAGAGCGAGTGGAGAAAATCCACATTCGGTTGATGCAGCAGGTGTAGATGTATCAAAGATAAGGTTTTCTGCTGTTCTCATATCTGGTCTTTTATCAGGTCTAGCTGGCATGTGTTTTGCCTATTCCATTTCAGCTCAATTTTCGTCAAACATTTATATGGGGTACGGATTTTTGGCCATTGCTGCATTAATCTTTGGCAACTGGAGAATCCTCCCTACTTTAGCTGCCTGCCTTATTTTTGGTTTTGCCAAATCAGGGGGAACATTCCTTGCACAAGCAATGGCATTGCCAAGCAGTTTCACTGATTTATTTATGATTTTGCCGTACGTGTTAACGCTATTGTTATTAATCTTTTTCTCTAAATCGAACCGGGCTCCGAGAGCATTAGGTGAAATTTATGATAAAGGAAAAAGATAAATCGCTTAAAAGGCGGTTTCCTACGTATTGAATGTTACAGATCAGATTTCGCAATACCTTGATATTCTGTACACTTAACACCAGTGGTTAAAGAATATTCAAACTCTCATCTTACTGGCAGCAGGATGTTATCTAGGGTTAAGCCCCTGTAATATTAGACAGAAGACCATCATTAGTATCATTAAGATGCCGAAAGGTTTTTTAAGAGGCCTTTCATTAAGTTTGTGTACTTAATGAAAGGTCTCTTCTTTATGTTTTTATGAATCTAGAAGAATAAAAGCTACATACTTTTATTGCAAATTGAAGTTGGTTATTTTTAGCTAAAGGGACAGAATTTCGGGGAAAGGATTTATGCTCTTATTTAAGAATGTTGGGTTGCAGTGTGTGAATAGCTAGCTTTTATATTAGAGGATAGTCCAATAAATATTTTATTTTTGAACTGATTGATTTAAAATTGGAGATAGAAGGTAACAACAAGAGATAGATACGAATAATTAAAGCCTTCCACTTATCATAACCTGAAGTCGAAATGGGGAATCTTATATGGGTATTGATTTTCATCATGAGAAAAACCGTAATACGTATTCAACTCGAAAAGTAGATGAAACGTGGGTTCAGGCTATAAATGATCTGGTTGAGTTTGACAATATCTCTCAGGCACTGGATATAGGGTGTGGTGGAGGAATTTATTCTAAGGCACTATCTGAAATGGGAGTGTCTTCTGTTACGGGTATCGATTTTTCTGAAGAGATACTTAAGGGAGCAAGAGAAAACTGTAAAGACTATCAAAACATATCATTTACACAAGGTAATGCTCTTCAAACAGGTTTAGAAAGCAACAACTACAATCTACTACTTGAAAGAGCTTTAATACATCATATACAAGATTTGCAAAAATGTTTTGAAGAGGCATATAGACTATTGAAGGATGAGGGAGTATATATCGTTCAAGACCGTACCCCTGAAGATTGTTTATTAAAAGGTACTGATAGTCATATAAGGGGATATTTCTTTGAACTATTTCCACGCTTAATTGAAAAAGAGTCAAAGCGCAGATATAACAGTCAATATGTATTACAAACACTTAAGGAAGTTGGATTTAGAGAAATTCAAGAAGTTAAGCTATGGGAAACAAGAAAAGTGTATATGAATAAAAAGCAACTATTAGAAGACCTTAGTAAGAGAACAGGAAGAAGTATTTTACATGAATTGAACGATAATGAATTACAATCATTAATTAATTATATAGATGAAGCTGTCTCGACTAAAGGAAATATCGTGGAAAGAGATAGATGGACAATTTGGAAGGCAGTTAAATAATTATACAGCTTTATCAAAAAGGCCACCCGAGAATTTAACGTCTCGTGAGTGGCTTTCTGTTGTATTGATATGGCAATGAATTTTAAATAAGGTAATTGTAACTAACCAAACAACTTCTACGTCTAATCTGTTAAAAGGAGTGGGGTGGTTTTAATGAAGTATTTATTGAGTTTAATACTTGCTTTATTACTAATGGGTTGTGATGGACCACCAAACCCCAAGTCAATGGATGAATCTATAACAGTGGAAGAGACTTCTTGGGCGTATGAATTTGTGAGGGTTGAGAATAAATCATATATTATTACAAAAGAAAAAGCAGATACTACATTAGTCGGAGAGTTTATTGGAGAGGTTAGGAGAAATATAGTGGATCGAGATACAGATGCTAAATTTAAGGTGGAGAATCTTGATACGAATTCTTTAAAAACTGGAACTAAGTTATATAGATCTCTTGAGCATGCAAATAAAATAATATACGAGATTCATGAAGGTGAATACTTTTTCGCAACTGAATATAGGTAAATAGAATTTCCTAATACACCCTTTTCCTATTTGGAAGGGTTATTTTTGTTGTATTTTTTGATTTACATTCTTATATTAATTGATTAAGTGTTTTATAGATTGAATAATGATAACCTTCTAACTATAATTAAGGTAGTTATCAAAATAAGAGATTCATATATGATTTGGAGGAGGTAAAGTATGAAGAAGTTGGTTTTTGTAAGCGCTTTATTATTCTCTGTTTTAACTCTTTTTCTATCAACTAATTTTGCATCTGCTGCACCAACATCATTTGCTCGATGGGCAAGTGCAACACAAACAATTTTGGTTTCGAGTTATTCAAGTAATTATTCTGCCTGGTCTACTGGGGCCACAAAGTGGAAGAATTCAACAAATTTTAAAGTATCAACGATTGTAGGATCACATAGTTCTAATTATTACGCTTATGATGTATACGATTCTAATGTCGATTGGGATGGAATAGCGAAAACAACTCACGGTAATGGTGTTATTACAAAATCTGTACTCAACTTTAATACTTATCACACTAGTAAGAGTAACTATACAGCTTCGATTAAAGCTGGACTAGCCGGACATGAAATAGGTCATTCATTAGGTTTAAATCATGTCTCTGTTGTAGAAATACCAACAAACTCCATTATGTATCCGTATACGTTTAAAAGTAACGGAAGTCCTGCACGTGCGCTTTCACCAACTTCTGCTGATATAACAGTTGTAAATAATTTATATAAAAAAAGTATAGGGTCGATATTATCTACTAGTAAAGAAGACGGAATCTACTTAACTCCTTCCTGGTCTGTGTATTATGAGGACGAAATTGCATTAGAAAAAGATGCCGATCTAGTTGTTAGAGCTAAAGTAATTGATTACTTGGGAAGCCATATGGATAAAAATAAAGTACAACCTTATACAACAAAACATATTCTAGAAATACAAGATGTAATAAAAGGGGATATAAAGGAAGAAAAAATAGTGATTTCACAAATGGGTGGTAGTGATGGAGTAACAAATGTATTTGGAGAACATACTACATTGCTAACAGTAAATGATGAAATTATTGTTTTCTTAAAAGAGTCAGAAGATGGATCTTATAGACCCATTAATGAGGACGACGGGATATATTTATACAAAGATTATGAAGGAGAATTTGTGAATATTAGAAATAACGAAGGTTTTTCATCTTTTGAGTATAAGGCAAGGTAGCTTTTTTATGTTTTTAAGTCTGTGCAAAACAATTTGAATTATCAAGTAGGAGGCTGGGACAGAGGAATATGGATGCAAATAAAAACCGAACTATAACTTGATTTTAAGACAAGATAGTTCGGTCATCTTTTCAATTACAAAAATTTTATAGTTACCAGCGAAGTGTATTTCCGAAGCGTTATAGCTACACTTACATTGTTCGGATTTACATCCAGGTCAAACCGTTTTGTCTCAACCTCTTTACTTTTAAAAGCAATATAGTTTGTTTTTCACTTTAATATTACGTTTCCATTTAATTTATAGTTTTCCAAGTCCTCAATAGATTCACGATAAAGGTTAGGTATGTCTGGAAGATTATGTAATGAGAAAAATTTTGCATCATATGTTTCATCGGTTTCTTTAAGAATTTTACCGGACCATTCTTCTACTAGAAACACAACAGCAAACATCTTATTCTCATCTCCATATCCATTGGTATATTCATATTTAGGCCCTGTATACATTGCTATAGACTTTGCTGAAATTACGTCTAGTCCTGTTTCTTCTTTCACTTCACGTTTTAAACAATCAAATATCGATTCATGTAGTTCAAGACCACCTGCAGGCATAACCCAAGCATCGTTATCTCTTCTTCTAACAAAGAGTATTTCTCCCTTTTCATTTTGAATAATTGCTCTTGCGGCAGGAGCAATTATCATTTGAGAACCAACTTTTTTTCTTAGCCTACCTAAATACGAATCTTCCCAAGCTATAGACATCTTACCTACCTCCACAATAAAAAGATAAATTAATAGGTATTAGTAATTAAGCATTATTGATAAAACACTATCCAATATCACTTCACGATAGGAAGTTTCTTTTTTGACAGGAAATCATCAATAAAAACTTGATGTTCCGTAAAAATGTTACTTGGTAAATTATCTAGTGAAAAGAAGCTGTTTTGAAGTGATTCTTCATTACTCTCAACTAATTCACCTGTGTAACTTTTGCAGATAAAGGAGATTTGAACTAATGATACCTGGTCCCCATTAGGAAAGACTTTGTCATATTGTGGTCCTGAGTAAATTCCAAATAACTCTAATTCATTTAAAACAAGTCCGGTCTCTTCATAAACTTCGCTTCTAGCAGTATCCTGTACGTTTTCTCCTAATTCCATAAATCCACCTGGGAATCCCCACTGTCCATTGTCAGAGCGCTTTTGCATAAGCACCCGATTTTCTTTATCAAAGACAAATGCACCAGCAACGACCATTATTACTTTTTCGTTACCAACCATAGATCTTAAATGTTTTATATAGTCCATCTATTTCTCCTTTATCTTACTTAACTGAAGTAAGTCTTTTTCAGAAATGTTTTTTGTGAATATATCTAATTCTTTAGAAGGGAACCAGTCTATTTCTTCTCCTGAACTACCATATTTAATAGTGTGAGTGACGGAATTTGCAGGCATGTAGATATTGTGATGAACATAAGGTTTTACTGTTACAATTTCATTTTCGTGAAGAATATGTACTTTCAAATCTCCATTTTTGTCTATTTCTGCATAACCAATCCATCCAAATTGAACAAGATAGAGCTCGCTAACATATTTGTGGTAATGACTATTCTGCCATGCTCCTTGTTCTGAACCTACAGTTCGACAATATGAACTGCCATCGGAAGCAACTAATCTATATCGTTTTTCTCCATTCATCATTTGTTCAAAATTCACATCTATACCAGAGGAATGAGCCTCTTCCAAACTAATCTTTTGTGGACCAAAGGACATGGTATTATTTCCTCCAACAATTTCTATTATTTTATACACTTCGACATAATACATTTTTAGTCCTGCTACCAACTGTTATTATGATATTGAATTAATTAATAGAATTATGATGGGCATCCAATCTAAAACATAACTCATTAATAAAGGAGATTTATTATTTGGTATAATTGAATTTAACTATATTGTAAGAAGGAGATTTTCTTTTGAGGAAAACCAAAATTGATCCCTGGTCCGAAGAGTGGGAAAAATCTTACTGCCATGAAGAGGGTAAATTAAAAGAAGTTCTTAAGGATGAATTAGTTGATATTTTCCACATTGGAAGCACCTCAATACCAACAGTAGGTTACGCTAAGCCTATAATTGATATCTTAATCGTAGTAAGGAATATTGTGAACGTTGATTTATACAAAAGTAAAATGTTGATATTAGGTTATGAGTCAAAAGGCGAGAACGGTATTGCTGGAAGAAGATATTTTACAAAAGGTAAGGATAATAGAACACACCACGTACATATCTTTCAAATGGGAAGCGAGTTTATAAAAACTCATTTGAATTTTAAAGAATATCTGTTACAAAATCCTATAGAAGCTAAAAAGTATGGAGAATTAAAAATAAACTTAGCAAAACAGTATCCGGAAGTACATCATAAGTATCAAGAGGAAAAACAGCAATTTGTTAATAAACTAGTTGGAAAAGCAAATGAATGGGCCCGCCAACGAAATTCTCCTAAATTAGGTAACTAATGCTTCGATGAATAATATATGGAGGGTTAATGTGACAATTCAAGAATTATTTGCTGATTCACCTGAGGGAAGCAAAGTCCATAAAAAAGTAATATCACCATTAGGGGGAATATATGTCTAAAGCAGATTTGAAAAAGTATATAAAGAGAGTTATTTTTTTAGCAATTGGAGTTTATATTATTTACAGTATCTATATTCATTTAGAGTACAGACACTATATTAAACAGAGTATTGATAGGAATTATGACAGTTTGGATTTTATTTCAGTTAAAGGTAATAATCTAGCAAATAGGCTTGAAGAATTTATTCAATTGCCTGTAGAAAAAGAAGAATTTAGTGATGTAAAAAGTGAGTTCGACAAAAATTGGAGAATTGTAAACGGAGAAAGTAAAAACATTCATTCTTATTTATTTACTATAAGAACAAAATATATGGGTGACGCTGCATCTGATTGGGATTTACTACAATTTAGCTTACTTCGTGTAGATGAATTTATAAATGGTATGACTAATAAGTTTCTTGAAAATCATTCGTATTCTATAAGTGATGAAGAAAAAGAGAAAATGGAAGCTGTAATTGAAGTTTTTAGAATCATAAGTGAAGAAAAAGATAATGAATTTGTTAACATAGAAGATATCTTAAAGTCTATTAAGGAACCAATGCTAATTATTAACGAAAATTATTCAGATGTACTTGAACGACTAGGTAGATAAACGTAATACCAAGGGGGAAAATATGAATTTACCAAATAAGATAACGATAGCTAGGATATTATTTATTCCTGTATTCTTAATTTTTCTGTTAGCTCCAATTCCTTTAGGAGAGGTTCAAATAAAAGGAATAGATATTCCTAACGCACATTTTATTGCTGCAATTCTTTTTATTATTGCATCAACAACAGATGGATTAGATGGATACTATGCCAGAAAATATAATCTAATCACGGACTTAGGAAAGTTTTTGGATCCTTTAGCGGATAAGTTATTAGTAGCTGCTGCGTTGATAGCGTTAGTCCAATTGGAAATAGTACCATCTTGGATTGCTATTATTATATTATGTAGGGAGTTTGCTGTGACAGGACTTAGGCTTATTGCAGTAAAGGAAGGAATAGTCATTGCTGCTAGTAATTTTGCTAAATGGAAAACACGTATTCAAATAATTTCTATTTCAGCCCTCCTCTTGCACAATGTACCTTTTTCGTATATTGGCGTTCCATTTGATATTTTATCATTATGGCTAGCCATGTTTATTACGCTATTATCAGGTTGGGATTATTTCGTTAAAAATAAGCATATTATTCTTAGTAGTATGTAGAATACTAATTTATCAACGGTACATAAACTTAGGAATAACAAAAAAGAATGGCGTGCAAGCTGAAAACAGCTTTGACATGCCATTCTTTTTCCTATTTAAAATGAAAACCTCTTTAAAACGGAAGTGTTTATTATTCATGTTTGTCACTTACTTTCCTATGTTCCAGTCATTGCAATTTGGATATCTTCACCTAATCCGCGTGTAGTTTTCTGAAGGCGAGCGGATTCAATCCTGTATGACGTTTAAAGCAACTTGAGAAATAAGGGGTGTACTGAAATCCTACGTGTGCGCCTATGTCGGCTACCGACCATTCTGTCTTTATGAGGAGGAGTTTTGCTTGTTCTATTCGGTATTGCAGTAAGTATTCCATAGGAGTGCACTTGTAGATATCTTTCATGCAACGAACGATGTAATTAGGATGATAATTCAACGCTCGGGATAGCGTCTCATTGTTTAGGTTTTCTTGAAAGTGACTACGTAGATATGCCTCTGTTTGCTCCGCTAGGTTCAGGACAGATTTTGTGGATGGTGTAGTTGCTCCTTCCCCTACCACACATCGTATCAGTTCCATGAAATGTTGCTGTGTTTTCCAATAACTGATCGACCCACTTTGATTGGAATACTCAAGTAGTTGAAGCAGGAGTCGCTCTATTCTAGGGAAATTCGATAGTATTGTATATTGTGGCAATTTCAATTTGTAAGGATTGCTCCAAGCATGCCGAATTGGAAGTGAATAATCTTCTTCGTTAGATTCACGATAGGTACCGGAATAGTCGAAATGGATCCAGTAAAAGGCGGTCTCCATTTGACATGGTCCCGTACTGTAATGGTATCGGTCAGGCAGTAGGAGTAATGACTGTCCGGGTCCAACTTCCCAATGTTTGTCGTCTTCTCCAATATACAAGCAGCCATCTGTTACAATAAGCAAATCAAATATGCCAATATTTCTGCGATTCGGATGTTGATTACCAGCCTCATATGTTGTCTGACCAATGGTTACATAATAAGGAAGTGGTGGTAACTCAAAGATAATATTACTCATCAGAATCAGTCCTCCTACTTGTGTGAAATATTGTAAAAAAGAGTTTAGTTTATTCATATAAATCACTATGTATAAATGATAATCTGTATTTTAAGAAAGTTCAAATTGTATATATTATTGTAGTCCAACTATATGAGCGGGAAATTTAACACTATTGGGGGATTTGCTATGAGAGAACTGAGAGGTAAGAACGTTACTCTTTATGATGGTGAGCTAAGACGTAGGGAAGCAGCAAACAGAGCGTACTTGATGAAACTGACGAATGATAATCTGCTATTTAATTTTAAATTAGAGGCTGGGAGATTTTCAGGAAGGAGTATACCTCCAGGAGCCCATGGGGGATGGGAAACGCCTGTATGTCAGATGCGTGGTCATTTTTTGGGTCACTGGCTATCTGCGGCTGCCATTCATTATGATCAGACAGGTGATCCGGAACTAAAAGTGAAAGCGGATTTGATTGTGGATGAGTTGGCAGAATGTCAAAAAGATAATGGGGGGAAATGGGTAGGTTCTATCCCGGAGAAATATCTCCATTGGATAGCTAGTGGAAAGGATATTTGGGCACCTCAGTATAATCTACATAAAACTTTTATGGGCTTAGTGGATATGTACCTCTTTGCTGGAAATAAAAAAGCGCTAGAAGTTGCTGATAGTTTTGCAGATTGGTTTGTACAATGGAGCAGTACATTTTCAAAAGAAAAATTTGATGATATTCTGGATGCAGAAACAGGAGGGATGCTCGAAATTTGGGCGGAACTACTAGAAATCACAGGGGATGCTAAATATCGTACTTTATTAGAAAGATATTATCGTAGTCGCCTCTTTGAACCACTACTAGAAGGAAAAGATCCTCTTACTAATATGCATGCTAACACTACTATTCCGGAAGTACTTGGCTGTGCAAGAGCCTATGAAATTACTGGGGAAGAAAGGTGGCTTGATATTGTCAAAGCATATTGGAAGTGTGCTGTTACAGAAAGAGGCTATCTTGCAACTGGAGGTCAGACCGCTGGCGAAGTTTGGATGCCAAAAATGAAGATGAAAGCAAGATTGGGAGACAAGAATCAGGAACACTGTACAGTATATAACATGATCCGCTTGGCAGATTTTCTGTTCAGATATACAAATGATCCTAATTATGCACAATATATAGAGTACAACTTATATAACGGCATCATGGCACAGGCTTATTATAGAGAATATGGATTAACTGGTAATAAGCATAACTACCCGTACACAGGATTGCTGACATATTTCCTTCCAATGAAAGCAGGTTTGCGTAAAGATTGGAGCACGGAGACGGAAAGCTTTTTCTGTTGCCATGGTACGATGGTTCAAGCAAATGCAGCCTTGAACCGTAATATTTATTACCAGGACAATAACGATATATATGTGTGCCAATATTTTAGTTCTGAGTTGAACACGTCCATTAATGAAGAAGATATTCGACTAATCATGAATCAAGACAATATGTCGGGGAGTAGTTTGACATCATCCGATATTGTAGGCTCCCAGGCTCTGAATGATATTACTGCTTCATATGAAAATATCCCAACATACCGAAAGTATGATTTTACAATAAAGACTCCTAAAAGCATGAAGTTCGCCATTCATTATCGGATTCCGGAATGGATTACTTCGGAAGCGAAGATTTATGTAAACAATGAACTACAAGGAAAAACAAATGAGTGTAATGTTTTTTATAAGATGGAAAGGCAATGGTCTGATGGTGATAAGGTTAGCATCATCTTACCGGTTGGAATCCAATTTATACCTCTACCAGATGATGAGAATATGGGTGCATTCCGTTATGGACCGGAAGTGTTGGCAGGTATTTGTCAGGAAGAAAGAATCTTGTTTGCTGATATCAATGAGATCACTTCAGAGCTGACATTGGAAAACGAACGTGAGTGGGGAAGTTGGAGATATTTCTTTAAGACAGAAAACCAAGACCCAGCCATTCAATTTAGAAGAATACGAGATATTGGATATGAGCCATATCAAATATACTTTAAAGTGAAATCGAAAGTGTATGTGGAAAACTAGAAAGAATAGATGTTAAGGTCGGTATATATTTTTTGACTTGATGTTTCCTAGAGAAAAGTTATGTCTCTAGGAAACATCTTTTTGCATTGAATAAAGATTTGCATTAAAAAAAATAGCCTAGTGACCTCTGTCTATATTACTACTTTTATATCTATACGCAGTAGTCTACTTCTCTATAAATATTCACATATTTCCCAAATAACCATGTCGAAATTTGTTGAAATTGCACTAATTTTGTCATACTATAAATAGAATTAATGTAGAAAACTTAATTTAATAGGCTATAAGATAATGGCAAACTTATTGAAAGGTAAGGACGCAAAGCCACGAACCTAAGGCGAATTTGCTATGGTAGTCGGGTTGCCGAAATAGCGGAGATAGAAGACTCCCTTTTTTCGGTGCGGTCTTTTTTTTTACTTCGAGATTGTTATCTTTTTCACACTTTATGTTTCTGTATCATATATGGCCAAGTTAAAGAAGAATTAGGATAAAACGCCTAATTCTATGTTTTTTGTTAGGCTCTGTTAAAGTGCATTGTTGTTAACAACTTAGCTGAGGCCGTGCCCGCGGAAAGCGAGTGTACAGGAGCAAAAATCAACAACAGAGTTTAACAGAGCATTTTGTTAAGGAGTAGAAAATTAGGAAAATGGACTTTGTTTTTATTCAATATGAAATAAAAAAGGAATTGTAAAGTTATACATACATAAGTAAGAGAAAAGCTTGCGAATATGGCCATGTTAAAGTTTCTACAGAAAAAAACATTAAAAATATGGGAATAATGAGGGTAGAAAAATGATGAGTAGAATTACAAATTTTAAAAGTATTAGAATGAAGATCTTATCTGGATTTTCCATTGTTATTTTGTTAGTTGTCATTTTAGGAGTGTACAACTTTTTTGTTACGAAAGAATCTAATAAAAATATTGAGAGTATGCTTAACAACGAAGTTCAATTATTAATAGCAAATGACAAATTAGTATCAACGATTGCGAATAGAATTGGAACTGCACGAGGCTACGTATTATTTGGTGGTGACTTTAAGGATCGATTTAATGAGTATACAGAGCAAGGGATACAAGCAGAAAAGATAATTAGAGAGATAGAGGTTACCGAGGAATTCGATACACTAATGAATCGTACGGTAGAATGGCGTAAAAGCATAGCTAGTGAAGTATTCAATGAATATGATAAGGGAAATAAAGACCTAGCTCTTAAAAATCTGGAAAAGCTTACGCCGGAAGCTCGTGAATTAATGATTGGATATGAAAAATTAGCTTCTGAGAGTGAACAAAAGTTAACTGAATTAGGAAATGACACTATCTTAAATGGTAATAGATCATTAAATGTAACATCTGTCATTACAGCTCTAATTATTGGTTTAAGTATTATTGTAGGAATTGTCACATCGCACTTTATTTCGAAGCCAATAAAAATGGTAGTAGAACGGATGAAACAAATAGCAAACGGAGATTTGAGACATGAACCGTTAAAAACAAAATCAATTGATGAGATAGGTCAACTAGTTCATTCTGTTAATTCAACAAATGAAAGTCTACTTACTATTGTAAAAGATATGATAAATGTTTCCGGTAGTGTAAAGAACAGAGGCGAGCAACTAACACAATACTCTGATGAATTATTAGCAGGTAGCCAGCAAATTGCAACAACAATGGAAGAGTTATCAGCAGGAGCGGAAGAACAAGCACATTCTTCGGCAACTCTAAATGAAAATATGGGGAACTTCTCTCAACAAATTATGGACGTTGCTTTAAAAGGTGAGTCAGTTAAGGAACAATCTGATACGATGCTTCAATTAACAGAAAATGGTAGTCATTACATGGAGGAATCTGTTCAAAAAATGGCTACGATAAATGGAAAAATGAAACAATCTCTATTAATGGTCAAAGGATTAGACAATAAGACGGATAACATTTCAAACCTAGTAAATGTCATCAAGGATATCGCGGCACAAACCAACTTACTTGCACTAAATGCTGCAATTGAGGCGGCACGAGCAGGAGAACAAGGAAGAGGATTTGCAGTGGTGGCTACTGAGGTTCAAAAACTTGCTGAACAAGTAAGTGAATCAGTTACAGATATTACATCGATTGTAACGGATATTCAGGACGAGTCAAAGCAAGTAGTTGAATCACTAGATGAGGGCTACAAACTGGTGGATGAAGGTACGAACCAGATTAAAACAACAGGAGATACATTTACAAATCTAAAAGAAGCAATTGAAACTGTCGGAGTACAAATTCGTTCCATGTCATCTTCACTTTATGATGTTTTAGACAACACAAAAACGATTAACTCTGCAATCGAAAATATCGCATCTGTTTCGGAAGAAAGTGCTGCCGGTGTGGAACAAGTTTCTGCGACCACCCAACAGGCAAGTACGTCAATGGAAGAGGTTTCCGAGAGTGCAAAATCACTAGAAGAAAATGCGAATACGCTCGACGCATTAATTCAACGATTCAAAGTGAACTAAAATAACCGATATTCTTAAAAATTTATAAACTACCTCCTATTGACAAGGGGGTAGTTTTCCTTATGTTGTTTATTCAATTGATAAGCTAAACTTATATTAAGAGACAATGTACAACTAAGGAGAGGTGGCAGCATGAAAGGTCGAACACATTTGACAATCGGGCTAGGAATAGGAGCGGTGGCATGCATTAACCAGCCACTTGAAGCGTTGCCTGTCATATTAGTGGCATCAGGTGTGGCATCCCTTGCTCCGGATTTAGACGGAAGAAATATATTAAATAATCGAGTAACGAAAACAGCTAAAATGATTAAAAAGGGCGGAGTATTTGTCGGTGGGATTTTAATGATCCTCTCACTCCTAACCTTTTTCATAGATTTTAACTTCTTGTCATTTCTAGATGAAAAATGGTTTAATCAGCAAAACAAACTGCTGCTTTTTGGGTGGGGAGTCGTTATTATAGGTCTTTCCCTCAAGAGCCAAGAAACGTTGAAAAATATATTAATGACGATCTTAAGCTTATTCCTACTCTACTATGCAGTTTCGAATGAATCATGGTGGATGGTTATGTTTGCCTTATACATAGGAGTAGCGGGATGGTTTGCCCATAGAGGACCTACGCATACTATTTGGGCGACGATGTATTGGGGGTATATGTCTTATCTGTTGGAAGTTCAAACAACTGTTGATGGCTTGGCTCTTATATCCATGTTTGCTTATCTATCTCATATAATAGGAGATATGTTCACGCCAAAAGGGATTAAATTACTCTCTCCACTTTCCAATAAAGTTTTTCGAGTTAGTAGGTAATCGGTGTTTACTTACCATTCGTATTGGTTATAGAATACAAAGCCATAAACTGAGGTGGGTAAACATATGAGTAGCAAAGATAATAAATTACCGAAAGACGAAGAGTCTATGGAACCTGGTAAATTAGAAGAAGGTCAAGAGTTTGTAGATGACATTCCTTTAGAAGATTTGAAATTAGAGATGGAAGATGAAAAGAAAAAACATAAGACAAAGGATGATTCGCAAAGCGAGCGAAAGTTTAAGAAGAAGCGAGGATAATTAGTAGAGTTCCTAAGTAATGAATGCATTTTAATATAGTACCTATAGATAGGATTCTTGGAAAAGAATGTTTCATCTATAGGTACTATTTGTGTGTTATATTAAAAAATAATAATGATATGTTTTTTAAAAGGGAAGTGTAAAGTAAAATGAATTTTTCTAATAAAACAGTAATCATAACAGGGGCTGGAAGTGGAATTGGAAGAGGAATTGCTTTTCATTATGCGGAAAAAGGGGCCAATGTTGTTATAGCAGATATAGACGAAAAGGCAGGTGCTAAAACAGTTTCTGCGATAAAAGAACAGGGAAAAGAAGCACTTTTCGTACAAACAGATGTAAGGCTGGAAATAGATATTGTTAGATTAATGGAAGTAGCTAATCAAACATACGGTCAAATAGATATTTTAATAAACAATGCAGGAAAGGGGTTATTCAAGTCACCTTATGATATCTCGATAGAAGAATGGGACGATATGATAAACACAAATTTAAGAAGTGTTTTCTTATGTTCACGTGAAGCAGCAAAATATATGCGTCATAACAAGGAAGGTGGTTCTATTGTGAATATTGCCTCTACAAGGGCCATCATGTCGGAGCCAAATTCAGAATCTTATGCTGCCACAAAAGGGGGAATTGTGGCAATTACACATGCCCTTGCAGCATCATTAAGTGCAGATAGGATTACCGTTAATGCGATTTCTCCAGGTTGGATTGAAACGGGAGATTATGCAAAATTAAGCCAAATTGATCATGAACAGCATCTATCAAAGCGAGTAGGAAAACCAGATGATATTGCACGAGCCTGTCTTTATTTAACAGCCAATGAAAATGATTTCGTTACAGGCATTAACCTTGTTGCAGACGGTGGAATGACGAGGAAAATGATATATGAGGAATAGACTAAAATCTATTTCATGAAGTACTACAGCCTGTTAGATACAAAAAAACAGAGAAATAAATATCCGAACTATTACTTGTATAAATGCAAGTTAGTTCGGATATTTTTTTTGTTTTTTTTGCAAGAATCTCTTACTGTGATATATCATCCATTTGAATTCATTGCTGCTTCTTTCCTCTCCACTCGTCTAGAACGGAATGATACATTCTATTTCTTAAATTGAATATTCAACAATTCCGGAACGGTGACAAACTTGTATCCTTGTTGTTGCAGTGCTGGAATAATTTGTTGGAGTGCTTTGATTGTATTAGTTCGATCTCCATCCGATTCTGCGCCGTCGTGCATGAGAATGATTGCACCAGGGTGAATTTTCTCTACTACATTTGAGGTTATAACTTCCGGCGGATCTTCTTGCCAATCCAACGAATCAACCGACCAGGCGATTACGTAATAGTTCATTTCGCCAAGCTTTTCTACAAGTTCATTGTATAAGAAACCATATGGTGGTCTAAATAACTTTGTCCGATAACCAATAATCCCGTTTAATGCATCTTCTGTTTTAGATACCTCTTCTTCCAGTATTTCAGGGGTGGCATCTTTGACAAGGTTAATATGGGAATATGTATGGTTTCCAATTACATGTCCTTCGTTATGAATTCGCTTCACTATTTCAGGATTTGCGACAGCTCTGGAACCAAACAAAAAGAAAGTTGCTGGAACATTGTATTGCTTTAATACATCCAATACACCATTTGTAAAGCGAGGGTCAGGACCATCATCAAAAGTTATAGCAATCCGTTTTTGGTCAGTAGGACCTTGTAAGAAAAATATATCTGGATATCTTTTTTGTAAAATTCTTAGGTCGACAGGCTGTTGACGATTCCGTTCAAGCTTTTCCGGGCCCCCTTTAAGGTCGGGAATATTCGCATGAACAGGTATGCCATCTAAAATATGAAAACAAAATATACATACAGCAACTAATAACCATTTTAGTATTCGATCGTTCATTCATTCATCTCCTTTTTGAAATAATTACTTACTTCCCCATTTTTCATGTGCACTTTGTTTCCCAATATGGAAGTCCTGTCTCTATGTAAACCGACCCCATTTGCCATTGCTTTAGGGGTCAATCTTCATTTACTTCCGTTTTGGATTCTGGATGGACACAGAATTTGGCCGCTTTGGATATGACGCTTTGCCTTGATCAGGTCCAGTCAAATTATTACGTTGGTCTAAAACCTTCCCAGTATACTCAATAGGATTTTGATTCTTAATGATTACCACCTCCTATATTAGGATGGGTAAAAATGAATCTCCTATAACGGGAAATTTTCCCATAGGAATTTCTGATAATATATTTTGATGATAATATACAACTTTTTGGTTGCTTATTATTGACATGCAACCCATAGGTTGCGTATAATCAATTTATAATGTGGGATAAAGACTTAATATTCAAAGCGCTCGCTGACTCGACTCGGCGGCTTATATTAGACGAACTATCTGAACGGAATGAGATGACGTTGTATGAACTTACATCACGTCTAATTATGAAACACAACCTTAGCATTTCTCGTCAAGGGATAGCTAAACATATTACAGTATTGGAGGAGGCAGGTCTTTTAACATCAATTCGAAAAGGGAAATTTCGAGTATTAATATTCAACAACGAACCACTTAGAAACTTGTTGGAAGGATGGATTGAGTAGTAGACAATAATATATATCCTGAAGACATAAAGGGGAAACTACAGTGTAAGAAGTTACTTCGAGTGTTTCAGACCGTTCAAAAAATGAAGGTATGGTGGAAACTTCCTAGCTTCCTGTATAGTTCACCATACACTACAGTCATTATAGGAGGATAAAAATAATATGAATATTATTGTTACTAGTATATTTGTAGATGATCAAGATAAGGCACTAAATTTTTATACAGAAACGCTTGGTTTTGTAAAAAAACATGATGTTCCAGCTGGTGAATTTAGATGGATAACGCTTGTTTCTCCAGACAATCAAGAGGGGACTGAGCTTCTACTAGAACCAAATGACAATCCAGCTGCAAGCGATTATCAAAGTAAATTAATGGAGCAAGGTATTCCAGCAACGATGTTTGGTGTTGAAGATGTTCAAAAAGAGTACGATAGATTATTAAAACATGATGTGAAGTTTACAATGGAGCCGACAAAGATGGGCAATAACACAATTGCTGTCTTCGATGATACATGTGGAAATCTTATTCAAATTATCGATTATTAATAAACTTATGTTAGTGAATGGGACAAATTAATTTAGATAAAATAAAAAAAAGAACTATCATTTGAATCTAACTCATGATAGTTCTTTTTTATTTTATCTTTAGGAGTACAGTTCTCACAGGGAGGATTTTTCCTCTATATGAATTTAAGTATCAGCTAAGCGTATTTCCGCAGCGTTATAGATACTCTAACTTTTTTCAGATTTACACCCAGTTCGAATGTTTTCATCCCAGCCTCTGATTATTTTTATAGTCCAAAATTAATGAGAATATATTCATCCTGCAAAAATAAGATGGAATAAGGTAAGGGGTTTGAAATTTTAAGAAGAAATGCGGTAGCAAATGAACATAATCTATATTAATAAGGTTGGGAGGCTGACAGAATGAAATGGAGAGTACTTGCAATTACATTGGTCATACTACTCATTGGCGCAGGAGTAGGAGCGGCACTAGTCTATCACATTGAGGATGCAGCTGCAGCATTGAAAGAAACCTATAAACAAGAAATTGAGGTTTATCAATCTGAAAAAGATATGAAAATTAAAAACGATGTTTCTTCTATTACTCAAGAGGAAATTGAAAGAATGGAAAAAGAAACAAGAGAATATTTACAAGAGAGAATCGGTAGTGATTATCAGAATGCACTCAATGAAAAAACAGAGGAAATAAAAAAGACTACCGATCAAAAGATAGAAGAAATCAAAAAATATATTGATGAGTTATTAAGCGCTGAGTAAGGCGCTTTTAATTATGTATTTAAGACAAAGAAAATCTTTTTAATTGAGAATTATTATCATTTATTGTATAGTGAATATAAGGATATTAAAATGGAGTGAGGGGAAACTTTTATGCAAATATATTGGACGAAAATAAATAAGATTATTGAGGAAACGCCTGAAATTAAAACATACATGCTTGACTGTCCTGAAGGCTTTACTTGGGAAGAAGGATCTCATACCCACATGGGACTGGAAGGTTTCAATGCGGGTGATAAACCAAACCGCGGTCTTGTACGCCATATGTCTATCTGTACGTTACCGCACGAAAATGCAATCGGTATCACTACACGAATTAGAGAGCAGTGCTCTGAGTATAAAGCAACATTAAGAAATCTGGAAGTGGGAAGTAAAGTAGCAATTTTTAAAACTCACTCAAATGTACCGCTTAAAAGAGAAGATAAAAATATTTACCTGCTATCTTCTGGGGTTGGCTTGGCAACGTTCAGACCGTTAGTACTTGAGTTTTTCGACCGACCAGACAACGTTAATCAAATTCATTCCTTGAACATTGATTCATCTAAAGATTTCTTATTCCCTGAAATTTTCACATCTGCACCTGACAAGAAATTCACAGCACAGTTCGTCGATAGCCGTCAAAACTATTATGAAGAAGTGAAAAAACTTGCTGCAGACAAAGATGGAATCTTCTATGTTGTCGGCAGTGACGAATTCCTTGAGCAAAACATTGAAGTACTGCGTGAACAAGGTATCAGGCCAGAGCAAATTATGCTTGATAAAAGAGAACAACAACGGTCGAGTTTTTTATAATGTAGAATATATGTGAATCTCTCACTGATGAAAGCGCTGAGAGATTTTTTTAATATAATATCTCGAAATCAAGATGTTTTAGTTGACTATCATGAACGTGAAGAGTAATATTAGTTTATAAAGTATATTAGGTTACAAAATAATACTTTATATATTAATGATAGTTATTGTAGTAGATTTATTGGAATTTCTTTATGAAAATCGGTTGATTTAATCATAAAATAATTCCGCTTACAAATAATAGTGTGAGGTAAAGTAGTAGTTAATCTTTCCTTACAGAACTCACAAAAATGGAGGAATGACAGCATGGGAAAACTAGATGGTAAAGTAGCGATTATAACAGGAGCGGCACAAGGTATGGGGGCGATGCATGCTCGTAAATTCATAGAAGAAGGTGCGAAAGTAGCAATTACAGACCTGAACTTAGAAGGTGCACAAACACTAGCGAATGAGCTTGGGGAAAATGCAATTGCACTAAAATTAGATGTAGCTAATGAAGAAAATTGGATTGAAGTTGTTACAAAAACAGAAGAAGCATTTGGCCCGATTAATGTATTAGTAAACAACGCGGGAATTGGTATTTTTAAACCATTAGAAGAACTTACTGTAAAAGACTTCGAATTAACATTTAAGGTAGACGAGCTTGGTGTATTCTTAGGAATGCAAAAAGTACTTCCTTCTATGAAAAAAGCTGGAGTAGGTTCTATTGTTAACATTTCATCTGTAGATGGTTTGGTTAGTGCGCCAACGGCTATTGCTTATAGTGCTTCGAAACATGCTGTAACTGGTATGACAAAAGGTGCAGCTACTGAGTTAGGGCAATATAACATCCGTGTAAATTCTGTTCACCCAGGAATTATCAAAACACCTATGGCAGATCAACCAGATGTGGAAGAGTACCTGAAGCAACTTGAACAAGATATTCCACTTAGAAGAAGAGCAGAAGTTGAAGAAGTTTCTAATTTAGTTATTTACCTTGCTTCCGATGATTCAAGTTATTCAACTGGAGCACAATTTGTAGTAGATGGCGGCATGATTTCTGACTTATAATATGTAAAAATATTTTGAATGTAGATATCCTCTACAGTCAGTGATGATAAAAATTAAAGCCCAATTCCATTTTTATAGGGAATTGGGCTTTATATATGTCCACATAACAACAAACCTTTAGGCTAGTTGTTCCGTTCTCTTCATACGCATCAACGTTCCATTAGGCTCTGTTAGATTATCTGCTAAAATCTGGTTCATTCTACAAAAGTGATCAAAGAAGCTCTGTGCATGCTTTCTTTCTTGTTCGTCACTTTTTAATGAAACAATATCACGTAAGATTTGAGCCATCCATTCATTATCAAAATAACGGTATTTACCTGTATTCCATGTCATCTTCTCAGGGGATGTTTCATTGACATAGTAGTTCCAAAACTGTAAGCTTTCCGATTCCTGTTCTGTAAGCTCTAGTCGGTATACTGAATGAGAAGGGATGTATCCATCTTCACAGAACTTTCCGATGAAATTTTCATTTACCATATATGCACCTATAATACGTCTTTCTTTTTCAGGTAAACTAGAATCTCTAGCTGTTAGGAGGCAAACACTATTAGGATACAAACGAGTTGGCTTTTGTGGTTTACCTTTGTGAGCACCGCTTTTTATTTCACCTGTAAAGACCTGCCATTCTGTAAAAACTGCACTCTGTTCTTCGTCGTCGCACCAGAACACCATTTGTGATTTAGGATGAAGTTTGTGGTTTTTCATCAATTTTTCATGTTCCATACGAAGTTGTTGTTCTTGGCGTTGACGTATTTTCTCTTCTTCCTTTTTCTGCTCTATCTTCTCAAGTTCTAATTCCTTTTCTTCAATAATCTTCTTAAGGGAATGAGCAGCTTTTTCATCGTGCATTTTCAAGAACTTACCAAAGGCATCAGGAAAAACGAATTTTTTTCTCTCTGTTTCGAAATGTATTTCGATGACAGAGTCATTTTGCTTCACAATACTACCTTTTCCGAAACGCTTGTGAGTAACTTCCTTATTAATTAAATTCAATGTTTTTTGCCTCCCTGTAATTCAATACTTGGTTCAACGATTTGATTCACTTGTTAGGCACATCGACAAATCTAATTGTCGAGGGTGTCTCTTACGTGTTTCGTTTCCTTAACAGGTGACGTTCAAAAATAGATGACTGCTTCCGATACATTCACTATTTTTCCTCTATTAAGATAAGTACAAAAAAAAACGCACCCAAATTCTAGCTGCAAATACTACATTAGAATTTGAAATACGATTTTCCATAAGTGTAAAATAATTGTAACATATTTCTAGAGAAAATACAAATTTTATGATTGACAGTATATTTAGGTTTGTTTTATAATGATATATTTGATTTGATATAGTTATATAATATGTGTGTGTATTCGTATGAAAGTGTCTGTTTTAATAGAGTGGAAGGGGGCATAATGGATGGTGTTGTTACACAAAATTGGTCAGAAACCAGTCATTGCTGCTGTGCGTAACCCTAATGATACAGAAAAAGCCCTAGAAAGCGGGGTAGATAATCTGTTTTTTATGGGCGGCTCCGTAAAAGAAATGATTCATGCAGTGAAGATAACTTCTGATGCCGGTAAGAATGCATTCATACATTTAGATTTAATACGTGGTTTATCGAGTATTGATAAAGAGGTACTGCCATTTATCGTAGAATATATGGGAGCAGATGGTATTATTACCCCAAAAAGCCACTTAATAAAAGATGCTCAAAAGATTGGATTATACGCCATTTTGCATTTTTTTATCTTGGATTCACTTGCCCTTGAAAACGCCTTGAAGTTAGCGACAAAAATCAAACCAGATGGTATTGAATTAATGCCAGGTGTTGTTGAAAAGGTAGTATCACGGTTTACAGAGGAATTACCAGATATTCCAGTCATTGCTAGCGGTTTGATTGAAACAGTAGAAGAGGTTTCAACGATATTACATGCTGGTGCCACTTCCCTTTCTATTAGCAATCCAAGTTTGTGGCCCTTGAGTTTCAAAGACATACATCCTTCTAATTGAATTTATTATTCTTTTATAATAAAATAGAGTTGGAAAATCAAATAGTTCTTGATACATAACTTATTTGTGATAAGCAGCGGATGAGAGAAAGCTTGAACAATAAGGGGTTACTTTTTTGTACCCTTTTATTGATCAGCTTTCTCTTTTTTTTGTTTGTTAAAGGATGTATCAAGGGAAAGAAAGGGGATGGTAGTTCATGCGAAATAATACAAATTTGAGCTGCAAGGATGTGCTAAGTACAGTAGATGCGTTCTTTTTTGATTTAGATGGTTGTATTTATCATACGGACCAACTAGCATCAGGCGCTAACGAATTACTGGAATTGCTTCGCCAGTCAGGTAAAAAGGTAGGATTTATAACTAATAATTCCCGAGAAACGGGTGTTGAAATAGCTAAAAAGCTAAAAAATATGGGGTTATCTGTAACGCCTTGCCAGATTGTGACTGCTACAGAAATGACAGGGGCGTATTTAAAGGAAAAATACGGCTCGCTAAATGTGACGGTTGTTGGTTCAGAAGCACTTGGACAATCTTTGGAACGCTGGGGTCACCATGTGTTGGCTCTTGAAGAGGCGGAAAAGGTAGATGCTGTAGTAGTAGGTAGAGATACCGAATTTACTTTTGATAAATTGCATCTAGTAGCAGAATTAGAAGGTAAAGGTGCTAGAGTCGTATCGACAAATCCTGATATGTATCATCCGGGCAAAGGTGGAGTTAGAGTACCAGAAACCGGAGCATTGATTGCTGCAATCGAAGCGATAATCCAGAAGTCTGTTGAATATGTTGGAAAGCCAGACCCTTACCTATTCCAATTTGGAATGAACCTTTTCGAAGCTGCACCGTCTAAAAGCGTAATGGTAGGTGACAATTTAGAAACAGATATTAAAGGTGGAATTCAAGCAGGAATGCACACTATTTGGATTCGTGGAGCAGGGATGGGTCAATCATTGGATGACCTTGAGGAACGTACACAAAAACCAGATGTGACTATTAATCAACTAGATGAATTATTAGTGAATTTTCAAGAGTTTGTCATGATGACAAAATAAGTAGGATAGAACATTAATAGAGAAAATTAGGAGGAACTGATTATGTCTAACAATGAAAAAGATTTTTCTATCATTATTATTCCGGATACACAAGTTTTAACATGGAAAGATCCAGCAATTTTATACAACATGACAAAGTGGATTAAAGAAAATGCGGAACAGTTGAATTTGCAAATGGTTCTCCATGTTGGAGATGTAGTCGACAGCGGTGCGAGGGATGAAGAACAATTTAAAGTAGCAGAAAAGGCATTGAATGAAATCTATGATGCTGATATACCAATGCTTTTAGCGGTAGGGAATCATGACTATGATAATTTACTTTCTGAAGATCGTAGCTTGACGATGTTTAATCAATATTTCGGACCACATATATATGAAAATCGTCCATGGTTTGGTGGCACATTTGAGGAAGGGCAAATAGAAAATAGTTATGCAACGTTGGACATAGCAGGTAGAAAGTTTCTATTCTTATCACTTGAATTCGGAGCGAGAGATGAAGTGCTCGCATGGGCCGATGAAATTATGACGAAATATCACGACCACTCTGTAATGATTACTACCCACTGCTATATGTATATGTATGGAGAGAGAACGAAGGTAGGAGATAATCATAATCCGAAAGATTATCCAGGTGCAACTGGCGCAAATGATGGGGAAGATTTATGGCAAAAGTCCTTTAAAAAACATCCTAATTTACTTGCTGTATTTTCTGGTCACCAAATTACAGAGAATGTAAGCTACCGAACAGATTTAGGAGACCATGGAAATCTAGTTTTCCAATCATTCCAAAACTGGCAAACTGCAGAAAACTGTGGAGAGGGAAGAATTCGGATATTAAACATTAGTCCATCTAAAAATGAAATGACTCTAAGTGTTTTTAATACACATCGTCAGGAATATGAAAACACAGATGGCTTCCAGGTTGTAGTGCCGTTTAATATAAAGTCAGAGGCAAACCTTGTTTATCCAATGAAATAAGTAATGCTAGATATAATAAAAAACCGAACTATCTTCAACCTCATTGATAGTTCGGTTTTATCTTTATCCTTATTTACTTAGGTTGTATATATCCTTCTGCTTTTAGTAGTTCAGCGATTAATACTGCTCCACCAGCTGCCCCGCGCAGTGTATTATGAGAAAGACCTACAAATTTAAAATCATAGATGGAGTCCTCTCGTAATCTTCCAACAGATACTCCCATTCCTTTCTCAACATCACGGTCTAGTTTTGTTTGTGGACGATTTTCCTCTTCGAAGTACGTGATAAATTGTTCAGGTGCGCTTGGTAAGCCAAGTTCCTGTGGTCGTCCTTTATATTGTGACCAACGTGTAAGAATTTCTTCTTTGCTTGGTTTTTCTTTAAACGATACAAATACAGTTGCCATATGACCGTCTGTAACTGGAACACGGATACATTGTGTAGAAATGACAGGTTCACTTGCCTTTACGATTTCACCATTTTCTACTTTCCCCCAAATGCGCAGTGGTTCTTGCTCACTTTTTTCCTCTTCACCACCGATATATGGGATGACATTATCCAAGATTTCTGGCCAATCATCAAAGTTTTTCCCAGCTCCAGATATTGCTTGATAAGTGGAAGCTATTACTTGAGTTGGTTGATATTCCAATAGAGCATGAAGTGCTGGTACATAGCTCTGAATAGAACAATTTGGTTTTACTGCGATAAATCCAGTTGAAGTTCCTAGACGCTTTCTTTGTGCCTCGATTACCTTTAAATGATCTGGATTGATTTCTGGTATCACCATTGGTACATCTGGTGTCCAACGATGTGCGGAGTTATTGGAAACAACTGGAGTACCAGTTTTCGCATAAGCTTCTTCTAATGCCTTCACATCATCTTTTTTCATATCTACTGCACAAAAGATGAAGTCAACTTCGGACGTTACTTCTTCAACTTTTGAAGCATCTTGAACAACTATATTTTTAACAGGCTCTGGAATTGGATCTGCCATTTTCCATCTGTTTTTCACAGCTTCTTCATATGTTTTTCCTGCTGAACTAGCACTCGCTGCAATAGCAGTAACCTCAAACCAAGGATGTTGATCTAACAGTTGAACAAACCGTTGACCTACCATTCCTGTTCCACCGACGATACCAACTTTTAATTTTTGTGTCATTAAAAATCTGCTCCTTTAATAAATTTTGAAACTTAAAGTATCCCTTGAAATAAAAAAACATCCCAAAGACTTCCTGTCTAAGGGACGAGATTTACCCGCGGTACCACCCAATTTTACTGATCTGTTGCCATCTCAGCCTCTTCAAGTACACCATTGCAAAGCAATTAGTATACTTTAGCTCTGTAACAGGAGCTCCTGGCACATCATCCCCCAATCATTCAGGTTCCTATGTGCTGCTCAGAGTTTTTATTCAATAAAGAATGCTTTGCTCCTTTTCACCATACGGAGCTCTCTGTAAAAGATTTACTTTATTTACTCGTCTCTTCATTGCATGTGAATATAGATGACATTTTGAATATTGACAATATAGTACCAAACAATTTCAGTTTGGTAAACTTATTTCTATTAATTTCGATAAAAATCTTTGAGCCTTGGGTAATAATCACATTTCATCCATTAATAAAATACGACAAGAGCATAAATGCCTTGGCGTATTTGCTATTACTCGTATATTATGATCCTATTTTTACTGTGTCTGTTGATGGTAGTCGGTCTGTAAAGAATTCCATTCCGCGTTTGAACGCTGTTAGTCCGTATAGCATGGAGCTCCAGTCAATTAATGTTACTTTTGTTGGGTACCAACGGTTAGGTTGTTCTAGGTGCCACCAAGAAATACGGTGCAATCCATATTTATAAGCTGCACGGAATTTTTCTTCGTCTTCTTTATCCTCTGGGTTTGTGTACACATCATATGGAATGTGTAATGAATATTGTGCATATAGGTCATAAATACCCGCAGGATATACCGGTAGGAAACCACCAATAATGTAAGAGGATGCAATATCATGTGGTGCATCGTTAATTTTATCAGCGTGATATCCACCATGTAATCCGTCATTTGGACCTGCACCATATCCCCAAATATAAGAAGGAACATCAGATAGTTCTTTCCACTTCAAACGGTCTGCTAAACAAGCATTTTCGTAGAATTCTCTATATGTTGGACTCTTTGCATAATCCGGAACAAGATAAAATGGAAACTGTTGCACAAATGATGATAAAAATGCTGTTTTATCAAGTGTAGTATCATCATTTAGAACTTTCAAACCACGGAAGTCAGCTTGTGGTAGATTCTTAATTTGATCTTCCGCAAAGTTGTTATACCATAGATCTTGAATATCTTTGTTATCTGGCTGTCCTAAAAGTGCAAGATAAGAAACTAATACATATTCATTGTATGCAGGTAAAGGAAGTCCACCTTTTCCATCTTTTACAACCATATTAATAACACCAGTTTCTTTATCGTTAACAACGACACTCCAATCGATTTCTTTTAGGAGTTTATCTGCAAGTTCCGCAATTCTAGGATTTCTATCATTAAAATGAGAACCAGCAAATAATGCACCAGCAACTAATAGAGATGTATCAATTGTTGAAATCTCAGAATGAATATTTTCTCCTGTTTCCATATCAGCGAAGTGACAGAAGAAGCCAGTTGCTTCATCTCTTGTTACGTTACAGCCTTCAATTTCCCCGGAAACTGCTTGTAATGTAACTAATGCTTTCTCCGCTGCGTTATCATCCCATCCTTCTAGATCGGCAACACATAGACTAATTAGCCCTACTCCAGTTGCAGCAATAGAACTACGATTATCAGGGTTTTCTCCTAATGTATTATAACCATCTGCATAAAGACCAGTGCGTGGGTTTCGAGAGGCATCATATATTCTGTATGAATCCTCATACTGGCGATCAAAGAAATCCTTTACTCTCTTAGGAAGTTCGTTATAAAGCTTAGTTGTATTGGACATGTTAATCCCCTTTCTTTCGTTGAACACTTATGTTGTAGTAATGATAAATTAGAACAATTCATCAAATGAAATCTTAAATAAGTAAGAAATCATTGTATGACTATTGGATAGAATAAAATAAATTTTATATGCTAAATAAATAGCATCTCCAAAGGTCGATGATATAGTATTATAAAGAAAGATTTATTTTTATGGAATGAATAAAAACACGTTGTTTGTATAATTCATCAATAAATTTTTATAAGGAAGTGCTGATGTGGTAGTTGTGGAGGGTGTATACTATGATGTCGAGCCGTCGTGGAGTGTTAAAAAAGGCTTCGGATTTAACACCATCGTCTACGTTATGGATGGAAAAGTAGTCTACACTATTAATAATAAAAGGTTAACTGTAGAAAAAGGGGAATTCTTGTATATACCTTCACAGGTCGAGCGCTCTTGGATGAATCATCCAGAAGGACCTCATAAAAAATACACGGTCATTTTTTCTTGGGAAAATGACTTTACAGAAATTCCACCATTCTTTAATAAAGAGGCAATCTTTAAGTTTAAGCCTCGAAATACATCTTACTATGAACAAAGGTTAGCATTCTTAAATATTCAGTGGTTAGGAAAACGGAATTTATATGAAGAGTTATCTTGTAATATCACTTTTGAATTAATATTATTAATTTCTCAAGAAAGATTAGAATGGCATACTTCTCCAGTAAAGGAGCGAACAGCCAGGAAGATACAGGAATATATATTAAATAATTATAGAAGAACAATTACAATCGAAGAGTTGGCAGAAGTAGGAGACATTACACCAAACTATGTCACCGTACTTTTTAAAGAGGTAATCGGAATAACACCGATTCAGTACATCCATCAAACTCGTGTGAACGCGGCGTTGAATTTACTTACTACTACAGAGATGACGGTTAGGGAAGTTGCTGAATACTTAGGTTATAGTGATCAAGCCCATTTTAGTCGCATTTTTAAAAAATGGATGGGGACTGCTCCTACAAATATAAAAACTCAATAATGGTACATTTCCACTTGAACTAACATCAGGAAGCTTTTGAAAAGTGAACATATACTTTTCGGAAGCTTCCTTTTTTATTGCTTGCTACGAAAACTATCAGGTGTAACTCCAGTGTATTTTTTAAAGGTACGATAAAAGTAAGGCATACTTGAAAATCCAGCCTGTTTGGCAATCGATTCAACAGTTTCATTGCTTTCCCTTAATTTCTTCTTTATATAAGAAATTCTTTTCGTGATGATAAATTCGTTTACATTTACCCCCATTTTGGATTTGAATACTCTACTATAATGAGCTGAAGAAACAGCTGCTTTTTTGGCTAATCCTACTAGTGTTAAAGAGGTTTGAAAATGATTAGATATATATTCAATGCTTTCCTTTAACCAGGGGATTTGAGAGCTTTTCTTATGTACATTCGTAGGTGTGGAATGGCGATACACACATAATAAAAATCTTTGCAGTAATAAGAGTATGGAAGTTTCAAAGTCTACTAGTTTATTCAATAATTCACTCTTTATTTCATGCAAAATATCCTCCAACACAATGGTTTGCTCTGGCGGAATCGTATAAATAAAGTGTTCTTGCGTGTTAAGAAGTTCATGGAATCTTGGTTCTTTCATTCCAAACATATATTTTAGTAGCTGTGGATGAAAATAAATAATAGATGAAGTAATGAGCTGGTTAGCATCGGGAATCGCAAAATGGACTGTATTTTGCGGAATGATGGCAATATCTCCAGACATCACTGGATAAAATTGACTATCAATATAAAAGTCTCCCTTCCCTTTATGAATAAATATGATTTCATGCCAATCATGTAAGTGGGAAGGAAGCTCCTGTTCAGGCTTTTTTGTATCTTTATCAATGAACCAAATGGGAAGCTCTAGATTGGAGTTTATTTCCTTACGAATTATGTTCATTATGCTCACCTCTGTCCTACATCAAAATAGGGTATAAAACTATCAAAAAAAGCTATTATTGAAACCTATTTTAACTGATATGATGAGAAAAACAATATGTCTTTAACTTTTAGGTGGGGAGAATTATTGAAACAAATATTATGTGAAAAAATAGGTGAATTTAAAATGTTGGATGTAGAAAAACCAACATTGGAAAAAGGACATGCCATCATAAAAATAAAACGGATTGGAATATGTGGCACAGATATCCATGCTTACAATGGTGTACAGCCGTTTTTCACCTATCCAAGAGTATTAGGTCATGAGCTTTCTGGAGTGATTGATGAAATAGATAGTGATGAGGAATCATTAAAAGCTGGAGATAAGGTGGCGATCATACCGTATCGTTATTGTGGTAAATGCAATACATGTAAACAAGGAAAAACAAATTGTTGTCCAAATATTAGTGTGATGGGAGTTCACGAGGATGGAGGCATGCAGGAGTATATCTCTGTTCCCACTTCACATTTGTTACAAGTTAATGACTTGTCATTGGATGAAGCAGCATTGTTAGAGCCCCTTGCAATTGGAGCACATGCAGTTCGTAGAGGAGAAGTGAACTGTAATCAAACAATCGCAGTTGTCGGTGCAGGACCAATTGGACTAGGGATCATGTTATTTGCAAAAGAAGTAGGAGCAAATATTATTGCTGTTGATATTAATGAAAATAGACTAAAGTTTTGTCATGAATGGCTTGACATAAAGCATAGTGTAAATGCAATTCAAAATCCTGTAGAAGCTATCCAGCAAATAACAAACGGGAATATGGTAGATATTGTTTTTGATGCTACTGGTAATAAGAAATCAATGGAACAATCATTAGATTTTATATCGTACGGTGGAAAAGTAGTATATGTTGGTCTAACGAAAGAGACGATCCAATTTCATAACCCGGATTTTCATAAACGAGAAACTACTTTAATGGGAAGTAGAAATGCAACAATAGAAGATTTTCTGAATGTGTATCATATGTTAAAGAATAGTAAGGTGAGTATACAACGATATATAACTCATAGGGCACCATTTCGACATATGTTGGAAGCCTTTCCAACTTGGGTAAATTCCGATGCGAATGTAATAAAAGCGATGGTGGAGTTATAAGTATGGAAAAACATAACGCTTTTCAAAGTAAGAAAGAGGGGGTAATGAAATGCAATCAACACATCTTATCTTAAATGAAAACGATAATGTAGCAATTGCTCTTAAGCACTTTCGAAAGGGAGATATTCTCTCATTACAAGATAACGAAATTGAAATCATAGAGGATATACCTAAAGGGCATAAAATTGCAATACAACCAATGCCAGAGCTCCAACATGTTGTGAAGTATGGATATCCGATTGGCCATGCAAAAAAGTCTATTCAGGTTGGAGAATGGGTTCATACCCATAATGTGCAGACTAATTTAGAGGGAACATTACAATATACGTATCAACCAAGCTTAGAAAGTATAGAGGAAGTTTCTTCTAATCTAACATTTAACGGTTATGTACGTGAAAATGGTGACGTGGGGATTCGTAATGAAATTTGGATTATTAATACAGTAGGTTGCATTAATAAAACATGTGAAATCATTGCAAAATTAGCAAATGAACAATTTAAGGATGAAAATTTAGATGGTGTATACCACTATCCACACTTATTTGGATGCTCACAGCTAGGTGATGATCTCTATCATACACAAAAGATATTAAGTAATTTAGTGCATCATCCCAATGCAGCTGGGATATTAGTATTAGGGCTAGGCTGTGAAAATAACTATATTGAAGAATTTAAAAAAGTAATCGGGGATTACAATGAAAAACGAGTAAAGTTTTTAGAAGTTCAAGCAGTTGATGATGAAATTGAAGACTCTATGGTCCTAATTGAAGAGTTAGTAGATTATGCAACAACATTCAAGCGTCAACCAGTTCCCGTATCGAAGCTGAAAATTGGCTTAAAGTGTGGTGGATCTGACGGTTATTCAGGAATTACCGGGAACCCATTGTTAGGATCTTTTTCCGATATGTTGATTGCCCATGGAGGATCGACGATATTGACGGAAACGCCGGAATTATTTGGTGCGGAACAAATTCTAATGGACAGGGCGCAGGATGAAGAAACATTTCATAAAATCGTCCATTTAATAAATGATTTTAAAGAATATTATATTCGTCATGGACAGAACGTCTATGAAAATCCTTCCCCAGGAAACAAAGATGGCGGTATCACTACACTCGAGGAAAAGTCGCTCGGGAATGTGCAAAAAGGAGGAAATGCTCCGGTAGTAGATGTCCTCCCGTATGGATCGAGAATAAATAAATCTGGCTTAAGTTTATTGCAAGGTCCAGGAAATGATTTGATTTCTGTCACAGCCTTAGCTGCAGCAGGTGCCCAAATCGTTCTATTTACTACAGGAAGAGGTACACCATTTGGCGGTCCAGTACCTACCGTGAAAATATCGACTAATTCAGACCTATATCATAAAAAGAAAAATTGGATTGATTTTAATGCAGGTTCATTAGTAGAAGGTCAGGACAAAGCAGAATTAACAAAGGAATTCTTTGATTATTTGTTAAAGCTTGCATCAGGAGAAGTCAAAACGAATAATGAAAAATTCGGATTTAAGGAGATTTCTATTTTCAAAGATGGTGTTATTTTGTAAGAGAATAGTAGAAGAATTCTAGGAGTGAAACTTGTGCAGATTCTTAATAATTCGTTGCTAAATAATGAGCTTATTCAAGAAGTGAATGATTCTGTCGTAAAGGATTTACCTGAGAAGGTAATTCAATTTGGTCAAGGTAACTTCATGCGTGGATACATTGACTGGATGATCGACGAGATGAATAAACAAGGATTGTTTAATGGAAAAGTTGTTGTCGTTCAACCACGTTCACAAGGACCAACCATTCCATTATTAAACGAACAAGACGGCCTTTACACCCTGATTTTAAGGGGGATTCAACAAAATAGTGTGGTTGATAAACATGAAATTATTACGTCTATCTCACGAGGATTAAATGCTATAAATGAATGGGATGAAGTGCTAAAAGTTGCAGAGTCAGAGGAACTAGAATTTGTTTTTTCTAATACAACGGAAGCAGGTATTGCCTATGTAAAGGAAGATTTTAACATCGGGGAACCACCAAGCTCGTATCCTGGTAAACTAACTGCTTTTTTATATCACCGTTTCTCTACATTTAATGGGAGCGATAATAAAGGGTTAATTATTGTTCCATGTGAATTAGTGGAGGATAATGGGCAAAAGTTGATGGAAATCGTCCGTCAAAAAATAGCCGATTGGAAGTTGCCGAGTGAATTCGCAGAATGGGTGGAGAAACATAATTATTTTTGTCACACACTAGTAGACCGTATTGTAACTGGATTCCCAAAAGACGATTTGGAATATTTTCATCAATTATTAGGATATAAGGATAATTTCCTTACTATTGGTGAACCGTACCATTTGTTTGCAATTGATGCGGATGAGATTGTTCGCGAAAAGTTACCTTTGGACAAGGCTGGTATCAATGTGAAATGGGGAGATATTACACCATATCGAGAAATTAAGGTTAGACTTTTAAACGGTCCTCATACGTTAATGTTTGCAGTAGGCTATTTAGCTGGTGTTGATACAGTACAAGAGGTAATGCAGGACGAAGAATTACTTGCTTTTGTAGAACGTGGCTTTACCGAAATCCTTCCTGTTGTGGACGGGTCAGAAGAAGAAAAAAACGAATTTGCGAAAAACGTAAAAGAACGATTTTTGAATCCATTTACGAAACATTACTTAACGGATATTGGATTAAATTCCATTAATAAATTTAAAACAAGGTTATTACCTGTTATTCACCGTTATTTAGAACAACAAGGTAGTCTTCCAAGCGGGATATGTTTTTCATTTGCTGCACTGTTACATTACTATCGACCAATTCGTGTAGAAGAACAATACTTAATCGGAAATCGAGATGGTCAAGAATATAAAATTCAGGAAGATGAAAAAGTATTAAAGCTATTCTTGCAAGAATGGGAGAAGGTAGCTCATCATCAAAAAACAGTAAGAGATTTCGTGGTAACAATCCTCGCAGAAGAAGAAATATGGGGAGAAGATTTAAACAAGATTCAAGATCTTGTAGAGACAATCACTTTTTATGTACAAGAAATAATGGCAAACGGAATGAGAATGACCGTAAGAAATTATCTAAAATAAAGAAGATCAAAGGAATGCAAGTAACCAAACGACTTGTACAAATGAATATATAGGAGATATAAACCGAGCCATCATTTTAAAAATACGATAGTTCGGTATAATTTTCATTTAGATGTAATGTTCAAACAAAATGGGACTGCCTATTATACGAATTTAAAGATATTAGCGGAGGAAATACACGTAGACTCCTGTGGGATGTACGGTAGCCGGAAGACCCCGCAGGTGCGTTCAGCGCCGAGGAGGCTTCCGAACCGCCCACGGAAAGCGAAGTGTATTTCCGCAGCGCTAGAAAAAGCATAGTTCGTATTTATATTCAGTCCAATTAGTTATGTCCCATCCTCTTCAACTCATTATTTATCATGTCCCTTGGTTTCCCATCGAAATAGAGATTCTATTCCAAATGTTAATTTGATTAATAATCATAATTAAGTCTACATATTCTTTTTCATCGTAATGTTTTCTTACGCGTTCATATAAATCATCATTTACACCATTGTCTGCAATGAGCGTAACGCTTTCTGACAATTCAATTGCCACTCTTTCGGATGGTGTAAATATGTCCGCTTCTTTCCATTTATCTAATTGCTCAATCTGTTCCTCTGGTACTTTTAATTTTCTAGCTGTTTTTGTATGCATGTTCAAGCAATAGGAACAACCATTAATCTGAGAAACTCGTATTTTAATAAGTTCCATTAACTTTTTATCTATCGCTGTACTATTCGTGTATTTTTCCAATTCCATTACTTTTTCCAATGCACTAGGTGCAACCTTGAAGTAATTCATTCTATTATTCATTTTCATCATACTTGCTGCTTTTACCTTACCCTTACTAATAAGATCTGCCATATCCATCCCTCTTCTCATTTAAAAACGATAATTATTCCGAGTATATTTTGAGGTGTTATTGATTATTCATCTTTGATGTGTGACATCTGTACTAATAATAAATGCTACCAATATGGAAGACAGTACTCCATAGGCCTTTTTGTGGATTTATCTTTTCTGTGAAAATTGGTAAGGTGAACATGGATTTTTTTCTTTATACTTAGGGGGAAATAACATGGATAATGATTTTATTGTAAAACCGAAGATGGGTAGAATGGTGATGTTGGCATTTTTAAGTCTTGTTTTTGTCCTGATAGGCTTAGTGTTTCTGTTCGTTCAATTTGATGGAGACACGGTTATACCGAAAGTAATTGGAGCAATAACAGTTATCTTTTTTGGTCTTTGCATGTTGTACTATATTAAAGTGCTCATGAAACCAGAGCCGGCTGTAATTGTGACGAAGGAAGGAATTATAGACCAATCTAGTTATATAAGAGCAGGTCTTGTTAGATGGGAAGAGATTGAGGGAATTGATTTAATAAGTTTTTCAGGTCAAGATTACTTAGGGATTTTCACATTTGACCCAGATCTAATAATTGACCGTTCAAGTGGTTTTAAGAAAATGTTAAATCGAATGAATACAGGGCTGTTGCCATCACAAGTGAACATTCCTGTGAAACTGTTAAACTGCTCCATGGATGATTTAATGAATGCGATTAGTGAGCGGTGGGAAGCAGCAATACAGAATAATACGACTGTCGGACAATGATGAATAATCTAGTAGAAAAAGCCGCTGAGTAGAGGAACTCATGCGGCTGTCTTTGTATACGAAGCTTATTTTTCTCCACCAATTTCAATGAGGATTTTTGCTTGTGAAAGGTCATTAGATAAAGCATGGAATCCTTCTTCTACTACGTCTTGTAAGTTGATTTTCTTTGTAAGTATTGGTTCTACGTTCGTATTTTTATCTCGAAGAATGTCAATTGATTTTTTAAATGTTTCATGTTCATATCCGAGTGATGATGATAATTTCACTCCAGAAGTCATTAATGTAATTGGGTTGAACTCAAAATCTTTCGCATGAATAGCTACGACTACTACATTGCCTTTCGGTTTTGTAGAACTAATTGCAGCATCAAATGTTGCTTTAACACCAGCAACCTCGAGAGAAGCGTCGACACCAGTAGGATATTTTTCTTTAATAAAAGCAACGGCATCGTTGTCTTTTGTGTTTAACACTTCTGTTGCTCCTACTTCTTTTGCCTTAGATAATCGCTCATCTGACAAATCGAATGCAAGAATATTTTTTGCACCTGCTGCTTTAGCTGCTACTATTGCAAATAGGCCAATTGGTCCCACTCCAAAAACAGCTACAGTATCGCCTTCTTTTACTTCAGCATCCTTTACAGCTTGAGCAGCTACGGAAAGAGGTTCAACGAGTGCTGCTTTTTCTAATGATAAGTCATCAGGAATTGGAACAACATTACCTTCATTCGCAACGAAATATTCTGCAAATGAACCATCTGTATGAAGCCCTGCGGAGTAAAACTCATAATAACGGTCTATTTCTGGAGAATGCTTACCTGAAGTAACAACAGGATTCACTACAACTCGATCGCCTTTTTTGAATTTCTGTACATTGCTACCAACTTCTTCTACAACTCCTGAAAATTCATGGCCTAATACAAGCGGAGCCATTTCTCCTGTTAAAGGGTGTGGCTGATCAACTTGAACAAGTAAAGGTCCAATTTCATATTCATGTAAGTCTGTTCCACATATGCCGGTCCAACTAACTTTAACCTTTACATCATTTTCCCCGACAGCTTTTACAGCGCGCTCCTCTACACGCACATCCTTATTTCCATACAGTACAGCTGCTTTCATTTTTTCTGCCATATGAATTCCTCCTATCAATATTGTGAAATATTTCACATGAATAAAGAAGTTTTACTACATCTTTATTATATCGCTAAGTGTTGAAAATCGAGTAAACACAAAAATAGTAACTGATGTTTAAACAACAGTTATAATAGAATTGTCGAGTATTGCTAAAGGAGAATGTTTGATGAAGCAGGATAGAAGAGTACGAAGAACAAGAAAAGCATTGCAAGCTGCCTACCTCAGGTTATGTAAGTTGTATCAAGAAGATGAAATTTCTGTATCGATGATCACGGATGAAGCGGATATTAATCGAGCTACATTTTATATGCACTTTACAAATAAGGAAGATTTTATTGAAGAAATGTTATATGACCTTCTTACTGGTCTTGAAGATGCTATTATTACTGCCTTTCAACATCACAGTACGATAAACATAAATAAACTCACACCAACGACTGAAGTTATCTTTCAATATATAGAAGAGAATATGGAAGCTTTGCAGGCTTTATCTAAGAGTCATGATGATTTTATGAAGAGATTTGAGCAATTGTTTCATCATATCTTTACCGAAAGGATCTATATAGAAACAAAATCGCCTAAGGACAACTTAAACTATGATATCTTTATCCATTATCAAACAAAAGCAACGCTAGGGCTTATCCAATATTGGATTATTTCAAATTCCAAGTATAGTAAAGAATACATGATGGATCAACTAACACTGCTCTCCAATACACAAATAACAAGCTTACAATTAAAAAGTTAAAGGATTCTGGGAAAAAAGAATATAGATCATATTAATATCCAAACTATTACTTTCTATAAGATCTTTTGCATGAAGTTTTTACTGTTAAAGTTCATTGTTGTTAACAACTTAGTTGATTGTAGCGGATGTACACGAGACTCCTGCGGGAATAGCTGAGGCCGTGCCCGCGGAAAGCGAGTGTACAGGAGCGAAAATCAACAACAGAGTTTAACAGAGCTTAAATTTTATACCAGTCACTTTTGATTTGTTTAATACCATTTAGCAAAAACAATTTGACAAAGAAAGAAATGCGTTATATAATTATCTCGAAACTGAGATATTAAATAAGGGGGATATACATGACCCAATCAACCGCTCAAGAAGAGGAACTATCCCTTAAGTTATTTGTAGTGTTAACTCGTACGCTACAATCTATAAAAAAGCGTGCAGAAGAAGATATTAAATGTTTAGGATTAAATCCTACGGAGTTTGCAGTTCTAGAATTGATTTATCATAAAGGGGAACAACCGATTCAAAAAATAGGAGAAAAAGTCTTAATCGCTAGTAGTAGCATTACGTATGTAGTAGATAAATTAGAGAAGAAACAACTATTAGTGAGAAAACCTAATCCAGATGATCGACGAGTTATTTTTGCAGCTATTACTGAAAAAGGGATTGCATTAATGGAAGAGATGTTCCCGAAACATAAAATCGCTATACAAGAAATCCTTGCTGGTTTAAACACGAAAGAAAAAGAGAATATGATTCAGCAATTGAAAAAACTAGGCTATTACGCAGAAAGTAATAACATTCGTTAAGGAATATCTTTAAAACTAAAATACAAGAACCGCTAACCAATTAATTAAAATTGGTTTTAAAAATATCCAATATCTCTAATTAAAGATATTTCACTTCATAGTAATGGGGCTTAGAATGCCGAAATGAACAAATACTACCGAAAAAGGAGTGCATGTAAATGAAGAAAACAGAAGGAATACACCATATTACCGCAATCGTTGGTCATCCACAGGAAAATGTTGATTTTTATGCTGGAATCTTAGGATTACGATTAGTAAAGAAAACTGTTAACTTTGATGATCCTGGTACGTATCACCTTTATTTTGGAGATAACGGTGGGAAGCCAGGAACGATTATTACATTCTTCCCTTGGGCAAACGCATATCAAGGTAAGATTGGTGGCGGGCAAGTAGGGGTTACGACGTATGCTATTCCTACTGGTGCAATGTCTTTTTGGGAAAAAAGATTAGCTAAATTTAATATTAAGTTTACAAGGTCAGAACGATTTGGAGAAGCATATCTTCAATTTGAAGATTTTCATGGGCTACAGTTGGAATTAGTGGAACGAGCAGAAGGGGAGACGAATAACTGGACGTTTGGTGATGTTACCCCTAGTGTAGCAATTAAAGGATTTGGTGGTGCCATCCTATACTCTGTTAATCCAGCCGAAACGATACAAACATTGCAAGATATTATGGGGTTGGAAAAGGTTGGGGCAGAGGGTGAACTCATCCGCTTCCAATCTTATGGAAATATTGGAAATATAATTGATGTTAT
This sequence comes from Lederbergia graminis, assembly GCF_042655485.1. Lineage (NCBI taxonomy): Bacteria > Bacillati > Bacillota > Bacilli > Caryophanales > Bacillaceae > Lederbergia > Lederbergia graminis. The sequence goes on from NZ_JBHSMC010000003.1 coordinate 59,381, forward strand.
CCAAACGCCAGTAGAACGTGGAGAAATGGGCGTTGGCACCGTTCATCACATCGCATGGCGAGCAAAGGATGATGAAGATCAATTAGATTGGCAACAATTCGTTGGAAATAACGGATATGGTGTAACAACGGTAAGAGACCGCAATTACTTTAATGCGATATATTTCCGTGAACATGGAGAAATTCTATTTGAAATTGCTACAGATCCCCCAGGATTTGCACATGATGAGTCTTATGAAACAATGGGGACTGAGTTAAAATTACCATCACAGTATGAAAAGTTTCGTGAAAGACTTCAACATAAGTTAATTCCAATTAACGTTAGAGAACTAGAGTAGGAGGGATACCATTGTTATCCTTTAATCCGAAAGATAATACAGAACGAGAAAATTATAAATTACTAATAGGAAGTATCATTCCTAGACCAATTGCTTTTGTTACAAGTGAAGCAGCAGATGGAACCGTAAATGGTGCGCCATATAGTTATTTTAATATCGTATCATCTAACCCGCCTATGCTCTCGATTGCCATTCAGAGAAAGAATGGTCAGTTAAAAGATACTGCGAGAAATATATTGGAGAAGAAAGAGTTTGTTGTTCATATCGTTGATGAGAATAATGTAGAGAAGATAAATGAAACAGCAGCATCTTTGCCTCCAACGCAAAGTGAAATAGAAGCGGCTAAGTTAAAAATTATTCCGAGTGAAGTAGTGTCTGTTCCAGGTGTTGCAGAATCGAAGGTGCGGATGGAATGTGTACTAGAGAATTCTATCGAACTTGGAGAAGATGGTGCAATCGGAGCGGATCTTATTATCGGCAAGATTGTTAGATTTCATATAGATGAACAAATCTATGATGAAGGCAGAATTATTCAAAAGGAACTTGCAGCAGTTAGTCGTCTAGCAGGTGCCGACTATGCCAAAATTGGAAATGTATTTTCCTTGGATCGACCAAATTAATTAGTGATGAAGGGAAGATAAAGATGTTACAAACATCAGGAATTCATCATCTTACAGCAATCGTAAATGATCCTCATATAAATGTTGAGTTTTATTCAAATGTTTTAGGACTAAAGCTTGTGAAGAAAACGGTAAATTTTGATCGACCAGAAGTGTACCATTTATACTTTGGAAATAAACAGGCAGACCCTGGTACAATCATTACTTTCTTCCCATGGAAGAACCTTGCAAAAGGACGAATTGGTACAAAGCAGGTTGGTGTTACAAGCTATATTATTCCTCCAAATTCAAGTGATTTTTGGGAGAGGCGGTTACAAGCTAAGAATATTCCAACTACAAAAGCTAATCGGTTTAATGAAACATATATCCAGTTAAAAGATCCAGATGGATTGGAAATAGAACTTGTTGAGCGTGATGTGGAGTATGATGGCAACCCACGCTCGGAAGAAATACCTTCCGAATATGCAATAAGAGGATTTGCTGGAGCGGTTCTTTATTCTATACATCCTGATAAGACGAAAGTTGTGCTACAACATGTATTAGGGATGGATCTCGAAGGTGTAGATGGTGAATATGTTCGTTTTAAAACTTCTGCTTCATTAGGGAACACGATTGATATTAAACTATCACACTCTGTTAGAGGATTAGCCGGCGCTGGAACTGTTCATCATATCGCATGGCGAGCGAAGAATGAAGTGGAGCTACAGCAATGGAAAGAGTTGCTTCAGGCAAAAGGATATGAGCCTACAGAAATAAAGGATCGCAATTATTTTAAAGCATTGTATTTTAAAGAAGATGGAGAGATCCTCTTTGAAATTGCAACAGATTCGCCAGGGTTTACGGTCGATGAGAATATAAAGGAACTAGGTACAAGGTTAATGTTACCTAGTTGGCTAGAGGGAAAACGACAGGAATTCGAGAAAATACTACCACAATTATAAAAATACTGGAGGACAATTAAATGAATCAACTTAAAGGTGTACACCATATTACAGCAATTACAAGTAGTGCCGAAAAGGTTTATGATTTTTTTACGTATGTATTAGGGGTACGTTTAGTAAAGAAAACAGTTAACCAAGATGATATCCAAACATACCATTTGTTTTTTGCAGATGATGTAGGTGGTCCGGGAACAGATATGACGTTCTTTGATTTTCCTGGTATTCCAAAGGGAGTACATGGTACAGATGAGATTTATAAAACATCATTCCGTGTTCCAGATGATAAAGCGTTAGAGTATTGGGTAAAACGTTTTGATCGTCTGAAAGTAAAGCACAAAGGGATTCAAGAGCAATTTGGTAAGAAGGTACTACCATTTGTTGATTTTGATGACCAACAATATCAATTGATTTCAGATGAAATTAATAAGGGAGTTGCCTCAGGGATTCCATGGCAAAAAGGCCCTATCCCATTAGAATTTGCAATAACTGGACTTGGACCTGTCGTTATACGTGTTTCTAATTTTGATTACTTTAAAGCGGTGCTGGAACAGGTTTACATGTTCCGAGAAGTGAATCAAGAAGGTTCCAATCATTTATTTGAAACAGGTGAAGGTGGAAATGGAGCTAGTGTTATTGTCGAGTATAATACGGTCCTTCCAAGTGGTCGCCAAGGATATGGAACGATACATCATGCGGCATTCCGTGTAGAAGATCGAGCTGAATTGGATAGCTGGGTTGAACGCTATCAATCATTCCGATTACCAAATTCAGGATTTGTAGAACGTTATTACTTTGGTTCTTTATATGCTAGGATTGCTCAAGGAGTACTATTTGAACTAGCAACAGACGGTCCTGGATTCATGGGAGATGAACCGTATGAAACTCTAGGTGAGAAATTATCACTCCCACCATACTTTGAGGAAAAAAGAGATGAAATTGAAAGATTAGTTCGTCCAATAGATACAGTTAGAAGTACAAAAGAATTTGAGAAGGAATATGAAGATTAATTAGACAAAAGGAGGATGAATGGAAGATGAAACATATATTTAAAAAAGGAAAAGATGCAACGAATCCAACACTATTATTATTGCATGGTACAGGAGGTACAGAACAAGACCTTCTACCTTTAGCAGATAAAGTTGATCCAAAAGCTAATGTTCTAAGTGTACGAGGAAATATTTTAGAAAATGGAATGCCACGATTCTTCAAGCGCCTTGCTGAAGGTGTGTTTGATGAAGAAGACCTAGTTTTTCGTACAAAAGAACTAAATGCTTTTCTAGATGAGGCAGCTGAAAAGTATGAATTTGACCGTAATAATATAATTTCGATCGGTTATTCAAATGGTGCTAATATTGCAGCTAGCCTTTTATTCCATTATGAGGATGCTTTAAAGGGTGCTATTTTGCATCATCCGATGGTACCGAGAAGGGGTATTGAACTTCCGAACCTATCTGGTAGAGCAGTCTTCATTGGTGCTGGTACGAACGATCCGATATGTCCAGCGCAGGAATCAGAAGATCTTGCTTCATTGCTAAGAGGAGCGGGGGCAGATGTCCAACTTCATTGGGAAAATCGAGGTCATCAATTAACGTTCACGGAAGTAGAAGCAGCAAGAGAATGGTATTTGAAACTATAAATTAAAAAATAAACCAAAGTTTTGTTGGGAAATGAGCCAAACTACTTAAGTTGGCTCATTTTTTTCATTATTTCTTTAATAATGATAATTTCATATACGGTTGAAACGACATGGAGAACCTGTTATCATGAGGCGGGCACGAAAATTATTGCCGAAAATTGTCGAATAATTTCATTATCTCCTTTTTGAAATTGTCCAACTTTTTCAAAAGGTATGTATAGTCCGTATGCATGGATATTGTGATAATTAATATTTTAGGAGGTTCATAATTTTATGGCAAAAAGAAAAAGAGGACTATTTTTAAGGTCCTTAGATCGGATAGAAGTTGTCGGGAATAAACTGCCACATCCAGCAACGTTATTTGCTATGTTGGCACTTTTGGTTTTGCTACTTTCAGCTGCGCTACAACCGCTTGGTATTAGTGTAGAACACCCTGGTCAAGAAGGGACTATGGTAGAAATCAAAAACCTTCTAAGTGCAGAAGGAATTCAGTATATTTTTACGAACATGACGACTAACTTCATAGGCTTTGCGCCATTAGGTGTTGTGCTTATTACGATGTTAGGTATAGGTGTAGCGGAACGAACAGGGCTAATTAGTGCCTTGTTAAGAGGATTTGTACTTTCCGTTCCGAATAGATTTATTACGTTAGGTTTAGTTTTTGCTGGTATTATGTCTAGTGTTGCTTCAGATGCAGGCTATGTTGTATTACCACCACTAGGTGCACTCATCTTTGCTGCACTTGGTAGACACCCACTCGCTGGGTTAGCTGCTGCGTTTGCCGGAGTTTCTGGTGGATTTAGTGCTAATCTATTATTATCTGGTACGGATGCGATGTTAGGGGAGATGACAATTGCAGCTGCTGCAATTATTGACCCGCAATATGCAGAAAATATGAACATCGCAATGAACTGGGCATTTATCGCAGTATCCGTATTTGTATTAACTTTTGTAGGTGCTTGGGTAACGGAGAAAATTGTAGAGCCTAGACTTGGTGCATACAATGGAGATCAAAAAGAGGAATTAAAAGGTCTCCAAGCAATTGAGAAGAAAGGTCTTATATGGGCTGGTATTTCAGCCGTTGTCGGATTAGTACTTGCATTATTACTTGTAATACTTCCAGATGCACCGTTACGCGGCACGGAAGGTGATACAATGGCTCAAATCGTTCAATCACCTTTTATGAAGTCACTTGTACCAATTATCGCAATTTTATTCTTTATCCCTGGTCTTGCTTATGGGATTGTAACGAAATCCATTCGTAGTGATAAAGATGTTGCTAAACAAATGTCCGATACGATGGCTTCGATGGGAACATTTATTGTTTTGGCATTCACTGCCGGGCAGTTTGTGGCATTTTTTAATGAATCTAATATGGGCCTAGTTCTAGGTGTGTATGGAGCAGAATTTTTAGGTAGTGTTAACTTAACGGGTATTCCGTTAATTATCTTGTTTATTCTTATTACAGCGTTTATTAACTTATTTATCGGAAGTGCATCCGCGAAATGGGCGATGATGGCACCAGTCTTTGTGCCAATCATGATGCGACTTGGGTATTCGCCAGAACTAACACAAATGGCATATCGGATTGCTGATTCGTCTACTAATATTATTTCACCATTGATGACATATTTTGCGATTATTATCGCATTTGCACAGAAATACGATAAGAAAATGGGAATAGGTACCTTGATTTCTACAATGGTTCCATATTCTATGTTCTTCCTTATCACCTGGACAATTATGCTTATAATTTGGATGTTACTTGGTCTCCCACTTGGACCAGGTGGCCCATTGCATTATTCACTGTAACTTTTGAAGGATTAAACGAAAAAATGATTCCAATTGGGATTGTGGATAACTAAGATTCTAAAAACTTGTAGATCGAAAATGAAAGCCAAACTATTTCTTGATTTAGATTCAAGATAGTTTGGCTTTTCTCTTTTGAAGAGTTTCTGAATAACGGACATTCTAATTAGTTAGTAATATCTGCAGCTGGATCCATATATGTCTCATCTGCCAATTTATCTAATTGGCTTGCATAATCTTCTATTTTAATATTACCTTCTAATGCATTAGTGAGTAATAGTGAAACATTTGCATTTGGCTCATCACCGATTGCCACTCCAGTCGGTGCATTCCATCTGGCATCTGTATATCCAGGTACAGATTTCGTGATGGTAACGACAGCATTTTCGATATCCTTAAATGCTTTTTGTAATCCTGGTACTGTAACTAATTCGAAGTATCTGTCGAGTACTTCTGTATTATTTGTTAGAGGTAGTGTACTTACTGCTTGTCCAGTTTCTTCGGCAATGTCCATGCGTTTCATAAATCCTTCTTTTCCAAATGACATCCATTTGATGAAAGTATAGGCTTCTTCTGGATGTTTCGTCGTTTTTGAAATTCCCATAAAATCATTACCAACAACAGGTCTTTCACCGGGTACACCAATGAAGTCCCACTCAAAGTTTGCATTTTGTAGCATATCTGGTATTGCCCAGCTACCATCATATTTCAAACCGATTCCACCATTTGCCCAAACCTCGCCAGCATTTTCCCCATAGAAATATGCTTTTTGCTCATCACTTAAATTTTCATAAGCATTCCCGTTTGTTACTAATGAACTTGCAAAATTTATTCCATTAATAAATTCCTTACTATCTAATTGTTATGTTCCATCATTATATGTAAACCAACCCATCTCATCATTTACAGCACTAGCATAATATTCGAAGATAGAATTTGCACTGTTAAGCCCAACGACCCCATCATTAATACTTGTAATTTCTTTAACAGCAGACGAAAATTCTTCCATGGTCATTCCGTATTGTGGATAGTCCAAGTTCGCATTGTTAAAAAGATCTTTGTTTACAAAGTATCCAAGCATTAATTGGGCAACTGGTAACGCCTTGATTTTCCCACCAAATCTAACAGACTCTCTAACAGGTTCAGATATTCCAGCATAATCTTCGTCATTTGCTGTTAACTCATCCAAATCTAGTAACCAATCATTCGCAACAGCCGGGGGAACTTGTGCTAACATAAACACATCTGGCATAGCCCCTGCACTTGCCTGCGTTGCTAAAGCAGTATTCCAGTCACCAGTTATGGACTCATCGATTTCAATGTTGATATGTGGATATTCTTCTTCAAACGCTTCAATCATGCGGCGTTCTTGGTTCATCTCTTCTTCTGTACCAAGATTCCAGTTTGCATAACTTAATGTAATTTCATCTTTTTTTCCTTTTGAGTTATCCCCTGAACTCTCTGCGCTTGATTCATTTCCACAAGCTGCTAATACAAAAATCATGGATAAAATACCAAAATACGTCAATAATTTCTTCAAAAGTATCACTCCTATTTGGGGTTGATTTCAAGGTTGAGATTCTGCAGAATAACTCAGTCACCTTTTCGAAACGTTTCGATAAGCTAACAATGCTAAGTATATTACGAGTTTAATTGACCATACAACCACAATAACCAAATCTTTACAATCTTTACTTTTGCTTAATATGTGATTTCTGATCGTTATACAAAGGGGATTGTCATATATAGTGAGTTCCAATGAACGGTGAAAAATATGGTGAATAATGTCGATTTTGATGATATCTTATAGAAGAGTAACCAAATAGAAACATAATTAAAAGAGGTGTGTTTTTTTGAAACTTAAATGGGGAATTGTTATATCTTTGCTCTTTATTATTACTGCCGTAGGAGCATTTTTCATTGGAGAAAGGTCATCTACTTTTAATAAAAAGGAAGTTGTAAGTTTTAGTGGTAAAACGTTGACTTTAGATAATATTTCAATAGATATCCAAGATGATATTAAATTTATTTCCGAACGCATAGAGATAAGGGAAGAACAAGAAAGAATAGAACAAGAAAAAGAAAGATTGCGCTTAGAAGAGGAAAAGCGGAAAGAGGAAGAAAGATTACGTCTAGAGGAAGAGAAGCGCAAAGAAGAAGAGAGATTACGTTTAGAAGAAGAGAAGCGTAAAGAGGAAGAAAGGCTGCGTTTGGAAGAAGAGAAACGCAAACAAACGGAAATAGCAACACAAGAAAGCTCGAAAAAAGAAAGTAAGCAAAAGACAGAAGAAAAAACGATCGAGCAGCCAAAGCAACCTGAGAAGAAAACACCAAATTATTCAGGAATCGTAGCTTATGAACGAGAAGTTGTGAAATATACAAACATCGAAAGAGTAAAAAATGGGTTACCAGAACTGAAGATAGATAACGAGTTAAGTAAAGTAGCATGGTATAAATCAAAAGATATGGAGACTGTCGGATATTTTGATCACACAAGTCCAACATACGGATCTCCTTTTGACATGATGAGTGATTTTGGCATTCATTATACTGCTGCAGGGGAAAATATAGCTTATGGATACCCGACGGCAAAAAGTGTAGTAGATGGATGGATGAATAGTCCTGGCCATAGAGCAAATATATTAAATGAAATGTTCACACATATTGGCGTTGGTTATGTGCAAGACGGGCATTATGCAACACAAATGTTCTTAAGAAAGTAAAAAGTAGTGTCAGACTTGAGGAAAGTAGAAACCTATGTCTGACACTTTGATTCTTAAAAGAACTGTATCTTATGTACTATGAATATATTACAATATATGTATATAATCTTTAAAATACAATGAAATAGGTGAGGGTATTGAAGCTGGCTTTGATTGCAGTGGTAATTATCGCTGCTATTGCACTTCTATTAACAATACAGGCTGGGAGATCTTTAGAGGATAAATATAGTAACGAAAAAAGTTTTTCAAATCTTTCAATCATTTATGTTTTATTGTTTCCTGTTTTTGTTGTCGTAGTTATCATAGCTGCTATTGTCATGTAAGGAGTTTAACAATTAGAGAAATCTGTTTTCACTTAGTACGTTATAAAAAGCACTGCTTATGTGAAACTTAATGTACTGGCATACGTAATTAATATTATCCAGGTTATGTAAATTTTAGACAAGTTTAAAATTCTCTATGAGAGGTGATTTCTATGTGGTGGATTGTTGGTGTAATGGTATGTTCCGTTCCGATTATTGCTATTATAACAGATCATATGCGTTCAAGTGCTCAAATAAAGGGGCAATTTATTCAAGACCAATTGGAGCTAGAACGGATTAAACAGCAAAACTACTTGTTAGAAACGGAAAAAATGAAGCTAGAGTTGGAACGGATGCAAATAGAAAGTTCCAAAGAAGATGTATATAAAATAAAGTAATGGATGGTTTATTGGACTAGTAATCTTTCTTTTTTACAAAGCACGGTACAAAATGTAAATGACATAGAAAGGAAAGGATATATGAAATTTGTGGATGAAAAAGTAAGCGATTTAGAATCGTATGAAGCAGATATTACTCGTCAACCAGATCATTGGGACTTCTGGGAACAAACAATTCAATTTGCAAGAAGTAAACCGTTGAATGAACAATTGCAAAAACTAGATTATCCAATTAAGCAAATTGACGTATACGATTTAAGTTACCATGGGTTTGATGAAACACCTATTAAAGCACATTACATATTACCAAAAAATATAGTTGGAAAAATTCCTTGCCTCATTTTCTTCCACGGGTATGGTGGCCATAAAGGGTCGATTTCAGATTATATGAAATGGACGATACAAGGATATGCTGTCATCGCTGTAGATGCTCGTGGACATGGAGAGACAGGGGATTATTCTAACTATTCTACAGAAGAAATGGGTAGCTGGGTGACAAAGGGGATTTTAAATAAAGAAGAGTATTATTATCGGAAAGTATATATGGACTCTGTAAGAGCGATCGACTTTGCTTGTTCTCGTGAAGAAGTAGATTCGGAACGTATTGCTATTATTGGAGCGAGTTTTGGTGGGGGAATTACATTAGCAGTTGCTGCTCTTGATGACCGCCCGAAACTGGCAATAGCGGATGTTCCTAATATGAGTAACATCGAGCTAGCCATCCGGGAGAAATTTGAAGGCTCCTTAACATTTGTTGATAGATTCCTAGATAGGCATCCAGAACATGTGGAGCGAGTATTCAATACGCTCTCTTATTTCGATAATCTGAACTTATGTGAGCAAATCAAATGCAAGGTTCGTGTCTCAGTAGGGTTAAAAGATCCAATTTGTCCACCAAAATCAATATATGGTGTATATAATCAAATCAAGTCGGAGAAATCAATGATTGTATATCCTTTCTCTGAGCATCATGTACATCATGTGGAACATGTAGATAACATGCTTCAATATGTAAATGAAAACTTGTAAATGAATTTTACAGAAAAAAGCCACATGATGATCATAATGACCATCTGTGGCTTTTCATTTATGGATTAAGAAGCACCCCAAACGCTTTCTAAAACATTCGTCTGATTGCGGTCAGGACCCACTGAAAAAGTAGAAATGCGCACACCAACAAGCTCTGATATTCGTCTAATGTAATTGCGAGCAGCTTCTGGTAATTCCTCAAGAGATTTACAGCTCGTTATATCTTCTTTCCAGCCAGGTAATTCCTCATATACAGGAACACATTCCGCTAATTCTCTTAAAGAGGCAGGGTAATATTCAATTATTTCACCGTTTGCTTTTTGATAAGCTGTACAAATTTTAACCGTATCTAAACCAGATAAAACATCAATCGAGTTGACACATAAATTCGTAATTCCAGAAACACGTTTAGAATGGCGCATAACGACAGAATCAAACCAGCCAATTCGACGTGGGCGGCCAGTTGTTGTCCCATACTCTTTCCCTACTTCTCGAATTTGATTTCCTACCTCATCAAATAACTCGGTAGGAAACGGCCCATCTCCTACACGTGACGTATAGGCTTTACATACACCTACTACTTTATCAATTTTAGAAGGTCCTACACCTGATCCTATTGTCACACCACCAGCAACAGGATTGGAAGAAGTGACAAATGGATATGTCCCTTGATCAATATCCAGCATGACCCCTTGAGCACCTTCGAATAAGACACGTTTCCCGTTATCTAAAGCATCATTTAAAATAACCGAAGTATCGCAAATATATTGTTTTATTTGCTGACCATATTCATAATACTCGCTGAAAATATCATCAAATTGTAGTGGTTCATGGTCATATACTTTCGTAAATAATCGATTCTTTTCCTCGAGGTTCATGTTTAAACGTTCGTGAAAGAAATCTTTATCCAATAAATCAGCGATACGGATTCCAACACGTGATGCCTTATCCATATAAGCAGGCCCAATCCCCTTTATAGTTGTACCTATTTTTTTGTCGCCTTTTTCATCTTCTTGTAATTGATCTAATACGATATGATATGGCAAAATGACATGTGCTCGATCTGAAATACGTAAATTATCTGTGGAAATTTGATGGTCGTGTAGATATTGGATTTCGGCTATTAATGATTTCGGATTGATCACAACCCCATTGCCGATTACTGCCAATTTTGTAGGATTAAATATACCGGATGGAATTAAATGTAGCTTAAATGTTTTTTCGTTAAATTTTATCGTGTGACCAGCATTATCGCCACCTTGATAACGTGCAATAACTTCTGCGTTCTCACTTAAGAAGTCAGTAATTTTCCCTTTACCTTCATCGCCCCATTGTGTACCTACTACCACTACTGATGACATTTTCTCACCCCATCTATAAAGTCTATTTACATAATAAAGAAAAAGCGAACAATAATCAATAATTTTCGTTCAATGTTAGTATATTAGGGGATTATTCATATAAATATACATTTTTTGTATAAGTGGAACGTTATTTACGAAATTTAATAGTTTATAAGTAGAATCAGGAACTGTTGACAATTGACCGTACTGAACCTATACTGTCATATAGGATTAATAAAAAAACCTATTTTTAGGACGTGGACTTTTCTAGAGCTAGCTCTATTTTCGCCACACAACTGTCTTCTGGCATTTGTGTGGTTTTTTTGTGATGGGGAAAGGGGAAAGATTAAATGAAAACGTGGCATTATGCACTCATTGTATTTTTGGGCGGATGCTGTTATGGATTATTATCGACATTTGTTAAACTTGCTTATGCTACTGGGTATTCGGTGACGGAAGTAACGGGATCACAATATATTCTTGGAGCATTACTAATTTGGTTACTCTTCTTATTTACGAAGAAGCAAAAGTTAAGGTTTAATAAAGCTTGGAAACTAATGCTATTTGGAATTCCATTCGGCATGACAGGAATTTTTTACTATCAAGCATTACAAACACTAGATGCTTCATTAGCAATTATTTTCTTATTCCAATTTGTCTGGATTGGCACATTGATTGAATGGTTATTTTATAAAAAGAAACCAACTGCTACTAAACTACTTGCTATAGGAGTTCTAATTATCGGTTCTATATTAGCAGCAGGATTGTTATCAACTGGTGATACAACACTTACAATGGAAGGAACCATTTGGGGAATTCTATCTGCTATAACATTTACAAGTTCTATTTTTATAAGTGGTGCTGTTGGAAAAGATATACAACCAATATTGAAAAGTGCTCTTTTATCAACGGGTGCACTCATTGTAGTGCTAATTGTATACCCACCGATTTTTCTATTTGATATACATGTTTTAATGGGAGTAGCACCTTATGGATTCTTACTCGGTTTACTTGGCGTTGCTTTACCACCGCTGTTATTCTCGATTGGGATGCCGAAGATTGGTCCAGGACTTGGTACAATTTTAAGTGCTTCTGAGCTGCCAGTAGCAGTCATTATGTCAGCACTGATTTTAAATGAATTTGTTAGTTATTCCCAGTGGTTTGGAGTAGTCATCATCTTATGTGGTATTATGATTGGGAATGTAAAATTAAAAAGAAAAACAAATACGATACCGATGCAATATAATTAAAACAGCCAGAACACGGATCAATTCAAAGTTGAACCGTGTCTGGCTGTTTTTTATAGGAGCCTTTTTGCTTTAGAACGTTTCTTTATTAGTTTAATAGCCTTCTCAAAGGATCCAGGATTTGGTTTGAATGGTGGTGAAAAACTGGTTATGTATTGATGTAGCTTTTGCTTGTCATCGATCACTTTTGTATTTTTACCAGTTCCTTTAGCAGAGGAATGTTTGTTGGAAAAGTAAACAATTCCTTGCACCCACATCGCCATCGCTTCTGATTTCAACATTTCTGCTGCATGGTATGTTTGCTGACGTAATATGGAGGTTGCAAAGTACACTTCTTTTTTTACTTCTCGTCCTTTTTCCTCATTGATTATTGTCCATATATCATAATCGGTGTTTCCCTCAAACCTTCCAGGCGATCTCTCTTCCATTATGGCGAAACAGCATGATGGAGAAATAACAAAATAATCGCAGCTGTAAGAACGTCCTTCAAATTCTACATAAGCCCCTTGAAACACATGATATGAATCGGGAAGATCAGCAAATGAGCGTAGTCGCTTTTTTTCTAATTCAAGATCTACACTTGTTCTGCCAATTCGAACAATCCGGTAAATGATTGCAAGAATAATCACCACCACAATTACTCCAGAGAATGACAAGAGTGTTCCCTGAACTCCTAACCCAATGATGATAAATACAAATAACAAAACGATAAGTGTTATTAAATTTTGTCGATTAAAGCTTTGCTTATTTTGTGCTTCTGTGTTTTTGGAACGATATAAAACAGCCATTATGTCCTCCTGATAGTATAGTTATCCTAGTACAATAGTAACCTATTATTTATAGACTTGCTAGATTTCCTAAATGTAATAGCAAAATGAAAAACAAAAAAGGACAAAGGATGTTTCTCCCCTGACCCTGAAGATTATAATTTACTTACCGTTTCAAATAATTCACTCGCACTATAGACTACCTTATCTGGTTTAATATTCCCCTCTGGCATTTTCCGATTTCGGTGATTCATCCAAATTGCCTTCCAACCTGCATTCTTGGCACCGATTATATCGTTAGCGAATGAATCTCCAATATATACCGTTTTTTCCTTATCTAGGTTTAATTTTTTCTCTAAAATTTGAAATGCTTCCTTTGTAGGTTTTGCATATCCTAAAGATTCTGATATAAAGATATTTTCTTCCGGAATCCATTTTGATAAATTCAATTGTTTGATCTTCATGGCTTGATGTCCATGAGAACCATTTGTTAGCACTGCCAGCTGTTTTGTGTGCTGAAGAGTTTCCAGTAACTCAACAACTTCATCGAATAACGTTATTTTCTGTTGTTCTTCTACATACGCTTCTTGAAATTCAATTGCTTTTTGATCACTAATTTCAATTCCGTATTCAGCACATGCATCTTTAATTCTTCTAATATGCATTTCTCTAACCGTTAATTCACCAGCAACTTGCTTATCAAACAATTCATCGCTATATTTTCTACTTGTAATGTACAGTTTATCTAAATCGATATTTGTGATATATTCCGGTAACATTCTTTCACATGTTCTTTTGAAAGATAATACTTGATCATATAGCGTATCATCTACATCAAATATAATTGTATCCATTCCATCTACCCCCGTTACCTATCATACCATCAAAAACAAAGCTAGGCACTATCGCATATGGATAAATACCTAGCCACTGGATCATTGCTATAGTTATTTGAATGGTGCGTGTTCAGGATTGTGGATGAATTCAGACACGTTTGTGAAAGTAATGGAAGGGTTCCCTTTGGTGAAAAAACCATCTCTAGCGATTACTACACCTCTAAACCCTCCTCCGTTGAAGGTTACTTTCCCTTGGGGGGCAAAGAGAATACCTGTAAGATGACTACTACCAAAACGACTAATATTAATATCTCCCTTACTAACAATGATTACATTGTTCGTGTTTTCGTGTGAATCATTGGTAGTAAAATTTGAATGAGTATATATTTTGCTACCATCCGATAATTTCCCAGAGGAACGTACTTCATAACCGTTTGCAGCGTACCATGAATCATCGTGAAATGTAGGTGTAGATAGCTTTAATGCTTTCGGAATATCGTCTTTATTGAGTGGAACTAAACCATGCGTGTAATTACCAATAATATTATCTGGTTGTCTCGTTCCTACTTCTCCATTTATGTATATTTCGTTTGCCTTCAATGAAGCACCCCAATTATGAAAAGTAACATCCCCTGTTATTGCAACCTTATCTGCCTCTATTTTGGCACTATCTCCAAATGTAACATTGCCGTCAACATACAAACTTTCAGTATTAATTTTTGCTCCACCGTTATTTAGTTGTACATCCCCAATAATAATTACTTTCTTTGCGTCGATGATAGCACTACTACCAAATGTAACGTTGCCATCAATGTAAACTGTATTAGCATAGATTCGAGCGCCACCATTATTGAGTTGAACATTACCCTCGATTCGCACGATATCGGTAGTATTTTTCGCCCCTAATTTAGTACTACTCCGAAATATAATTTCTTGTCCTTTTTTATTAATATAAATATTGGATACGGAGACTTTGTTATTACCGGTAAAAAGTAGATTTTCTTGATTCAAGTTACTTATAAAAATAGTCCCGTGTTGATTTGCAGCATTATCTACAGGTGTTGAACCATAAATTCCGAAATCAGAACCATAAATAAACACATTATTATTTTTTATTTGCTCATAAAAATTATCATCTACAGGGGGTTGATTTGGGATATCGATACTTATTTCATTTCGACTGTACCCATCAATGATTGTGTCTATTTCAAACTGATAGCTTTGTGATGGGTCTGTTAAAGTAAAGGTAACTGGTAAATCAGGAATCCCCCCAGTGCTAGGAATTGGTTCCCAGCAATTACCTTCTCTAAATATTTTTTTATCAAGCCATAATGTGGAGTTTAATATTTGCGCATTACTAAGCAATTGCTCCAATTGTTCATAACAAACTGGTTCTTGTTTTTGATGATGCTTTCTAATATTAGTGATAAGAATATTAGCTTCTTGTCTTAAATTAATATGGGCTTGGCTCTTATCATTGAATTTAAAAGTTGAAGTGAGTACACTGAAAGAAAGGATAATGATTAGACTCGTAATTGCCAATGCTGCTAGGAGTTCTATGAGTGTTATTCCTTCTTGCTGTGATATGTACCTTTTATACATAATGATTCACCGAGCCTTTAAAAATGATGTTGTTCATATAGGGTGAGAATATGAGAGATAACATGAAACTATATCTAAATCATAAAGGAGTAACATTAATTGAAATACTAGCATCTATTACGATTTTATTTCTCGTATTACTTTATTTTTTAAGTTTTTTTGGCCAAGCTACGTTACTTTCTACGAAAACAGAAGATAGATTAACTGCCATTAATATTGCTGAGAAGGTTTTAAATGAAGTAAGTGATGACTCTGCTGTGTATACAGGAATTAATCAGCTTATTGATGGTACTATATATCATCAAATGGAGATAATTCAGCTAAACGGAAAACAGTATTTTCCATATGTAAGTTTAACTCCAGAAACACCGGAAAGTTTACATCTGAAGGTCGTACATGTTCAAATTTATGCGCAAGAAGATTACAGTCCAGGAGCTACTCCTGCATCCGAAATATACGGATATAAGAAGGAGGAATCGCCATGAACTCCTTAAGAAAAAATCAATCCGGCTATGCCTTGATAACGGTATTACTTATCATAGCAATAATTGGTGTTGTTACTCCTCCAATTATATCAAATATCATAAATAGTACCCAGCAATTCAAACGATCAGAAGAGAATATACAATTAGAAAAACTGAGGGAAATGGGTATTAACTATATGGAAAATAGTCTTCAACATATAGTAAATAACTCTGAACCGCCTACTGGATTAGAACAGTATAAGACGGAGCTAGAATCAAAACTATATCAGTTTGTTCCAGAGCTAGGATTAAGGAAAGAAATGAAAGAAGATGCCCATGCTTTTCGATTAATAGTTGAAAGTGTAGAAATAGAGGGGAATGATCTGAAAATTACGTATCGGGTTACCCCAACGCTAAACGGGATATTTGAGGAATCCAATTCGTCAGTGGAAGAAAAAATCATTAAAATTAGGAAAGTCTCATAAAGAAAACGACTCTAACGGAATAATCCCATTTAGAGTCGTTTTCGCTTCTTATCAATTCAGTGAATGTAAGACCTTTTTTACACGTTCAAATAAAATATTATTTTCTAAGTGGACATGCTGAAATGTTTTCTTTTCCAGTTCCTCTAACTGACGATATACGAGCGAATATGTGGCACATGCTCCTTCAGGTAACGTGAAATTATTTGTAATATCTCGTAGTTCGAATAAAAGTTTACCAGTATTCTCGTGTTCTTCCTCTAGTTCCTGCACATGTGGTGTCACTTTTTCTACTAGCTCGTTTGATGGATTACGTAAAAATGTTAAGAGGAGAGGAAAAACATTCATATCCTCATCTTTTGTATGATCAAGTAGTTCTGTAGATAACTCTTCAAAGAGTTCTTGAACACGATAAAGCTCCGGATGTAAACTTCCATGAACATTTACCACAGTGGATACATACTTAGAAAGCTCTGGTAATTGTTCACGTAATGGATCATGATACGTTTCTTGGATATACGTAACGAGTGTACGATCTCCAAATGAAGCAGGATCGAAAGCTTCGCTAGGTTGTGTATTTTCCAGTTCTTTTATTTCCTTCAAAATTTCCTCTGGGTTAAAACCTTGCTCCATTGCTGCTGTTTTTAATGCAACTTTTCCACCACAGCAAAAATCAATCCGTAATTTGCGAAAGACTTCCGCACTTTGTGGTAAGGCAGTGACAATATCGGCCACTTCAGTATCTATCGTGAATTGAGTCATGTTGATACAACTCCCTTTACCTATCATTTATTTCATCATAATGGATTTAGCTTTTGGTTTTTGTGACGTATATCACATTGCCAAAATATAAATAGATTTTTATATAAAACAGAGGATTTATGTGGGGAAGTGCCCATTTTAGTGGGTACAAGTTGAATGGTCATCTGTCTATAAATAAGATGATGTGAGATTAACATGTTAAGGAGTGCTATTTATGTATCCTAATTATTTACCGATGTACTATGAATATCCATATCATGTAGAAGAAAATAGTCCATACGAAGAGCATAACTCATACCATTCGGAGTATGATGAACGACAATTAGGGGGAATTCCGCCTTTCTTCCCACCATTTTTTCC
The DNA here is from genome assembly GCF_042655485.1 of Lederbergia graminis. Classification (NCBI taxonomy): domain Bacteria; kingdom Bacillati; phylum Bacillota; class Bacilli; order Caryophanales; family Bacillaceae; genus Lederbergia; species Lederbergia graminis. The sequence goes on from NZ_JBHSMC010000003.1 coordinate 77,039, forward strand.
ACCGATGTTTCCAACACCAGGGCAAGGACCTGGAATTGGACCGGGGCCAGGGGGGCCTGGCCAAGGAGCAGGAGCGCCAACCACACCGCCGCCAAGCTTTGTTCCGACTCAGGCGCAAACATTTGCGGTTGATCCAGGCGGTATTAGAAGATGTATGTTTAGATTTACCTATGTATGGTTAAGACGTAATCAGCAATTCTGGTTTTATCCAATCTTTGTTGGTCGTAATTCAGTAGCTGGTTTTCGTTGGACTGGATTTAACTGGGTTTACTTTGGAATAAGCTTAAGACAAATTGAATCGTTTACTTGTGTGTAAAAAATGCCTATGTAGTAGGTAATAGCGACATCATTATTTCGAGGGACGGGGTTAATGAAAAACCCTGTCTCTACTTTTTTTTGAAACGAGGGTGTCTAGTTTCCACTCTTTTTTCTATATAAAATATGAGGAGTTTTTAAGAAAATCGGAGTTTTACGATACGTCGACGATACGTGGACAATAAAAAGAATAAGAATAAGAATAAGAAAAAGAACAACAACAAGAACAATAATAATAAGAATAATAATAATAACAAGTAGAATGATTTCGTGATTGTGGTGGTTGGTGAATTTTTGTAGAGATTGATAGAACTACCCTAATTCTACCAACGAATAATTTACTTTTTTCTAGTATAATAGTTATATATTTTGTATAGAAGGGGAAAAGGGGTATGTTACGAAAACATTGGAAAAAAATAGTAGTAACTTTAGTAGCTGTCTTATTAGTCGTGGATATTGCTGCGAGTTTCTTCTTTTATCACTTAGCGATTTCACGTGGGGAGAAAACTTTTTTAGAGGATAATGCCGATCTCGAGGTTTCTGCAGAATCATTGGATGAAATGTTAGATGGTGAGTGGCGAGAGTGGGTAGCAAAACAACCATTTGAAGAATTACAAATGGAGTCACGAGATGGCCTAAATCTAGTAGGTTACTATTTACCGGCAAAAGAGAAAACAGATAAATTAGTGATTTTTACACATGGATATTTAGGGCATGCGAAACAAATGGGAATCTATGGACAATATTACTATGAAGATCTTGGATATAACCTTTTCATGGCAGATGCACGAGGGCACGGAAGTAGTGAAGGTGATTATTACGGATTTGGCTGGCATGATCGACTAGACCTCATAGACTGGACAAAATTGCTTGTGGATAAGCTTGGTAATGAGACACAAATAGTTTACCACGGTTTATCAATGGGAGCGGCGACAGTTCTAATGGCAAGTGGCGAAAAGGATATGTCTGAAAATGTTTCGGCTATCATTGCAGACAGCCCATATTCATCGGTTTATGAATTGTTTTCCTATCAAATCAAACGCATGTTTAAATTACCTCCTTTCCCAATTCTCGATAGTACAAGCCTAGTCACGAAGGCACTTGCCGGGTATTCATTTCGCGAGGCAAGCTCGTTAAAACAAGTAGAAAAAACAGAAGTTCCGATTCTTTATATACACGGAAAAGAGGATACATTTGTCCCTACGAATCTTGCAGAAGAATTGTATGAACATACAAATAGTGAAGCAGAGCTTATGCTAGTGGATGGAGCTAATCATGGAGAATCCTTTGTTTTAGAGAAAGAGGCATATAAAGAACGCTTAAATAGTTTTCTCTTAAAATATATAAAATAAGGCGCAAAGGATGTGAATTTCCTTTGCGTTTCCCTATATTTAAGATGATAATTTATTTAAAAAAATAAAGGGGATTGTTTCTAGATGAATTGGAATTTATCGTTACAAGCCAAGTATGCCTTTGAAAAAGTGAATATCTTACCTATACCTGAAACAGATGAGGATTGGGACATACATATGGAGGACGCAAAAGAGGAGGGAATGGACCTTCAGGCTTCACTAGCAGCAGAACTGAATGAATGTAAAGAGCAATTACTTCAAGTACTCCCTACCAGATTTCATCCATATGTGCATGATGGAACACTAAATACACCACAATTACCTAAGCATGTTCGAGAAGATTATTTGAATTGGATGCAAGGGGAAGAAAGAAAATTTGAAGCAGTTCTGGAAGCAGCACATGGCAATAAAGAGAAGACACTCGCTTTTTTACCAACATCTGTTCAAGAGGTTTACGAGCAAAGCTTACATGATGCGGTGATAGAGCGTATAGAACGTGATGATGACTTACTAAAAATCACATTAAATACAGCTAGTGGATTTACGAATAAAGCTATTATTGAACTAACCTTTTCAGGGATTTTGGCTGAGCATTCAGAGGAACCAATAGAAGTTGGCCAGTGGTACATATACGATGAAATGATAAAAACGAGAAATGGGTTTGCCCTTCGTGTGATTTTTGAGTCTCCTGAAACGGAATGGACAATCGAAGCAAAGGAAATAACTGCCGATTACTTGTATCGTCCTAAAGCGTATCATGATGTTGCTGAAGAGGAAGATGTGAAATTTAATACGTTTCTAGAGCAATTGAACCCTGAATTTAATTACATTTTCATCACTCCAAACTTTAAATCCATTATTAAGGGATTCACAAAGGAAGTACCTTATTTAGAGCTCGAGGATGGTGAACTGGGAATTGAAAATGGAGAAGTATATGCACTTTATTCTGGAGAAAAAATAAGCATCGCTCCTAGTTTAGATGACTGCATCTCCTTTATTTACACAAATGTGTACGAGGATCCTTATGCACAATTCCATGAGCCATTACCAGCAGATGAACTGGAGTCAGCTGCACTAGGAGAAGATATGGAGCTCCATACACGTGCATGGAATACGATGTATGAGAATCCACATGAATTTGCAGATATTATTAATAGGGTTCTAATGAAAGTGAGTTTCTCAGAAGAGAATGAAATGATTGCTAGTGTACTCGTGAACCATTTCAAGGAATGTGGTGTATTAACGGATGAAACACTGCATAAGTATCAACAGTTTGTTGAGGAATAACATACATGAGGGATCACATGAGCAAAAGGAAAAAATGCATAAATAATCAAAGCCTACATGGATGATTTAGCTTGAGTTCATTTTTTTTATGAAAGCTCTGTTAAACTCTGTTGTTGATTTTCGCTCCTGTACACTCGCTTTCCGCGGGCACGGCCTTAGCTAACTTGGCAAAGAAAACCGCTTTGCCAAGTGGATCTTCGGCTCGTGCTGTTCCCGCAGGAGTCTCGTGTACATCCGCTACAATCAACTAAGTTGTTAACAACAATGAACTTTAACAGAGCCTTTATGAAAGAAAAAGGCTGGACAGAGGAATATGGATGCAAATAAAAACCGAACTATACTTGATTTAAAAACAAGATAGTTCGGTCACTTTTTCAATTACAAAAAATTTATAGTTACCAGCGAAGTGTATTTCCTGAGCGTTATAGCTACACTTACATTGTTCTGATTTACATTCAAGTCAAATGGTTATGTCTCAACCTCTTTAATCAATGATTATTTTATAGAAATATAAATATCTAACTCGGATTCATCAGAATCAGGATGGAACCTAGAATCGTAGTATTCGAAGTCGACTCCTGTACGAACACAATCCGTTTGCTTCTCCCAAACATCATTGATGTATTCCCAATGGTCGCCGATTTTATCTGCTCCGCCTTTAAAGGTGAAAATGGCGTATTTTTGCGGAGGCAGTTTCAACACTTCCATTCCATTAGGGATATCTTCTATGTCTGTCACGAATCCACCAACAAAATAAGAAAAACCTTGTTCATTTCCATCAAAGCAAATGCCAGCAGAAACTTCCTTTATCCAATGGTTAATTTCGTTTTGTCGCTCTAAATATTCGTCCCATAGTTGCGGAATTAATGTGTGAGTATCATCTGTTACGAGATACTTCCTTTTAAAACCAATTAATATGAGTTCATCTTTTTCCATTATAGTAGGTTTCAATTCGCCATCTCCCACACTTCATTTTATTTCTAACGAAGAAACAATGAAACAAGTATCAACTTGAGAAAGATATTTTTTTATCGATTATGAAACTCATTCGGATTAGCATTATGCCGTTCGCCACGGTCTAATTCCGCAATTCTTGCCATATCTTCGGCACTTAACTCAAAATCAAACACATCTAAATTCTCTACCATTCGAGAAGGTGTAACTGTTTTTGGAATGACAACGACATCTTCTTGAATATGCCAACGGAGAATTACTTGAGCTGGTGTCTTTCCATATTTTTCGGCCAAATCCTGAATAACTGAATCTTCGATCACCTTTATTCCATTCATTAACGGACTATACGCTTCTACATATATTCCGTGTTCTTTACAAAACTGTTTCAGTTCTTTCTGTTGTAAGTATGGGTGAGATTCGATTTGGTTAACTGCAGGCTTAATTTCACATTCGTCAAAAATTCGTTGCAAATGATCAATTTCAAAGTTACAAACGCCAATTGCTTTTGTGCGCCCTTCTTTATACAATTTTTCGAGTGCTTTATACGTATCAATATATGTATCAAACTTTGGTGTTGGCCAATGAATTAAATAGAGATCGACATAATCAAGACCTAGTCTTTCAAGACTTTCATCAAATGCTCGTAAAGTATTTTCATAGCCTTGGTCACTATTCCATACCTTCGTTGTAATAAATAAATCTTCACGTGGTATATTGCTGTTTGCTATCGCTTCACCAACACCGACTTCATTTCGATATATCATAGCTGTATCAATTAGGCGGTATCCAGAATCCAGCGCTTGGCTAACTGCAGTCGTTGCTTCTTCATTACGAACTTTCCACACACCATACCCTAATTGAGGGATGCGAACACCATTATTTAATGTAAGATAATTCATGTAATCGCTTCCTTTCCTTAATATTACATATTAGTCTATCATAGGAGTTAGAAAATTTAAATTAATCCGTTTGACTTTTAATCATTGAACAGCAAAGAGGTTATATGCATAAAAAAAGAGGGAAAGAATCAAATCTCTTCCTCATTGCTCTATTAATCTCTAATTGTCTTTAGTGCAGTGGACCAGGAAACTACTTCATCTAACATTTTGTCCACTGTTTCTTGATGATGTGAAGCTGGTTTAAATACGCTCATATTCTCAAAATCAGTAAATAAACTAAATGCAGGTTGTGTCCGAACTGTAGCAACAGCTGGTACAGTTAAAATTAATCTTAAATTATTTGCAGCTGTTACTCCTAGTGTAGAACCATAACTTACAATACCTGCGGCCTTATTATTCCATTCTACATACAAGTAATCAATGGCATCTTTTAAGCCAGAAGTAACTGCTTTGTTATATTCAGGTGTAACAAAAACAAATCCATCTAATTCGATCACTTTTTGTGACCAAACATGTGCCTCTGGAGCTTGATAATCTTGTGACATAATTGCAGGAATTGGTTCATTAAACTTTGGTAGATTGTAATCTTTGATATCGATTAATTCGTATTCCGCATCTCCACGGCGATCTGCAATTGATTTCACCCATTCTGCAACTTGATTATTTACTCTTGAATCTCTTGTGCTTCCTGTAATAATACCGATTTTAACCATTGTAATTCCTCCTAAAAATATATGTTTTTTATTTGATATTTAACTTATAACTGTATAATACCGAGGATCTGAGCAACAAAACACCAATAGAAGATTGGATTTGTTGCTTATCCAACACAAATGAAAAATTGTTGAATAATCTCTCTAATTTCTTCTAAGTTTAGTGGTTAATAGTGTATGAATTCAGTATGATAATAGATGAGAGGAAAAATATGTTTCTGGAGGGATTCTATTGAAAGCGCTTTTTATTGGTGGAACAGGAACAATTAGTACTGCTATTACGAAACAATTAGTAGAAAAGGGTTGGGAGCTATATCTATTAAATCGTGGAAATAGAAATGAGCTACTTCCTGAAGGTGTAAAAGTAATAACAGCTGATATTAATGATGAAGATAAGGTTTCAGAATTGATTCAGGATTTACACTTTGATGTTGTTGCTGATTTTATTGCCTTTGTTCCTTCCCATTTGGAAAGAGATTATCGATTGTTTAAAGGGAAAACAAAACAATTTATATTCATTAGCTCTGCCTCAGCCTATCAAACTCCATTAGCAGATTATCGAGTGACAGAAGGGACACCTTTAGCAAATCCATACTGGGAATACTCAAGAAACAAGATAGCATGTGAAGATTATTTAATGAAGCTGTACAGGGAAGAAGGATTCCCAATTACGATTGTGAGACCAAGTCATACGTATGATGAACGATCGATACCGCTTGGGGTTCATGGAACAAAAGGGTCTTGGCAAGTCGCTAAACGGATGTTGGAGAATAAACCAGTTATCATTCATGGAGATGGAACAGCATTATGGACAATGACTCATAATAGTGATTTTGCGAAAGGGTTCATTGGATTAATGGGGAATATTCATGCAATAGGGGAGTCTGTACATATTACGTCAGATGAAACTGTGACATGGAATCAAATATATGAAATGATTGCAGATGCACTCGGGGTAAAACTAAATGCTGTATATGTTTCCTCCGATTTCCTAGCTAAAGCAAGTAACTGGGATCTCGGCAGTGGCTTATTAGGAGATAAGTCAAACTCTGTAGTATTTGACAATTCGAAGTTGAAAAGGCTTGTACCAGAATTTGTAGCAACTACAAGACTGGATCAAGGTATTAGGCAAGCAGTGAACTTTATTTTGGATCATCCAGAATATCAATTCGAAGATAAGGAATTTGATGAGTGGTGTGACAGAGTGATTGCTGTACTCGATGAAGCATTAGTAAGAATAAAACAATAGTATGAAATTCTATCCTTTACAAAAGCGAGAATCCTCGTTCATTGTAAAGGATTTTTTTTGAGGAAAAGAAAACCTGAGTTTCCCACTGTGAGTTATAAATATTTTTGGATACAAGGTATAAAATTCATTGTTTCGTATATTTTAATATTAGTAATTTGCTATACTTTTTTATTACTTTTGGGGAATTTAACAAAACGAAAGGGAGGGAGAAAGATGGACCTATTTTGGTTACTAGTGAATATTGCAATCTTTTTAGCTATTACATTCTTATTGATTTGGATGCAAAGAAAACATGTCTCATTCAGTAAACGGGTGTTAACTGGTTTAGGATTAGGGATTTTGTTAGGTGCATTTTTACAAATAGCGTATGGTGCGGATTCGGAAGTAGTTGCAGATACAACCAATTGGTATTCGATAGCAGGTAGTGGGTATATTCGTTTGCTCATGTTAATTGTTATACCACTTGTTATGGCATCTATTATTCAATCTATTATTAATCTGGAAAAGTCGTCAGAACTCGGAAAAATGTCGTTATGGATTATCGGTATTCTTGTAGTAACAGCAATGATTGCGGCAGTCATTGGTATTGGAAGTGCAACATTATTTGATCTCAATGCAGATCAAATCGAAGCTGGGCAAGCAGAAATGGAAAGGGCGGAATCGTTAGAAAATAGATTAGGAACAGTAGAAGATATGACGATTCCAGACCAAATCGTTAGCTTCATTCCTTCGAATATCTTTTTAGATATGACACAACAAAGAGCAACTTCAGTAATTGCTGTAGTAGTATTTTCAATTATTGTTGGAGTTGCAGTACTAGGGTTACGAAGGAAAAACCCAGAGCAAGCGGAGTTTGTCACTAAAATTGTCAATGCTTTTTACTCGGTTATTATGCGTATTGTTACATTAATTCTACGCCTAACACCATTTGGTATTTTGGCATTAATGGCAAATACAGTAGCGAATACAGATGTGGCTGGAATTCTTGAACTCGGGAAATTTGTAATTGCTTCCTATGTAGCGCTTATTGTGATGTTCATCATTCATCTTGTTCTAATAGGTGTATTTGGATTAAATCCATTCACTTACTTGAAAAAAGTGTTGCCAGTACTTTCATTTGCATTTACATCGCGTTCCAGTGCTGGAACGATACCTTTAAATATTCAAGTTCAAGAAAAATCACTTGGTGTTCATCAAGGAATCGCCAATATGTCGGCGTCTTTCGGAGCAACGATTGGTCAGAATGGCTGTGCCGGTATTTATCCAGCGATGCTTGCAGTTATGATTGCACCGACAATGGGAATTGACCCACTATCCTTTGACTTTATTATAAAGCTCGTGTTCATTATCGGTATAAGTTCCTTCGGTGTTGCCGGTGTAGGTGGAGGAGCAACATTTGCCGCATTAATCGTACTATCATCAATGGGATTGCCAGTAGGGTTAGCCGGATTGTTAATTTCAATTGAAGCATTAATTGATATGGGACGTACAGCGTTAAATGTGAATGGTGCCATGATGTCTGGAACACTCACATCACGATTTATGAAGAAGTTAAATGTAGAAAAATTTAATGATAAAACAGCGATTGAGAAAGATATTTCGATATAAGATTTGAAGTGGAGGAAAGCAAAGTTGCTTTTCTCCACTTTTTTATTTCAATTATTCGGTAAAGCAAAAATGTTTGTAGAAAAATTGCTTCTGTTATCCTTACATAAAAATAGGCATTTTGAGCTAATTGACATTTTAGTAAATCATGGTATGCTTTTTTCAATATAATACCGAGTAAACAAATGAGAATTATCATATAAGTGATGGGGAGGACATAATGGATCTACGTACAATAAAAACATTTCAAACGATAGTAAAGTGTGGCAGCTTTCAACAAGCGGCTGAACAATTAAATTATGCCCAATCCACTGTTACAACCCAAATTAAGAAACTCGAGAATGACCTTGGTGTAACCTTGCTAGAGCGTGGCAACCACTTACAGCTGACGGAAGCGGGCCGCTTATTATATGAAAAAGGCGAGTTATTACTAAGATCATTTGATCATGTAAAACAGTCGATGACGGAACTAGTGGAAGGAGAAGCGGGGATTCTCCGAATTGGGGTGATGGAACCAATGGCAAGCTATAGGTTGCCAGTGCTGTTGACGATGTTTTCTAAACAATTCCCCAAAGTACAAATTAGCCTGCAAATACACGGGAGTAGTGTGTTAGCAGATATGGTGGAAAAGGAAGAAATAGATATTGCTATTTGTGCTGCTCCTGATATATATCGAGACACTGAATTTGATCCTATTTTTTCCGAAAAAGTAGCCTTATTAATTCCAGAAACTCACCGCTTAAGTAAGGTCGAACATGTAAAATTAGTAGATTTATATAATGAAAAATTACTTATCACAAACTCAACCTGTCCGTTTCGCGGTAACTTTGAAAGAAAGCTACTGGAATCTGGGATTATACCGAGTTATGGAATGGAAGTAAGTAATTTAATGGCATTGAAATATTATGTTCAAGCTGGCTTCGGTGCGGCAATTGTTCCGCTTATTACCATTCAACCCCCTCCTGTCGGAACCGTAATGAAGCATATTATGGATTTCCCATCTGGACTCACAGTAGGTTCATTACGAAAAGTGAACAATCAACAAAGTAAATTCGTGCATCAACTGCTTACCATTCTTAAAAGCAACTCCTGAATAACATTCCTTCCTTCATAAAAAGTGAATATAAAATTCACTTTTTTCAATTGTACAAATGATGATGAGTGCTGTATAAATAATATTAATCACATTGAATTACTCAGAAATGACGTAAGAGGAGGAAGGAAATGATCATCGCTCTAGTGTTAAATGCAGATGAAACAGTCGTACCAATTGTCGAAGGTACCGTTTTACGTATTTATGATGCAGTAAAAAAGCAAATTCAAGATTATGAAAATCCAGCACAGTTTTTACAGGAAGGGAGAAGGGGTGCTACCCTTTCATTCGCTGAAGATAAAGGTGCTACTGTATTTGTTGCACCTCCACAAACTTTTTGTGAATTGTCCTATGAGAAAGCAGTTAAAGATGGGATTCATTTTATTTCATTAGAAAGAAGTTTGAGTTTTCCTGAATTATTACGCTTGCTGGAAAGTGGTCAATTGAATATCGGTGATAAATTGTCTGGAGATGAAATTGCACCAAGTCAAATAGTTCATTAACGAATAGGGAGTGAAAAAATGTCCGGTAATCAAGGTGTTGAACTAAGCATACAGCAGTTAGAGAAAACATTTGGCCAATTAGAAGTGTTACGTAACATTAATTTGCAGATTGCACCTGGTGAATTTGTGGCGATTGTTGGAAAAAGTGGTTGTGGGAAAAGTACGTTACTTAGAAGTATTGCTGGTCTGGAAGCAGTTACAGCTGGGGAAATACGACAGGATCATCAGCTCATTTCTAACTCAAACCTACAGGCACGCATGATGTTTCAAGAGGCTCGTTTATTACCATGGTTATCGGTCCTAGAAAATGTCGGTGTTGGCTTAAGTTTAACGAAGGGCTGGAAGGAACGTGCCAATTGGGCTTTACAACAAGTAGGCCTAGAAGATAGAGCAGATGAATGGCCAGCAGTTCTCTCTGGTGGACAAAAACAGCGTGTTGCATTAGCTCGCGCACTAGCAGCGGAACCAAAGCTACTCTTATTAGATGAACCACTTGGAGCATTGGATGCATTAACACGTTACGAGATGCAGGAGTTAATTGATATGCTTTGGCAACAGCAGAAATTTACGACATTATTGGTCACCCATGATGTAAGCGAAGCAATTGCTCTTGCGGATCGTGTCGTTTTAATTGAAGAAGGTATGGTGAAAAAAGACTTAGCTGTATCGTTAGCACGACCAAGAAATCGAACAAATCCAAGATTTGCAGAGTTAGAGGAAGAACTTTTAGCTAGTATCCTTGGGAAAACAAAATCACATCCCCACGGTCAAAAGCGGAGAGTAACAGCAAATATTGTTTAAATAATGGAGGCGAAAAGATTGGTTGAATTTATTACGATGGCTCCAACTGCTGGAGATGGAGCGTTTATCGGCGCAAAAAATAAAACGATAGGTGGACGTTCTGTCGTAGATGAGACTGCAGAACGGGAACCAACTTTAGAGTATATTAAAGCGATCGCACAAGCTGCAGAGCAAGGCGGGTTTTCTAGCCTTCTATTGCCAACAGGTACGAACTGCTTAGATTCATTAGCGGTTGCCGCCAATTTAATTAACCATACAGAAACATTAAATTTTCTATTTGCAGTACGACCAGGATCGATGGCACCGGCGACTTTTGCGAAGCAATTTGCAACTGTACATTATTGGTCAGGTGGGAGAGCGTTAGTCAACATAGTAACAGGTGGCTCTCCTACAGAATTAGCAAGTCAAGGTGATTTTTTTGATCATCGTGCTAGATATGAACGAACACGAGAGTACATTCAAGTACTGAATAAATTTTTCACAGAGGACGTGATCACCCATCATGGCGAGCATTTCCAATTGGAAAATGCCTCTCTCTATCCAAAATTAGCTAGCAAGCCGCCAATTTATTTCGGTGGTTCATCTGATATCGCGCTAGATGTAGCTGCAGCAGAAGCAGATGTGTATATGCTTTGGGGTGAGACGTTAGAATTATCGGCAGAAAGACTTTCCGAAATAAAAAAACGCGCTACAGTAAATGGCCGACAGTTAAGTTATAGCATCTCCTTTCAAGTAGTGTTAGGCGATACAGAGAAAGAAGCATATGAGAAGGCTAATTCAATTGTCAGCAGATCACAGCAAGCAGCATTAGAAGAAAAAAATAACTTAGCGTATAAAGGTGAATCAGTAGGAGTTAAGCAGCTACATGATTTGATGGAGAACAGCAAAGATAAAAATTTCCATATTGGACCTAATATTTGGGCTGGGTTAACACAAGTCTTATCAGGAAATTCGATTGCACTTGTAGGAACTCCAGATCAAGTATCTGAGAGAATAATAGAATTCGTTGATTTGGGCTTTGATAAAGTGCTTCTTAGAGGCTTCCCACATTTAGAAACGATTAAAGAAGTAGGAGAATTAGTCATTCCAAAGGTGCGTGAAAAACTAGCCCAAAGACAAACAATAAAGTGATCGTGGAGGAAAAATAATGAAAAAACAGCGTTTGTCTATTCTCGGATTAGTCGTAATCCTATTCTTTTTATCTGCTTGTGGCGCAGATGGAGATAAAAAAGAAATAAAAATTGGCTACCAAAAACAAGCCATTATGCTGACATTGAAAAATAGTGAAGAACTGCAAAAGGAATTGAAGGATTTAGGATATACAATTACATGGTCTGAATTTAGCACCGGAAGCTCCATTATTGAAGCATTAAATTCCGGTAGTATCGATTTTGCGAATGCAGGCGATATGCCTTCCCTGTTTGCGTTGGCAAAGGGGAGCGATTTTCAATTTATTGCGAGTGAAGCTTCTGCACCTGAATCAGAAGGAATTCTTGTTGGGAAAGATTCTGGTATCACTTCGTTATCAGATTTAAAAGGAAAAAAAGTAGCTTACAATAATGCTTCCATTGCCCAGTATTTATTAGTAAAAGCATTAGCAACTGTCGACTTAACACTAGAAGATATTACACCAGTCATCTTGACACCTCCAGATGCAAGTATTGCGTTTGAAAAAGGTGAGGTCGATGCGTGGGTTGTGTGGGATCCGTATATGACGGTGGCGGAAAGTAATGGCCATAAAATTTTACAAACAGGAGCAGGCATCGTGCCACTTAGATCGTTTTACTTGAGTTCTGAAAAAATGGTAACGGAACATCCAGAGCTTGTGGAAGTCATTGTAAAGTATTTAGGTGAAATTGGTCGTGAAATAGATGAAGATCCGAAAGATGCAACGAGGTTAATGGAAAAGTTATCAAAAGTTCCGGCCGACACATGGGAAATTTCTTTGAAGCGGAAGCGAACAGATATCAAGTTTATGGATGAGGAAGCAGTAAAGGATTTAGAGACACAGGCACAAGACTTACTCGATATTGGTTTAATTGAAAACAAAATTAATTTTGAGGGCAAGATTTGGTACCCAGAGTAATAGGGGGCGTTAGAAATGAAAAAGGATACTAATAGTTTTTATAATCAAATTGCCCCATGGATTATTCCAATTGGATTGTTGCTAGGTTGGCAATTATTATCAAGTGCAGGGCAAATTTCAGGAAACATATTACCAGCTCCTTTAGATGTCTTGAAAGCATTTATGGACGTAGCTGCAAGCGGTGAACTTTGGGAAAATATTGGGGTTAGTTTTATCCGTGCTTTGCTTGGATTTTTAATTGGCGGTGGTATTGGTTTATTTCTCGGATTACTAAATGGGATCTATCCAATTGCTGAGAAGCACCTAGATACAACCGTACAAATGTTACGTAATATCCCCCATTTAGCATTAGTACCAATTGTCATTTTATGGTTTGGAGTTGGGGAAGAAGCAAAGATTTTCTTAGTTGCCATTGGTGTTTTCTTTCCAATTTATATTAATACGTATCATGGAATTCGATCTGTTGATAAAGGTTTGATTGAAATGGCAAATGTGTATCGATTATCACGTTGGCATATGTTTTCAAAGGTGATTATGCGAGGAGCACTACCATCCATCTTAGTTGGAATTCGTTATTCATTAGGTGTCATGTGGTTAACGCTTATCGTTGCAGAAACCGTTGCCGCAACCTCTGGAATTGGGTATATGGCAATGAATGCTCGTGAGTTCATGCAGCTCGATATCGTTGTATTGGCAATTTTATTATATGCGGTGCTCGGAAAAGTAGCGGATTCTCTAGCTAAATTATTAGAAAGACGTCTATTAAAATGGAATGCTGTTTATCAAAAAAAGTAAGGGAGGGTAACATTTGAGTAAGAAAACAATGCACCTAGGAATTTTTGTGTTAGGAACAGGACATCACATGGGAGCTTGGCGGCACCCGGATGTCGATGCAAATGCGGCTCTGGATTTAAAGTTTTTTAAAGAGATTGCCAGTATCGCAGAACGAGGAAAACTAGATATGCTATTTTTAAGTGACGGTCTCACCTTTAATCGTTTATCCCATCCAGCGGAGCAAGTTCGTTTTGAGCCACTTACGTTACTATCAGCGTTGGCAGCTGTTACGACGAAGATTGGTCTAGCCGCAACTGCTTCGACAACGTACAATGAGCCATTTCATATTGCGCGCAAGTTTTTATCGATTGATCATCTGAGCAATGGCAGAGCTGGATGGAATGTTGTAACCTCTTATTATGAAGAGGAAGCGAAGAATTTTAGTCGGGAAAATCATCTAGAGCATTCGGTTCGTTATGATAGAGCAGCTGAATTTGTGGAAGTTGTGAAAGGTTTATGGGATAGTTGGGATGATGATGCTTTAATTAGGGATAAGGAAACCGGTGTATATTTTGACTCAGAGAGGCTTCATACATTACACCATCAAGGTAAGTATTTTAGCGTAAAAGGCCCATTGAATGCTTCGAGATCAAAGCAAGGGCAACCGGTCATTATCCAGGCAGGTTCCTCTACTGCAGGGGTAAAACTTGCAGCGGAAACAGCAGAGGTCGTGTTTACAGCTCAACAAACGTTAGAAGATGCACAACATTTCTATGAACGATTGAAAGCGAAGGCAGTGGAGTTTGGAAGAAATCCAGATACGATAAAAGTGTTACCTGGCGTGACGCCAATTATCGGTCGAACGGAGCAAGAGGCAAGAGAGAAATATGAATTGCTTCAAGACTTAATTGTACCAGAAATTGGACTGGATTTTCTTTCCGATTATTTAGGAGGAATTGATCTATCTAACTATCCACTAGATGGTCCACTTCCTCAACAAATACCAGAAACGAATGGTAACCAAAGCCGCAGACAACTTATTATTGATTTAGCCAGAAGAGAGAATTTAACGATTCGCCAATTATATAAACGTATTGCTGGTACGAGAGGGCATCGACTTATTTTTGGTACACCGGAACAAATAGCGGACCAATTGGAAGAGTGGTTCATTCATGGTGGTGCAGATGGATATAATTTAATGTTTCCTTACTTGCCAGGGAGTTTTACTGAATTCGTAGACGAAGTGATTCCAATACTACAATCACGAGGTCTATTTAGAAAAGAATATGAGGCATCAACATTAAGAGGACATTTAGGATTACCTACTCCAATGTCTATATATTCAAATAAAAAAACAACAGCAGGAGGAATATAAATGTCACAAAGTGAAGAGCAAAAAGTGCAATTTAAAGAAGTGATGCGAAATTATCCGACTGGGGTTACGATTATTACAGCTACAGATAAGGAAGGAAATCCAGTGGGTCTAACTGTTAACTCATTTGCATCCGTTTCATTAGATCCATTATTAATACTATGGTCCATTGATCATCGTTCTTCGAATATTGATGTATTTAAAAGTGCAGACTCTTTTGCTGTTCATGTGTTAGCAGCGAATCAAAAAGATGTTGGATATACATTTGCCAAAAAAGGAGTCGACCGCTTCTCTACATGTGAATGGCGCATTTCCGAATACGGCCTGCCGATCATTAGTGATTCATATGCGGTTCTGCAATGCAAAACATTCAAACAAGTGGAAGCTGGAGATCACACCATATTAATTGGGGAAGTAGTGGAAATCGAGAAAAATGATAAAGAACCTCTACTTTACTATCAAGGAAGTTTTTCTGCACTTCCGGAAAGAATTGAATTGTAGAAAAAGCTGGTTATTTTAAAGACAAAGAAGTCTTGAAATAACCAGCTTTTTTGAGCTATTCAATAAACAGTAAAAGCGTTAATAGAGAAACAACTGGCAAGGCAAGTGTTAACGTAATTCCGATAAAAGCAAAAGAAACAACATCTTTCTTAATATCCTCATTCACATTTTTTGTTTGTGAAAAAACATGGATAATCGCAAAAATAATCGCTAATAAAATTCCGATTCCTGGTACAATAAAAGTACTTAATGGAGAAGGTTTAATTTTCATTAATCCGAATAATATAATGAATATAGGGATTATTTCTGCTAAAGCTGCCCCTAGAAAAAAGTACATCTGCATCGTTCCACGATTTCCAGGGAATTGTTTCAAATTTTCCATCGACCTTTTAAAAAGAATTAATATAAGGGTGACCGCAATAATGGAAGCGGTTAAAAATAAGTAGCCAGCTAACAATAGAATAACCTCCAGCAGTTAGTAAAAATATGAAATTAATATCCTATTATTATTACATATTAGAGTTGGGGATTTGTAAAGAAGCTATTTTAAGAAAATTGTCAAAAAATATGATGACATCATAAAAAAATACAAACTTTTATTTCACAATGGACCGATAGTTAGGTATTATTAAACATATAGAGAGTGCTCACAAAACTGTATCACACCTTATTTTTCAATGCTTTGTGGAGTTGATAATGTGAACATTTTCTAAAGAAAAGCAAATAAGGAGAAATGTTTAGGTGGAGATAGCTAAATTTTTTCAAAAAAAGGGAGTAAAGCGGGTTCTCATCTTTGCGCTAATTGTATTAATACTCTATAGCATGAGAAGCATGATTAACTTTATTTTACTTACTTTTATCTTTTCATTTTTGATGGATAGATTAGTAGAGTTTACTGCTAAGCGTGTTCCGATTAATCGGAAAGTATTGGCATTGCTCATGTATACAATGATAGTCGGGTTATTAACGTTCGGGATTGTAAGGTATTTCCCAATCATCACCAATGAAATCACCCAGCTAGTTAGACAGATAACGAATTTTTATACACAACCACATGAAAATAATGTTGTCTTAAATTATATTGAGGATCTCATCTCCAATTTCCAAATTTCTTCTTACTTAGAGAATGGCTTTTCATTTATCGTTAAGACATTTACAGACATTAGTCATGTGAGTATTCAAGTATTACTTTCATTATTATTGAGCTTATTCTTCCTGCTAGAAAAGCCGCGTTTAAAAGAATTTACTGCAAAATTTAAAGATAGTAAAATTGCACCGTTTTATAACGAAATTGCATTTTTCGGTAGTAAATTCACTCGTACATTCGGTAAAGTTATCGAAGCTCAATTTATTATTGCGATTGTAAACTGTTTATTAACGACAATTGGGTTAATTGTTCTAGGATTCCCTCATATATTTGGGTTATCTATTATGGTTTTCTTCCTAGGCCTAATTCCGGTTGCGGGGGTTATCATCTCATTAATCCCACTTACCATTATCGCCTATACAGTCGGTGGGTTTATAAACGTAATTTATATACTAATCTTCATTTGTGTCATTCATGCAATTGAAGCCTATATTTTAAATCCAAAATTAATGTCATCCAAAACAGATTTACCTGTTTTCTATACATTTGTCGTGTTAATCTTCTCCGAGCATTTCTTTGGAGTATGGGGCTTAATCATTGGTATTCCAATATTCGTCTTCCTACTTGATGTGTTAGATGTAACAAACAAAGATAATACCGTACCTGTTAAGAAAAAAGGACTTTTTCATTAAAAGCGGCCTTCCAACAAGTCATCAGCACTGGACTTGTTGGGAGGCTCTTTTTATGTTGAATGTTGAATTGCGGTAAGTTCAATATGGTGACCTGATTAGAGGCGGGGTAATGGACGTTTTGGCTCTAAATCTCGTTCGAAATGTTTAATAGAAGGAGTCTAATGGACACTTTATCATAGATTCTCTTTCGAAATGTTTAATAGAAGGAGTCTAATGGACACTTTATCATAGATTCTCTTTCGAAATGTCCAATAGAGTCGTCCTAATGGACACTTTGGATGAAAACGTCAGTTTAAATGTCTGATAGAATAGCTCTAATGGACGTTTCATTCCAGAATCTCGTTCCAAATGTCCAATAGAGTCCTCCTAATGGACATTTTGGATGAAACCCTCAGTTTAAATGTCTAATAGAACGGTTCTAATGGACGTTTCATCCCAAAACCCCGTTCCAAATGTCTTATAGAAAATACCTATCCACCATTTCACTACATCTCCCCATCCAAAACGACTCATAGAACCAACTAACCTCGCAGCGAGCTTCAGAGGTAATAGAAAAAACAAGTGGAGATAGACCGAACGATCATCTCCACTTGTTTTTTATTTAGGCTCTGTTAAAGTTCATTGTTGTTAACAACTTAGTTGATTGTAGCGGATGTACACGAGACTCCTGCGGGAACAGCACGAGCCGAAGATCCACTTGGCAAGTGGTTTTCTTTGCCAAGTTAGCTGAGGCCGTGCCCGCGGAAAACGAGTGTACAGGAGCGAAAATCAACTACAGAGTTTAACAGAGCTATTATTTAAAGACTTTTATTGATTCGCTTGTTGAAATTCTTTCATTAGATCTGCTAATGCTTTACATGCTTCATACGGAACAGCATTATACGTGGAAGCACGGCAACCTCCAACAGAACGGTGACCATTCAGACCTACGAAACCTCTTGCCTTGGCTTCAGCTAAGAATTTTTTCTCTAGTTCTTCGCTCTGTAGATTGAATGTGATGTTCATAAGGGAGCGGCTATCTTTTTCCGCATGACCTTTATAGAAGCCATTGCTTTCATCGATTACATCATAGATCAGCTTTGCTTTTTCGGTATTTTTCTTTTCAATTGCTTCTAATCCACCATTTTCTTCTACCCAACGAAGCACTTCGCCAAGCATATAAATACCGAAAGTTGGTGGAGTGTTATATAAGGAATTACTTTTTGAATGTGTACTATATTTTAACATGGTAGGGACTTGTTGATTGCCCTTTTCAATTAAATCTTTGCGAATAATCACAACTGTTACACCAGATGGTCCAAGGTTTTTCTGTGCACCAGCGTAAATGATACCAAATTTACTTACATCCACTGGTTTTGACATAATGTCACTAGACATATCCGCAATCAACGGTACATCTCCAGTATCAGGAAACTCCTGCCACTGCGTACCGTAGATAGTATTATTTGATGTGAGATGGACATATGCATCATTATCATGGAAGTTTAGCTCACTAAGTGAAGGAATCCGATTATAGTTCTCATCTTTTGTACTTGCAACCTCATATGGTTCTCCAAAAAGTTTCGCTTCTTTAATTGCTTTTTCAGACCATGATCCTGTCATGATATATGCTGCTTGTTGACCAGATTGTAAGAAATTCATCGGAATCATTGAAAACTGAAGACTTGCTCCACCTTGTAAGAAGAGAATCTCATAGTTATCTGGAATGGAAAATAAATTTTTCAGACGAGAGATAGCTTCATTATGTACTTCTTCAAACGTGGCACTACGGTGACTTAGTTCCATTACAGACATCCCGTTACCACGGAAATCTACTAGTTCTTTTTGCGCTTTTTCCAGTACTTCTAAAGGTAATGCTGAAGGACCTGCATTAAAGTTATATGTCCGTTGAATACGTTGTTCCAAAAGTATCACTCCAAAAATACTCATTTTTTAAAATTATACAGCTATTTTTTCGAATTGGGAACAGTTTTAAGGTAATTACCAACATGAAAGGGTTTACTATCTGAAATTTATAAATGGTGTACTTATATATGATTATTTAATAATATATTTCACTTTCCTGTTTCTTGCTTTTTTAGATTTATAGGAAAAATTAATATAATCCACCATTTAACGAATGTAGGCGGTTTCAGTGTTAAGTAATATAGGAGAAAATAACTAATGTAAACAATGAAAGAGCTTCCTTTATGGATAGTGTCAGGCATTAATGACAAAAAGGTGGTGGATAAATAAAAAGGCTTTGTAGTAAATATGGAAAAAATAATTGATATTAGGAGGATATGATGAAGAAGAAAATTTCTATCTTAATCGTAGCAGTAATGTGTTTATTACTGATATTAACAGCATGTAAAAAAGACGAAGAGGCTGGTAACGAGGAAAATAGTAATTATGATGAATTTGTGGGAATTGATGAAGATGAAAATGGTGTTCCAGATTGGCAAGAACGAGAAATTGAACTCATATATGCAAATAGATTTTATGGGGAAAATGATGAAGCGAACCCAATGGTGTTAAATATCGAGAAGTTTATGGATGAATACCCTAACATCACGGTAGTGCGTGATCGCCAATTTACTGGAGATAATGATGACTTCTCTGAATTAGAAATGCTTACAGCAAGATCTATTGAAGGGTCATTACCAGATATATTCTATTCACCACTAGCTGCTGAAGCTTACGATCGTGAGTTCACTTTAGATTTAACGCCATATATTGAATCAGACCCAGACGCGGAGTGGATTCCAGATAACGCAAGAAGCTTAATGCAAAGTTATGATGGGGAAGAAATTTACGGTGTTCCATGGATGTCTGTTGGTCAATTTCCTGCAGTAAACCTTACATTACTGAAAGAAAACAATATTGCAATTCCAAGCTACGATTGGACATTTGAGGATTATGAAAATTTACGTAATGAAGTTGCTAAATTAACCCCTAATAATCCAATTTTCCCAGGTAGTATTGATTTCTCGCAATTAGGACCACATTATTTTGACAGTATTCCTAATGGTTGGAAAGGCTATAACAGCGAAACAGGAAAGTTTGATTTTGCAAATAGTACTAATTTCGGTGCATATTTCGAAAGATTCGCCAGAGAAGCAAAACAAGGATTGCATTTCTACGATTTATCTGAAGAAGAAAGAGTGAAGAAAGTTGGTAACCTTGGTTGGGCATGGGGAGACGGTTTAGAAGCAGTTGGTAACATTTGGTTATATGCCCTTTCAGGTGATGTGAACGAAATAAAAGGTAAACGTGGAATTGAAATTGATGTATATCCGATGCCAATTGCACCTGAAGGCGGTTCAACTAAAATCCATGCTTATTACGATACTTTAAGTCTATCAAGCTCATTAGCAGATGACCCAGTTAAGGCAGAGGCAGCATTTCAATTATTGAAATGGCTTACGTATAGTGAAGAAGGCTTGAAAGCGAAATGGGCATTAATTGATGAATATACTGGACTACCTGAGGATGCACCATTAAGAGCAGAGGATCGTCTACTAGACTTTATTCAAGGATGGCCTATTACAAATAATCCGGATATTCTTCAGGAACACCCACTTGTTAAAGGTTTCCCTGAGGACAGTGAATTAGCTATTTATAATTTCGATGCATTTAAAAATGAAGCATTCCAACAACAACTTTCAGATCCTATCCCGTATCCGCGACATCTACCTGCGGTTGCCAATGTATATAGTAATTTAAACACATGGGAACTAATGCACAAAATTAGAGATGAAGGTGTGCGCTACAGTGATATTGCAACAGAGTGGGATGAAATGCTAAACGAGCAACTTGAAGAATATTTAAGGCAATATAATAACCAGTAATAAATAAAGATATCGGAGTCTGCCAATCTATTTAGAAAAGGTAGACTCCCTATATTTAACCCAAATATCGCTAGTGATACGATTCGATATTGTAATCGTTAATAATAAGTAAAAAGTGTTGAATATGCAATGCTCATTTTTTCAGAAATTATTTCTATATAAAATTTGTTAGGTTGGGATTACATGGCTACAAAAAAGAAGGTAATATTCTCTGTTATCGGTTTATTGATCATTGCATTTGTAGTAATTATGCTTATCGGAAAAAACAAATTGGATGATAGATATGCTGCTGTACTCTCAGAAGCTGAATATGATAACAGTATATCTGCGGTAGAAGCTTATATTTCTGGGTTTCAATCAGATAGTAATTATTACAGCATTATGAATAATTGGCTAGAAGACAATCTACCAGTTCCCGATCATGAACATATTATTTCTTATTCCCAAATCAAGGGCGGAAAAGTGTTAGATAGTTCTAAGAGTGAGGGCTATGGGGGGAACGTTACCTACTTAGAACCCAATAGTGAAATATCCTTTGACATAGATATTTCAAAAGCAGGTCTGTATGAAATTTGGTTAGATTATTATGTTTTACCAGAAACTTTTTTAACACCTGAATTAGAAGTGAGAGTCAATGACGAAAGTCAATTCAACGAAATGAATCAACTACGTTTATCTGTCGATTGGGAACTAGAGCAATTGAACGATGACCTTAAATATGATCGCTATGGGGATGAATTATATCCGAAGTCTGAATTAGTTTCTAAATGGAGTAATAGCAGTTTAGTAGACCCTAACCATTTTTTTACGGAGCCCTTAAAGTTTCAATTCAATCAAGGGAAGAACACTGTTTCGATTAATTTACATGAAGGTTTTATCTTGTTGGGTGACGTGACAGTTAAAAATTCTAAAAATGCTGTACCTAATTATGAAGAATACCGAAAGATAGTAAATGATAACGAAGATAAAATATTGGATACAATCACGGTTGAAGCAGAAAACATCGCATTGAAAAATAAACAGAGTATTAGAGCGAAATATGTACGAGATCCGCAAATTACTCCTTATAAATATAAAAACAGAGTACTGAATGTTCTTGATGGCTACTCATTTGGGGATAGTGGGGATAGGGTTCAATATGATTTCTCCGTTGAAGAAAGTGGCTATTACAATCTAACTTTTAAATACTCGCAAGATACAAATAATGGGATGCCAACATTTCGCCGAATTGAGATTGATGGCGCTGTACCATTCCAAGAGTTAGAACACTATCGATTTGACTATTCTAGTAGTTGGAAGAATGAGACATTACAAGATTCTGATGGGCGTAATTATGAGATCTACTTGGAAGAAGGGAAGCACGTAATTACTCTTTCCATTAACAATTCAAGTACTAGGGATATCTACCATGGGCTACTGGAAATTCTAGAAGGCATCGATACTATTTCCAGAGAAGTGAAGAATTTAACTGGCGGAATGGTAGATAAAGAAAGAGAATGGCGGATAGAAAGGTATATACCTGAAATTAAAGACTATTTACAAGGAATTGCATCGAAAATTAATATTCAAAGGACTGCATTACAAAACTTCACTGGTGGAGAAGACTTACCGGTACTATCTGAACTAAAGATTGCTCATGACATGATTAATGAATTTATTGAAGACCCAGAAGACTTACCACATTATATGAACAGATTTAGTGAAGGGGAGTCATCTGCCTATGCGAGAGTTAAATCTATCATGCCTATGCTAGTATACAATCCGATGCATTTAGATAAGTTTTACTTCCATAAGGATGAAAAGCTTCCAAAACCTAATGCAGGAATTGTTACGAAAGCAATAGAGAGTACAAAGGCATTTGTTTATTCTTTCTTTAATCCGAGATATAACGAAGTTGCTGAAGTGGATGATGATACGGTTGAAATTTGGGTAAATCAATCCCGTTTGTATGTTGAAATTATGCAACGGATGATTGATGAAGAATTTACCCCAAGTACGGGAATTAAGGTAAATCTATCATTATTACCGGATGAGAATAAAGTGATATTATCCAATGCTGCTGACAGTACTCCTGATGCGGCGTTAGGAATTAGTCATGGCAGACCATTTGAGCTAGCTCTTCGTGGAATTATAGAGGATTTAAGTGAATATGATGGTTTTTACGAATTAGCGGAGCAGTATAACCCTAATACTTTTGTTCCTTTTATTTATGATGAAGGTGTTTATGCAATCCCAGAAACACAGGATGTAAAGTTGTTGTTTTATCGGAAGGATATTTTCGAGTTTCTAAACGAAGAACCGCCAGAAACATGGAATGATGTTGTTAGCTTAATTCCAATGTTACAGCGATATGATATGAGCTTTTATACACCATTAGGCTCGGACAGTGCCTTTAAAGGTTTTGATACGACGACTCCATTTATTTATCAATTTGGAGGAACACTTTACGATGAAACAGGTAGTAATTCAGTTATTAATCTCGATGGTGCCTATGAAGCTTTCGATTTTATGACAAGTTTATTTACTGTTTATAACATGCCAATCACTACATCTGAATTCTATCAAAATTTCAGAAATGGTAAGTCACCTGTCGGTATAGGAGATGCAAATACGTATATACAATTAAAATATGCTGCACCAGAATTAGCTGGACAATGGGGTGTTTTACCTATTCCGGGAATTGAAAATGAAGACGGAATCATAGAGCGCTGGGATCCAACCTATGGAAGCACTGCAATTATATTCAGTGAAAGCGGAAAGAAAAACAAAGCCTGGGAATTAATAAAATGGTGGACAAGTGCTGATACACAAAGTGAATTTTCGTATAACATTCAATCAACACTAGGAAACCAATTCTTATACCTGACTGCTAACATTGAAGGATTCGAAAAAAGTGCATGGCCATCCGATTCAAAGCATGTCATTTTAGAGCAATGGGAATGGATCCAAACAGTAGGGAAAGTACCTGGTGACTATATGGTGGAGCGTGAAATTAGTAATGCATGGAACAAAGTAGTTTTTGAAAGAGAAAATCCACGTGTAGCGATTGACTACGCTGTGAAAACCATTAATCGGGAACTGAATCGAAAATTAAAAGAGTTTGGATATATTGATGTAGAGACGAATGAGCTAATTAAACCATATAAGGTCCCTACTATAGAAAATGTAGAGAATTGGGTGAGGAAAGATGGAAAATAGTGCAGAGGTACAACGTCCGACTGAAGCAAAACCTCATATAGAGAAGAACAAGCCACAAAAAAGTAAAAAAAGGTCTAGTGACTCTCCGTACCTGTTTATGCTACCTTACGCAGCATTATTTACTCTGCTAATTATATTACCGGTAGTGGTCGCGGTTGCTCTATCGTTTACTTATTACAACACTGTACAATTCCCTGAATTTGTGGCCTTTAAAAATTTTATTGACCTATTTACTGGGGATTCAATATTCTTGCAGAATGCCATTACGAATACGATTTTATATTCAGTGATAGTCGGACCAATTGGGTACATGCTTGCATTCTTCCTTGCATGGATGTTATCCCAAGTCCCACATAAAATAAGGACCATTTACACCGTTATTATTTATTCACCATCCGTAACGGGACCAATTATGATGGCAGTCGTTTGGAGAATTTTGTTTAGTGGAGATGAGAAAGGTTATTTAAATTACTGGCTCATGGAATGGAATATTATTAAAGAGCCTTTGCAATTCTTGCAATCCCCAGACTTGCTAGTGATTATCATGATTTTCATAGGACTGTGGGGCAGTATGGGTGTAGGATTTCTTGCCATGTTAGCTGGCTTACTAAATATCGATCGAACAATGTATGAGGCTGCATATATAGATGGAATTAGAAATAGATGGCAGGAAATCTTCTATATTACTATTCCATCTATGAAACCTCAGATGTTATTTGGTGCAGTAATGGCTATTATTGGCACATTTAATGCGGCAGATATTGCCTCGACACTTAGTGGTGGTAATCCTCCACCACAATATGCAGGATGGTTAATCGTGGACCACGCAAATGACTTTGGTTTCATTCGTTATGAAATGGGCTACGCTTCGGCGGTAACAGTTGTTTTATTAGTAATTGTGATTCTATTTAACCGAATTAGCTATAAATTATTTGGGGAAAAAGACTAAACTTTAATATGAAATTGTGTGGTGAGAAAATTGGCGAATGCTATGAAAATCAATCCAAAGAAGTTTCATAAAGATCAATGGAAATTTCATTTGGTATTGACCATTATATCCATATTTATGGCGCTTCCGATTATATTTATATTTAATCATGCGTTTAAACCTTTCACAGAGCTATTTGCTTATCCACCTAGATTTTTTGTGAGGGAGCCTACTTTAGAAAACTTTAGATTGCTATTCAACTTTTCTGCAGAATCAGGGATACCTCTATCTAGATATTTATTTAATAGCTTATTTGTGACAGTAACAGTCATCTTACTAACTTTATTAATAAGTTCTTTGGCAGCATTTGCTTTATCGAAACTAAATTTTAAAGGGAAAGAGACTTTCAACAAGATTAATACGCTGGCCTTAATGTTTGTTCCGGTTGCAGTAGCAATTCCGAGATTCTTTATCATTGTTAATTTAGGAATTTTTAATACGTATTTGGCTCATATCATTCCCATGTTAGCAATGCCAATAGGTATCTTTCTATTGAAACAATTTATGGATCAAATACCTAACGAGCTATTGGAGGCTGCTAAGATGGACGGAGCAAGCAACTGGAGGGTGTATTGGAATGTAATACTACCATTAGTGAAGCCGGCACTTGTCACTGTAGCAATCCTAACCTTCCAAGCTAGTTGGGGAAATGTAGAAAGTTCCAATATTTTTATGGATAAGGAATCTATTAGAACACTACCATTCTATTTAAATACGTTAGTTTCCCAATCAGGAAATATCGTTGCTGGAGCGGGTCTGTCTGCAGTTGCTGGTTTAATTATGTTTGTTCCAAATTTAATTTTATTTATTATCTTACAAAATAAAGTCATGAATTCAATGGCTCATACGGGGATTAAATAATATGAAGTGGTATAGAAAAATTATATTCATAGTATTTATAGCAATGCTTGTCTTGATGGGAGGTCCTATGTCATCTGTTTATGGTGAAGCGCCATATTTCACGTATACAGGTGATAGTGAAGGTAATACTGTTCAGACTCAGACTGCTTATACCCCATTCAAGCAAATAAGTATGATTAACGGAGAGCCATTGGACACGCCAGAGCACGTATTTGTAGATAACGAAGATTCGATTTTTATCACCGATAGTACGTTTAATAAAATCTATATATTGGATCATGATTATAACTTTCAACATGTGCTTACGAGTGAAAAGTTCAATTTTATCAAAAGTACCTTTGTAACGGACGACTCGATTTATGTTGTGGATACTTTTGAAAGTAAAATTTTCATTTTCGATAAAGAAACATTGGAGTTTGAAAGAGAAATAGGGCAACCAGATTCTCCAATCTTTAATGAAGGTTATCAATTTAGTCCTACCCATATTGCAGTTGATATTAGAGGGAATATCTACGTTAGAAGTAATGGTTCTGTAAATGGATTAATTATGTTGAATCGAGATGGAGAGTTTATCACTTTCTTTGGTGCTAATCCTTTGAAGGTTCCAATACTCGACCAAATTAGATCTGTATTTCTGACAGAAAAACAGGAGGAAAAACTAGAAAAGGTTTTCCCAGATGTACCTACTAATATTGCTATTGATGAAAAAGGATTTATTTATACAGCAACATCATCCATTGAAACAAATCCAATTAAGAAATTTAATGTGTCTGGAACCAATTACTTTCCTGATAACCTTGTGGCCACTCTTAATACGGAGAGCGTCTGGGTTGGTGCACATAATAATGTATATTCCGTCACATCTGACGGATGGATATTTGAATATGATGCGCAAGGAAATCTCTTGTTCCTATTTGGAGGTAAGGACTTTAGCTCAAGCAGGTTTGGACTTCTGAATCGACCTGTCAGTATTGCGTCCAATTCAAGAGATGAACTAATTGTAATTGATCAGGGGAACAAATTAATTCAAATGTATGAACCTACTCATTTTGCAAATACAGTTCATCAGGCAATGAGTGCCTATCAGGATGGAGAATATGAAGAAAGCAAGAAGTTATGGGAATACACACTTCAATACAACTCTATTTTCGATAATGCGCATATTGGGTTAGGAAATGCCTACCTTCGTGAGGGAGAGGCGGAGAAAGCATTCGCGGAGTTTTATGAAACTGAATATAACGAAGGGATTTCAGAGGCATACTGGGAGATACGACAAAATTGGCTAACAAATAATCTAGGTATGGTCTTCTCTGTACTCCTACTCTTTCTAACGTTATGGTATGGGAACAAAGCTTTAAATAGGAAATTTCAATACGGAACGGTTGTTGCGGAGCGAATTGGTGTCGTAAGGAAAATAAAAGTTATCGATGATTTATTATATATTTTCACCTTTTTAAAACAACCTTTAAATGGAATCTATGAAATAAAAGTTGAGAACAGAGTTGCTAAAAGGTCTTCAACACTAATCTATCTATTAATGATTGCCGTTTTTATTTTGCATCACCAGTTTACGAATGTTTTATTTGTCCCGAAAAACCAATTTATTCTGTATGAATTATCCATTATTGTTTTTCTGTTTGTTTTATGGATGATTTCGACCTATTTGATTTGTTCGATAAGTGAAGGTGAAGGAAGTTTTGTTCAAGTTTATAATGCTACTGCTTATGCATTATCACCTATTCTTATTGTAATGCCAATCACTATCATCATTAGTAATGGCTTAACGCTAGAACAATCAGTTTTTTATCACTTACCAATACAAGCTATGTATCTATGGATTGCATTTTTGATGTTTTTCACGATAAAGGATATCCACAATTATAATGTCGGAGAAACAATTATCGTATTTTTAAAAGGAATTTTTACGATGTTGATTATCGGTTTATTCTTGTTTGTCCTATATTCCTTAGGAAATCAATTAATTGGTTTCTTAGGTGATCTGGTGACGGAGGTGAGCAGACGATGGTAAAGAAGTTGCTAATATACGGAACAATCGTGCTAGTGCTGATCATTTCAGGTGTTAGCTTCCATTTCTTGAATATGGACAATGTGAAATATGGAATAGCTGTGACACAAGATAACTATCAGTCTGTAGTAGTTAATGATCAAGTTGTTGCTTGTAATAATGAAACTGAGAGCACAACAGAAATACCAGCTAAGTTTAAAAAAGTAGCTGAAAATGAGCAATTGGAGTTGTATTTGGAAGAAAATACGGTTGCTTTAATGGTGAAAGATAAATGTAATGGCTACACATGGTCATCTTATGATGTTAGTAGAGATATGGTGGAAGCTGGATATAGTCCAGAAATCATTAATTTTATTCAAGCAGGTGTATCACTTGTAACATATGACAAATTTACACCTAATAGAAGGACGATATTAGATTCCAATGTAGAGAAAAACTATGAAATGCTAGATAACGGTTTTAAGGTATCAATTGATTTCAAGGCCCAACAAATCAAGTTTGATTTGATAGTGACTCTACAAGGTGGAGATTTACTTGTTCATATTCCACGAGAAAGTGTAGACGAGTACAATCCAAAATTATGGGAAAGTGGCAATAATAATATTTCCATGAATGAAATGATTGTCTATCCATTCTTTGGAGCTACTAGCCATAAGGAAGATGGTTACATTGTTATTCCTGATGGTTCTGGAGCAATTGTCAATCTTAGTGAAAAGCCTAAATATACTACTGGTTACTCTGCTGCTATTTACGGAAAGGACATGGGATATGAAAATACCATTATTCCTAATAATAAAGGGTTAGCATTGAAGCCATTAGAGCGGATCTCCGTGCCAATCTTTGGGGTAATTCATGATGCAAACAATGCGGGAATGTTAGTTATTTCCGAAAGTGGAAGTAGTTATGCCATGTATAACTATAATTCTCGTGATTTACAAACAAGTTACTATCAATCTTATTTTTCATATATCTATCGGAAAGATTATTCTCAGTTCCAAAGTCGGGTAAATGAGGAACAACATATTTTAGGATTCCAAGAAGAGCCGAATGAGTTTGATCTGACACAACGATATGTATTCTTACAAGATAATGATGCGAATTATGTAGGTGTTGCAAAGAAATATCGAGATTATCTGGAGAAGAAAGATGGACTAGAGAAGAGTGTATCAGCAGTAAAAGAGAAAATACCGATGAAGATTGACTTTATTAATAATGAAGTTGCAATGGGGACACTTGGTGTTGAGGATGTTGCAACGACAACATACACACAAGCTAAAGAAATAGTGAATGAGCTCATAAATAGTGGTTATGAAAACTTAGATGTGACATTCAAGACATTCATTCAAAATAAATCTGGTTATCACTTTGATATATTGAGTCACCTAGGTGGCAAGGATGATTTAGAAGACACACTCGATTTTTTCGCTACGAAAGATATTTCCTTTAGTTACTATTTAGATTATGCCCAGTCCTTCTATGAAAGCACTAAATATACTGCAAGTAAAATGAATAGACGTGATTTTGATGTCTATCATTCTAGTAAAAACTTATTTAACTATATGAATAACCCAAAATATTATCAAGTACTTGCTGAAGCTGATATCGATTCATTGAAGAGCAGTAATATTAGCGCATTAGCCTTAGGTGGACTTCAGAATAGTTTATTTACCCACTATGATAATGGAGTTATTGGAAGTAGTATCGAAGGAATGGAATATACAAAACAATTGTTAGGATTTTTCCAAGATAAGGGCATATCCACTAGCGTCTATGCACCAGATGCTTACTTGTATAGTTACATGGATAAACTTTATCAAACACCAATGGCTTCATCCGAGTTAATTTTTGTAGATGCAACCATCCCTTTAATACCACTTATTTTGAGTGGCTACAAGGATATGTATTCTCCTTACATGAATTTTGCTACAGATGATGACCAATCGATCTTGAAGTTAATTGAGTATGGTATTTATCCTTCATTTGTGTTGACAGGTGAGTCGACGTATAAGTTAAAAGATACTGCATCTGGAGATGTTTATATTTCAGAACTTGAATACTTAAGCGATCGTATGGACACATACTACAACGTCGTTAATGACGCATTGAAACAAGTGGCAGGTAGTGAAATGGTGAATCATGAAATAGTGGAACCTGGAATTATTAAGGTCACATATAGTAATGGAAGGGAAATTTTAATGAACTACAATAATCGTGACTACTCTAATGGTGAAGTGCAAATTAAAGCAAAAGGGTTCGTGATATTATGAAATTTAATATGAAGCAGAAACAGGCTTGGACAGGCGTTCTCTTTATTAGTCCTTGGATAGTTGGTTTCTTCGTTTTAGTTGCCTACCCTTTATATAAAACTATATATATGAGCTTTCACAATGTGTCCTATGGTAATAAGTCTGGATGGTCTTATTCTTGGGCAGGAGTAGAGAATTATACGAGAATTTTGTTTGAAGATGTTGATTTTATCGTAGAAGCCCAGGACTTTTTCGTTACAACCATCTTATATGTTCCTGTTATTATTGCCCTTTCCATTATTATCGCAATGCTTCTAAATCAAAAGATAAAAGGTACAGCATTTTTCAGGTTGTTGTTTTTCTTACCTATCATCATTTTAAATGGTGAACTAATGGAAAATATGAGTACGTATGGTGGGATGTCAATCTCAGCCAATAAAGTAATATTGGATATGATTTATACGATTATCCCCTATGAAAATATTGTTGTATTAATTGTTTCAATCTTTGATTTAATCGTTCAGTTATTATGGTACAGTGCCGTGCCAATTTTGATTTTCTTAGCCGCACTTCAAAAAATCAATAAGGATATGTATGAGGCTGCATCTATAGATGGAGCTTCAGCATGGACTTCGTTCTGGAAAATTACGTTACCAACGATCTATCCATTAGTTAGTTTATGTGTAGTGTTCATCGTTGTGTTTTTAGGGAATTTTGATGCGAATCCTATCAACAGTATGATATTGGAATCAAAGTATGACGGGTCAAGACGAGATGGTTACTCTTCCGCAATGGCGATTTTATACTCGTTCATCCAGGTGTTGCTCATCTCAATTTTGTTCCTTGCAACCCGAAGTAGAAAGTCAAGGAGGAATTAATACATGTTTATTAACTTAAAAGAAAAAAATAATCACTACTCCTTGAAGACGAAAACTAACTTGTCATCCGCTAAAAAACTTTTATTTGGGATGAAAATTAATGATGGTCTGCTCTATAAGCTGTCTACCTATGCAATATTACTAGTTTTCGGATTTGTGTTTCTATTTCCTTTACTTTACATGTTTTCAGTAAGTTTAATGTCAAATCTAGACTTGGTAGATAGTACAGTAGAGTGGCTGCCATCAACTTGGTATACCTTCAACTATGAAATGACTTGGAGGGCATTAAAATTACCAAACGCCTATGTAACAACAGCTTTAGTTGCTGGTGTATCAACATTATCGATTATGATATCGTCCGCATTAATTGGATATGGACTTGCCCGCTTTAATTTCTGGGGAAAGAAACTAGTGTTCTTCGTTCTATTATTTACGTATGTTGTTCCTAAAACACTATTCTTCTTACCACGATTTGAAATATTTTTAGAGTTGAATATTAAAGGTACTATTGGTGCATTAGTGACACCAGCTCTAACTGGTCAAGGTGAACAGGCAGCGCTTTTCATACTTATCTTTTATCAATTTTTTATGATGATACCGAAAGCACTGGAAGAAGCAGCCTTTCTTGATGGAGCAGGAGCTTTCAAAACATTTTGGAAGATTGCTCTACCAATGGTTCGACCGGCATTTATTATCGTTGGTGTTTATGCATTTGCGTTATATTGGAATGAAACCTTTTTAACATCGTTTTATTTAGAAGGGAAAATCCAAACGGTGCCAATTCTTTTAGGAGATTTACAGAATACATTTAGTCAGACAGTTCAAGCAAGTGGACAAGGAGCTATGGATGGTAACCCAAATCTTAACTTTACAGAAGGTAAAGCTTTTGCAGGAACCTTACTATCTATTTTGCCTTTAGCACTCATGTATTTAATTGTACAGCGCTGGTTTGTAGAAAGTATTGATAAATCTGGAATTACAGGCGAGTAAAAAACTCTATTAAGCAATTATTAAATATATATGAGGAAGTGTTTCTACAATGTTAAATGTTACAGTCTGGAACGAAAATCGTCATGAAAAGCATAATCCAAAAGTAAGTCAAATATATCCAAATGGTATTCATGGTACGATTGCAAAATTTTTAGCCGAAGATGGGCACAAAGTAAATACGGCAACATTAGATGAAGTAGATCATGGTCTTTCTAATAAAGTATTGGAAAATACAGAGGTTCTACTTTGGTGGGGACATCTAGCACATGGAGAAGTAAAGGATGAGATTGTAGAAAAGGTAAAGCAACGTGTTTTGGACGGTATGGGTCTAATAGTTCTGCACTCTGCTCACTTTTCAAAAATATTTAAAACTTTAATGGGAACTACTTGCGACTTAAAGTGGCGTGAAGCAGATGATCTGGAAAGACTTTGGGTGATTGATCCTAGTCATCCGATTGTCGAAGGAATAGGCGAATATATTGAACTTGAAAAAGAGGAAATGTATGGGGAACACTTTGATATACCAGCACCGGATGAACTAGTATTTACAAGTTGGTTTGAAGGTGGAGAGGTATTTAGAAGTGGTTGCACGTATCAAAGAGGAAGGGGGAAAATATTCTACTTCCGACCAGGACATGAGACATACGCTACATATCACAATAAGGAAATTCAAACAGTAATAAAAAATGCTGTGAAATGGGCTAGTCCTACTAAATTCGCTAAACCTGCATATGGAAATGCCAAAGCATTAGAAGAAATCAAAGCAAAAGAAACTGTTTAACAGACTAGTAATTTTGAATGGATTTAAATCCCAATCATAAATGTTCATGCAAAGTAAGTTGAAAATTATTCATTTATATGATTAGTTTTGAAAGTTTCATTCATTCGGGTATGACGTTTTGTCATACCCATAACAAATTCTAATAAACTTTGAAGTTAGTTATAGAGGTGAAAATGGTATGGGAAAAGTATTGAATGTTGGAGTTATTGGTTTAGGTGATATGGCTAACGCTCATCGACGAATGATTAAGGAGTTAGAACAACTTAATATTATAGCTCTTTGTGATGTGAATAAAGACCTGTTAGGAAAAGTTGCGAATGATGAAAATGTAGATAAGGATAAGCAATATACTGACATGGAAGCTCTTATTGCTGATTCATCTGTAGATGCTGTAATATCAATTGTTCCTAATCACTTACATGCCAAAGTACTAGAGTTATGTATTAAACATCAAAAGCCAATTATGGCGGAAAAACCATTTACACTGAATTTTGATGAGGCTGAATACTTAGCAAAGTTGTATGAAAAACAACCCATTCTATGTATGGTAGGATTTTCTTACCGTTATATTCCATCTTTCCGCTATGCAAAAGAATTAATAAAAGAAAACACAATTGGACAGGTGCGTCATATAGCGGTTCGATACCTACAATCCTTCGGTGCACCTATATATGAAGTTCCATATGTATGGCGTTTCAATAAGTCAGTTACAGGAACCGGTGTCTTGGGTGATTTAGGTGCACATATGATTGATAGTGCTAGATATTTAATTGGTGAGTTTCGAAGCGTAGCATCACTTATGGAGACATTTGTCCATGAAAGGAAAGACCCGATAACTGGCGAAATGAAAAAGGTGGATGTTGATGATTATGCTAGCTTTCAAGCAATTCTTGAAAATGGCGTGATAGGTAACTTCATTTCTACTAGGAATGCCGTTGGGTCAGGAAATCAACATGAAGTAACAATATATGGTGATTTAGGTACAATACATGTTAATTGTGAACGCCCTACCGAGATTGATATTTGCATAAAAGAGGAAACAGACCAAGCACTTATATTTAGAACGAAAGCGGTTTCTGAAAAATACCAAAGACAACAATTGGAGGACTTTGTTGCATTACTCACAAACAATTCGTCTTCGGATATCCCAACTTTCTTTGATGGTTACCAAAATCAAAAGGTATTGGAATATATTATTCAGTCTTCCCAAACTGGAAAAACAGTAACAATTGATTAATTACCGGTAATATTAAGCAACCAGGAATAAATACTTGCAAAAGAGAAAGGGTTTTTGGAATGGAGAAAAATTGGTGGAAAGAAAGTGTAGTATATCAAATTTATCCACGAAGTTTTAAAGATAGTAATGGGGATGGAATTGGGGATATTAAAGGAATCATCTCTAAACTTGATTATATAAAGAACCTGGGTGTAGATGTCATTTGGCTATCACCAGTTTATAAATCACCTAACGATGATAACGGATATGATATTAGTGACTATAAAAGCATTATGGATGAATTCGGTACGATGGAAGACATGGACGAGTTAATTTCCGAAATGCATAGTCGTGGTATGAAACTTATGATGGATTTAGTTGTAAACCATTCATCTGATGAACATCACTGGTTTATGGAATCGAGAAAATCTAAGGATAATCCATATAGAGATTATTATATTTGGAAACCAGGTAAAGATGGAAATGAGCCTAATAACTGGACCTCTTTTTTTAGTGGATCTGCATGGCAATATGATGAAGAGACAGACGAGTATTATCTACACCTTTTTAGTAAAAAACAGCCAGATCTAAATTGGGAGAACCCACGCTTACGAAAAGAAGTATACGACATGATGAAATGGTGGCTAGATAAGGGTATCGATGGTTTTAGAATGGATGTTATTAATCTTATTTCTAAAGCAGATGGACTACCTAGTACTTCTAAAGGTCCAGCGTATGACTGGGGTGGTGAATTCTTTATGAATGGTCCTCGCGTTCATCAGTACCTCCAAGAAATGAATAGGGAGGTTTTGTCAAAATACGACATGATGACAGTGGGGGAAAGTCCAGGTGCCTCAACTGAGGATGCAGCAAAATATGCCAACTTGGACGGTACGGAACTTAATATGATCTTCACATTTGAACATATGGATATTGACTCTGGCCCAGGTGGGAAATGGGATGTAAAAGCTTGGGAATTGTCTGATTTAAAGGAAGTAATGTCAAAATGGCAATATGACTTGCATGATAAAGCTTGGAATAGTCTTTACTTAAATAATCATGACCAGCCACGAATGGTTTCACGCTTTGGCAATGATAAAGAATACCGTGTTGTTTCAGCTAAGATGCTAGCAACCTTCTTACACATGATGCAGGGAACACCATATATTTATCAAGGTGAAGAACTTGGAATGACAAATGTTCAGTTTGATTCCATAGAGGATTATAAAGATATTGAAATTCAAAATATGTATCGTGAAAAAGTAATCGAAAATGGTGAAGACCATGATAAAGTAATGGAATCCATCTATATAAAAGGCAGAGATAATGCCAGAACACCAATACAATGGAGTACAGATGAAAATGCTGGCTTCACAACGGGGACACCATGGATAAAGGTTAATCCTAACTATAAAGAAATAAATGCAGAGCAGGTACTATCGGATTCAGATTCTATTTACTATTACTATCAAAAACTAATTAAGTTGCGTAAGGAATATGAGATTATTGTGTACGGTAAATATGATCTTATATTAGAAGACCACCCGCAAATTTATGCTTATACACGTACATGGAAAGACGAGAAATTACTTGTCATCAATAATTTTTCTAGTGAAGAAGTTATATTGCCATTACCAGCTAACTTAGATTTCCATACAGCAGAGCTATTAATAGGAAATTATGAAGAAGCATATGCAACTTCACTTTATGACGAAAAATTAAAACCATTTGAGACAAGAGTTTATTTATTTAAATAGAAAAAAAAACCGCAAAATCCGCCTTGTGGCGGATTTTTTTATACTAATATAGTAATCCTAGGTGTAATTTTTATTCGATAAAGTGTTGTATATCACCACATTGTAGGAATTATCAAAAAATTTAGTTGAAATGATATAAAATAATATTGACAAAGTCATTACATAGTAAATTCAACAGGGAGTGTGATAAGAACATGAAAAAAAGAAATATAACTTTAACGATTGGAGCAGTAGTACTAGCCAGTGTGTTAGTCCTTAGCTATTTTTTATTTATAAACAAAACGGAAACTGTAAACAGTGAAGTGGCTGTTGCTACCAATAAAGGAGAACTTATTCTAGATGTAACTACAGATAAAGCTATGTATGATCCAGGAGATAAGATTGAGCTGAAGGTAAGCTTTAAAAATCAATTAAAGCAAGACTTAAAGAATGGGAAGATGGAAATCAAGATTAAACATCTTGAAAAGCAGGTAGGTTCCACCATTGAGAAAGAGATTTCAATAGATAGTAATAAAACAACAGTAGTCACAGAGCAATTAGAAATGCCCGATACAGATTTTAAAGGCTATTTAATTGAAGTAGATGTAAAAAACAATGAAAAGAAACTCGTGGACAGCGCAACTGTTGGGGTCGATGTATCTTCTTCCTGGACAAAGTTCCCGCGTTATGGGTATGTATGGGACTTTAGAAAAGGTGTTGATACTACAAGCAGAATTGAGAAATTAAAGGATTATCATATCAACGCTTTAGAATATTACGACTGGAAATATCGCCATCATATGCCTGTTGGTGAGAACACAGAGGTTTGGGATGATTGGTCCGGCAGAGCAATATATGGTGAAACCATTCGAAATTATATTGCAGATGCGAAAGATGTTAACATGGTCAATATGGCCTATAACATGATCTACGCAGCAACAAACGGTTATGAAGAGGATGGCGTGAAGCAGGAGTGGGCGCTTTACCATGCGGAGGGTGATTCCGTTGGTAAACATTTTAAATTCCAAATGTCTGATTCGACTCCAACAGGAATTACTCACTTGTACTTCTTTGATCCAAGTAATAAAGAATGGCAAGAGTATATTTTTGAACAAACAAATAAAGTGTTTGAAGTATTTGATTTTGATGGTTGGCACGGAGATACAGTCGGAGAATGGGGTAAAATGAAAACTCACGACGGCGAGATAGTATATGTTAAAGATACATATACGGAATTCTTAAATGCGGCTAAAGAAGCAATAGGTGATAAGTACTTATCATTTAATCCAGTTGGTGCCCAAGGAATTGAAAACGCTAATAAAAGTGATGTAGATGTTTTATATGTTGAAATATGGCCTTGGGATTCTGATAGTGAAGGGTTAAAATATGATAGCTATTATTCTTTGAAAAAAGAGATTGATAAGTCACGCGAAGAAAGCGGTGGCAAATCTTTAGTTGTTAAAGCGTATATGAGTTACGACTATGGGGAGCAGCATCCTGGCATGTTCTTTAATACTTCTGCTGTACTATTAGCAGATGCTGCCGTTTATGCTGCAGGTGGCTCTAGATTAGAGCTTGGTGATAATGGCTCCATGTTAAGTAACGAGTACTACCCAGCTGAAAATCTGTTTATGAAACAGGAATTGAAAGACCGGATTGCCACTTATTATGATTTCATTGTCGCTTATGAAAACTTACTCAGAGATGGGCAAGAAAATACAGATAATAGAATTGAATTTCCAGATTATGCTAATAGCGGTGTAGCAGTTCCAAACAAAATTTGGGCATATGGAAAACAAGATAGTGAATATGAGATTATTCAAATGATTAATCTGTTAGGGGTTTCTAGTGACGACTGGCGTGCAAATGAAGGAAAGAAAGAAACGCCGAAAAAAATTACTGATTTCGAAGTGAAATATTATTATACAAATGAGATTAATTCAGTTTGGTTGGCTTCTCCAGATAGAAACGACGGCCGTACACAGGAACTTTCGTTTACAAAAGGTAGTGATGAGAACGGGGATTACATCCAAATCACGGTTCCTTCATTAGAATATTGGAATATGATTTATATGAAATAACATGTAAAGGAGCTTCCAATAAGTCATAATTATTGACTTGTTGGAAGTTCCTATCTTTTATATCACCTTTTAACTCTGACTGTTGATCTTCGCTACGACGGACACGTTGTACTAGTGCAGGCGTTGCCACAGGACGTGGTAATCTTAGCCTGCCAGGCACTCGCTTTCCGCGGGCTTGGAAATGCGTAAGGCGCCCGCCAATCGGCGACAAGCAAATGTTCTGAGACAATGAAAGGCGCTTTTTGCCTTTTTTGTCTCAGGTTATTTGACCTCGAGCCGATGGCGCCTTTAGCTAGACACGGTTCGGAAGCCTCTCCCTGCGGGTACAAGCGAGACAGGTGAGACCCTGCAAGGAGCTCAGCGACTGAAGCGGCTCACCGCTCGCCCCGCGGTAAGCGAAGCCGCCTGGAACGGAAATCAACAGCTAAGTTTTACCATATTGCGAAATTCAGGGACTTCTTCAGTGCCCTCCCGTACTTCCCACAGTCAATCATGTATACCAAAAATACACCACAGAGAACGGAAATAATGCTAGTGGTAGTTGTCTATACGATTCATGTATAAGTTAGATTCAACTTTTTAAAGCTTTATTTTCATGGTAGGAGTCTCGTGCCTTCCGCTACAATCAACATTATGCCTGAATTGATTATGCATTTTTATAAAGAAGAAAATTTAAAAAAAGAACAAAAAAATCTTTTAAGAGGACTCGACAAAGTGCATGTCGAGTTTGGAATCGTTGCATTAGTACACAACCTATTGCGAGTAATAGCCATCCGCAAACTTACGTTCAGAGTAGAGCCAAAGAAATATAAAAACAAGTGGGAAAAACGGTCGTTTTATAATAGTGTCTTTTTTACCGATGTGATATATAAATCAGAAAAAAAGACACTATTTTGGTTAAATGAGTAATTTGAAAGCGGTTAATCGTAATATAAAACACCTTGCGATTAATGTAAGCAGTTTCTTAAATTCTTGAGGAATAGGAAGATAATAATAGGTCCCTTGGCTTTAGTTGGATAAACAATGTTACAAAATTACTGAAATTCCATTAAAATAGTTATATTACATCATTATAGAATGCAAAGAAGGGGCAACAAAATGCCAAAGAAAATATTAGGAAATAGTATTAGTACAAAATTACTTCTTTCTATTATCGTTGTTGTATTAATTCCTACTACTTTTATAAGTGGTTTCTATTTTTTCTCTTCCTCCAATATCGTAAAAAATAATGTAAGAGAAACTTCCATGCAAATTGCAACGCAGGCGGCTGATTCTCTTTCTTTTATTTTTACAGTTGGCAGTGATTTATCTGATTTAATTTATAGCAATAAAGAAATTCAAGAGAGGATGATGATGGAAAAGGAAGCAGAACTAGATCCAAAAATAAAGGAAAATAACACAAAGTTTATTACGGATTATCTGAATTCTCAAATTTACTCGAGTTCATTTGTCAGAATGATATATATCCTTAGATCTAATACAAACAGCTGGGGGAGCGGGTCATTTACACAGTTGAAATTATTAAATCAACCATTCGAATCTACTACTTGGTATAAGGAATCCTTAGTGAAGGATGGAGGAATTGTATGGCAAGGATTACAGTATGACCAATATAGTGGTGCCGCTGATCACGGGGATCTTGTTTTACCAATTTCTCGAGTAATGAAGGATTTCGATACGATGGAAAATATAGGACTAATCCATGTTAGCATGGATGGAAAAACAATTTTAAAACAAATTGAACAGGTGAAGCTTGGAGAAACAGGGAAATTTTTTGTAGTTAATAAATTGGGCAAAATAATGATTGATAAAGACTTAGATAAGATTAACAAAACAATTAAAAATACTGAACTATTTGATGTAATAACAGATGGGAATTCACCTGAGTTTGAGTTTACACATTTGGATACGAAATATTATGGTGTTAGAAAAACGCTGACAAATGATTGGATTTTAATCGGAATCGTTCCAATGGAGGAAATTACCGGCGGGATTACAAATGTACAAAAAATTACACTAATTACAGCACTCATATTTACATTAATAGCTCTTGTTTTTGGATTCATCGCTGCAAAGCGTATGACAAATCCAATTAAAAAATTGACGAAACAAATGGTACAAGTTGGAAAAGGGAATTTCCAAACTACAACTGAAATTCAGTCTAAGGACGAAATCGGTATATTGAGTAAGCAATTTAACCAAATGATTTTTCAAGTAGATAATTTAATGGAGCAAGTAAAGTTAGAAGAAAGTAAAAAAATGGAGGCGGAATTAAGAGCGCTTAACTACCGCATTAATCCTCACTTCTTGTTTAATACACTCAGTACCATCAATTGGCTCGTAAAGCTTGAGCAAACGGAAAAAGCTAGTGCCGCCTTAGCAGCTTTAAGTAAATTGTTAGAAGCAAGTATGGGAAAGAACGGTACTTTTGTAACATTGAAGGAAGAACTAGATATTGTTAAGAAATTCCTTGTCATCCTTCAAATCCGCTATGATCAAACATTTAATTTACAAATATCAGCAGATGATGAAGTACTGGAAGAGTTAATTCCGCGAATGCTAATTCAACCAATAATTGAAAACTCTGTTTTCCATGGAATTGTTCCAAAAGGTGTTTCTGGTGAGATTAAAATTAAGGTGCAGAAGTGTGAGGATGAAGGAATAAAAATTACAATTACAGATGATGGAATTGGATTCGATAGTAGTAAATTAAATAATTTGTCATTATCTAGTGAGAAGAAAGTTTCATTTGTGGGGATAGGACTAACCCATGTATATGAATCTATTAGTTTATATTTTAACCCGAATTCCAATATGAAGATTGAAAGTAATTCAAATGGGACGCAGACAATTTTAATATTGTACCCAAAAAACGGAGATGGACGTAATGTATAACTTGATTATTGTAGATGACGAGCCAATTATAAGATTTGGTTTGAAAGCTTCCGTTAATTGGCATGGTGAAAATATTAACTTACTAGGTGACTTTACAAATGGAGAAGAAGCACTTAAAGCTATTAAAGATGAACGGATAGATATCTTAATAACGGATATAAAGATGCCTGTAATGGATGGATTAACACTAATGAAAAAGATGCTAGCTATTAATCCAGACTTGAAGGTGATCCTAGTAAGCAGTCATACCGATTTTGAGTATGTTCATGAAGGACTTAAATTAGGAGCAATTGACTACGTTTTAAAAGCAACGATGGAACCGCAAGAATTTGTAAACTTAATTAGGAAAACAGTTAAATTAATTGAAGAAAATCAATCGCTAAAACAAAAGGTGCAACTGGCAAAACAATCTGCACTTCAAGAGGAAAGACAGAAGCTGGAATTGTTTTTAAAGGAAATAATTATAGAAGGCAAAGAAGTGAAGCTACCACAAGCAGTTGAATGGCTTGAGAACAGGTGCGTAATCGTAACAGTGAGAATTAATAATCAACAAATGGAAGAAGGGAAGTATGGATATTTACATAAAACCTTAATACTAGAAGATGTACAAAAATATCTGTATGAGCATACGGAACTATGTATTTGCTTTCCTACCGGCAGTAGTGAGCTAATCTTTTTAGTTCCGGCGCCTCAAGATTCAAAGTATTTTATCGAAAAAGTGAAAAGAAATTTAGAGAATGTTATAGAATACACGTTTACATTTGGATACTGTGAAATGGAGAGTTTATCTGGTGTAAAAGTAGGCTATGAAAATAGCCAAATAGCTAGTAGCCAACACTTCTATCTACCTGATGAATTCGTTTTTAGTGATAAGCAAATCCAAGAAAAAGGTTTAGAGCCGTTAGATAGTAAATGGTTGAAACAGTTGCTTCTTCCATATGATAAGCAAAAGTTAATTGAATTTCTGGACGACCGGTTTGAAACGTACAATAGAAGTGGTTCTCAACCAGATGTGGTAAAAAAAGATGTGTGTGATTTGCTAAGTAAGATTTTTATCAAACATATTGATATTGATTACTTACTAGATAAGTATGAACAAATAAAAAAAACAGAGACATTAGTGCAATTAAAATCGACATTATTATCCCAAATCGAGGAATGTGTATCATTGGTTAGTGAAAGCAATCTGTCGACTAGTAATGATAATGAATTTATGATAAAAGCAGTAGATTATATTCATAAAAACTATACAACAGATTTATCCTTAAATATGGTTGCTAACCATGTCCATATTAGCCGAAATTACTTTAGTGTTCTCTTCAAACAATATTATGGTAAGAACTTTATTGATTATGTGATGGAACTACGGATAAAGAAA
This sequence comes from Lederbergia graminis, assembly GCF_042655485.1. NCBI lineage: Bacteria > Bacillati > Bacillota > Bacilli > Caryophanales > Bacillaceae > Lederbergia > Lederbergia graminis. Next base: position 119,426 of record NZ_JBHSMC010000003.1, read on the forward strand.
GCGAAAGAGTTATTAGAACAAACATCGTTAAAAGTTTATGAAGTTGCTGCTAAATCTGGCTTTAACGATGTCAAATATTTTAGTAAATTATTTAAGAAAATGGTTGATTATTCACCAGTTGAATACAGGATTAAGTCACAACAATCGAGGGATTATTAACATATCAGGGGCTGATTCAATGAGAATGTGTTTGTTTATATTATGTTTGGCTATTGCATTACTTTCTGGATGTAATACTTCGATTATTAATGATAGCTCCGATATAAATAGGATGCCAACCCCAGTAGAACTTGTAATTTGGCATACGTATAGTGAAGAAGAAACTAGGATTTTTGAAAACGAAATAATTCCATTATTCGAAGAAGAGTTTCCTAACATTATCATTAATGCAGTTGGGCGTCCTCCTAATGATCAGTTTAATAGGAGTCTTATTTCAAGAGCAGCTGCAAATAAAACGCCAGATATTGTCAGGATGGACAGCGTTCAACTACCATTTTATGCAGAGCATAATTTGATTTATCCTGTTAGTAATATGGAGGATTTTTCTAGTGTGAAAGAGAGATTTTTGCCTAGACCACTTGAAACAGCGAAATACAAGGAAAAGTATTATGGATTACCACTTAACACGAATACAAAGGTTGCCATTTATAATAAAGCGCTTTTACAGCAGGCGGGTATGGAGCAACCTCCAGCATCATTATCTGAAGTGTTAGAAGTTGCACGGAATAATAATTATATAATATTAATGGCTGGTTTTGATACGTGGAGCAGCCTACAATACTTCTATGCTTTTGGTGGGCAACTACTGGATCCAACAGCGACGAAAGCAGATGGTTATTTTAATAGTGAGGCTAGTATCGAAGCAATGGAGCAATTATTGGAATTGTACGAAGCGAACGTCTTAGTTCCTAAGCATATGTCTTCCATTAATGATGCATGGGAAGATGTTATAGATGGTAAGTTATTGATGATTGATGAAGGACCTTGGTATTATAGTATACGTTCCGAAGAAAAGCTTTCCGAGATTATGCACAAGACTGTATCAACTCCCTTTCCTGTTACCCGCGGAAACGCAGCTGTGTTAGGAGGGGAGAATCTAGTGATTATGAAAGGGACAAAGTATTTGGACGAGAGTTGGCAGTTTTTAAAATGGATGACAACTTCAAAACCACAAGAATTGATGTATAAAACAGGATTAATGCCAACTAATAAAGATGTTAAATTTAACCCCTTAACATTAGATTCACTATATTTCCAAAACTTTGCGATAGGACTAGATCTTGCATTTTTAAGACCTTCCATTGCAGAATGGAGCAAAATAGATCATATTTATGCTTCTTATATGAAGGAAATGTATGCAGGTAATATTGGAATTGAAGCAGGACTTGATGCGGCAACACTTGAAATTGATAATCTATTACAACAAAAATAAAGAATAGTAAAGTAGCTTATTCCATGGAATGAGTTGCTTTTATTTTTTGGTGTGATTTTTCAACAATAGCGTGTGCAAAATTATCAGAAGTCTAGTTTTGCTAAACATCTATCGTCTCCTGTATTAAACTTAACGTATAAATATTAGTTTTGACTTTACTTAAGCAAACATCTTAGAAATTCTATCCCAGGAAAAGGGAATAAACTGTACAACAGGAAAGGTGGGCAATTTGTTGTGGGAAAAAGTGCATTAGCAAGAAATCGATTACAATCAAATCTATCAATAACGAAAGACAAGGCGATGTATTCACCTAATGATATGGTGGAAATTCAGGTCTATTATACGAATGAAACAGGTTTTGAAATTACAGATGGTAGTATGGAGTTCAAATTGCATCATCTTGAAAATCAAGTAATGCCAACAATTACAACCACTTTTATGTGTGAAGAAAATGGTACTCTGCAATTGATAAAAGAATTACAAATGCCTGACATAGATTTTACAGGCTACTTATTAGTAGTTGATATTTTTAGTGAAGGAGAAAAACTTATTGCATCTACAACAATAGGTATAGATGTATCCTCTGAATGGATCAAGTTTCCTCGCTATGGATATGTTTGGGACTTTAGAGAAAATGTAAATACTACGGAAAGAATTGAAAAGTTAAAGAGTTATCATATTAATGCCTTAGAATACTATGATTGGAAATATCGCCATCATAAACCAATTTCGGAAAACCTCGATAAATGGGATGATTGGTCTGGGCGTCCAATTTACGGATCGACAATCCGGAATTATATCAAGGATGCAAAAGCAGTCAATATGGTTAATATGGCTTACAACATGGTATATGCAGCAACAAATGGGTATGAAGAGGATGGAGTAAAACAGGAATGGGCGTTATATTTTGCTGAAGATAACAATCGCGGTGAAGGTCATTTTAACTTTAAAATGTCGGACTCCACTCCTACTGGAATTACTCACTTATTTTTCTTTGATATGAGAAATAAGGAGTGGCAGGAATATATTTTTGAACAACATTTAAAGGTATTCGAGGCATTTGATTTTGATGGATGGCATGGTGACACGGTAGGTGACTGGGGAAAGATGAAAAATGCAGCTGGGGAAACTTTGTATGTTACGGATACTTACACTGAGTTTCTTAATGCAGCTAAAAAGGTAATTGGGGACAAATACTTGGCTTTTAATCCTGTTGGTGCTAAAGGAATCGAAAATGTAAATAAAAGTGATGTAGATGTTCTTTATACGGAAATTTGGCCGTGGGATTATGATAGTGAAGGCTTACAATATGATAGTTATTATTCCTTAAAGAAGGAAATAGAACAGTCTCGCAAGGAGAGCGGTGGAAAGTCGTTAGTTGTCCCAGCTTATATGAGTTATGACTATGGGGAGAAAAATCCAGGTAGCTTCTTTAATACTGCAGCTGTCATGCTCACAAATGCAACAGTATTTGCAGCGGGTGGTTCACGAATGGAATTAGGTGATAATGGAAATATGTTATGTAATGAATATTTCCCGGCGCAAAATTTAGTAATGAACGATGAACTACAAGCAAGAACTGTAAAACTATATGACTTTATTGTTGCCTATGAGAATTTACTACGTGATGGCCAAACAGAAACAACAAATAGAATCGAGTTTCTTGGATATGCTAGTAGTTCCCTAGGTCAAGCAAATAAAGTTTGGTCCTTCGGAAAGAAGGATGAAAATTATGAGATCATTCACATAATAAATCTATTAGGTGTTTCTAGGAATGACTGGCGTGCAAATGATGGTGTGAAAGAAACCCCTACAAAAATAACCAACTTTGAAGTAAAATACTATTATTCAAATGAAATAGATTCTGTTTGGATGGCCTCTCCTGATCTAAATGATGCGAAAGCAACTAATCTCTCCTTTACAAAGGGAAAAAATGAGAATGGTAATTTTATTCAATTTACTGTACCATCTCTTGAATATTGGGATATGATATTTATGAGAAAGTCAGAGGGGTAATAACAACTAACTATTTATCTAGCATTCTGTACCAATGGGCATGCTCTGTTATGGGCATGTCCTTTTTGTGGTTCATGTATCAATCTTAATATAGTCAGATGAATCAGAACGATAGTGTAATTTCCTGTAAATAAGACACTAATAAACGTAATATAATTGAATTAGTGCAATATGTTACGCAGTTCTGAATAGATAGACAATTTATCTTGTTAGTGGAAATGGATTATGCTATCTTTTGTTTAGGGGTTATAAACTCAAGGGATAGAGAAGTTTCACTACCATTCTTTCTACTACTTACTTCACTGAGTGAAATAAGTTTTTGTTTCTTAGTTTATAAGAATGATTGTTTGGAATCGTCTTCTATCTAATGATAAGGGGGGAAAACAGGGAATTAGTATTTATTTATACGTTTTCTACGACATTAAATAAAAGAAATGAAAGGGGTTACGTAAAATGAAAAAGAAATTATTCTCTATTTTTGTATTAACAATGTTACTATTATCTATCTCAGGTGTTGCTTTAGCTGCAGAAGGTAGTCATACGTTTGAAGCTGAATCTGGTACGTTTGATCCAGAAGATCAAGTAGAAAGAGGAGCAGTAGTGGAAGGCGAGGACAATGAATTTATCAGTGGCTTTCAAAATATTACAGCATCTTATACTGTCCCAGCTGAATTAGAGGCTGGAGAATACAAACTATCATTGCGTTATATTAGTGGAGTAAATCCTGAGGCAGCTCATTTAAAAGTTACTGTTGGCGATGCAAGTAAAGAAATTAAATGGGAACCAACTGGTGAAGGTGACTGGGATTGGGCAAACGCAAAAGTTTTAGATGCAGGTACTTGGGATGTGAATCCGGGAGATGTTATTACGTTACACACAGAAGGTACTGACCCGTATATTCAAATTGATACATTAACACTAACTTCTTCAGCTGCTGGTGAGCAACCTGTCGAAGATGAAGGTGACGAGAATAATGAGGAAGCAGGTTCTGTAGATAATCCTGAAACTGGTGACACTGGTGTTGCAATGTACATCGTTCTTTCTGGATTGGCATTAGTTGCTTTTACTGGATTATTTTTCTATAGGAAAAAAGCTACTAACTAATTAAATTGTATAACTACTAAATTTGCAGTCATGGGATATAACCGTGGCTGCATTTTAGTAAGGACAAACTATTTTTAAGGGAGAGACGGGGGATATAATGAAGAAGATAAAAATAATATTATTAGGCCTAATCTTAATATTATCCCTAGGTTCACCAGCTGTATTTGCTGAAGATAAAACGGCAACAGGGGATAATGTACTCAGATATGAAGGGGAAGTTTATTATGATGGGGTTATTAATAACGACGGATTAACAGCTGATTTACAACCAAAAGAAAAAATTGAATTCTCTGTTGGAGATCATGATTCATTTGCAGATGGGCAATATGAGTTGTCGATATTAAGTACTGGGAACAGAACAGCTTATAATATTGAAGTGAATGGGGAAGCTGTTGGAACTGTTTCACGTATTGATACTGGTTTTGATTTGGGAACAATCACATTAGACCCACTGCAAGAGGTATACTTAAATCTCAATGCTGGAGATGTTATAAGTATTCTTGCACCAGATGATGGTACATATGGGTGGCTCGATGCAGTTAACCTGAAATATGTTTCTGAATATGATCCAAGTGCTCCTGCAGTAGTCTCCATACCAGATTATGTACGTTATACGATTGAAGCCGAAACGGGTGCATTTGATTCAGAAGAACAGGTTGGAATGGGAATTGTCAATGAGGATAATCAATATATTACTAATTTAGAAAAAGTCACAGCATCTTATACAATTCCAGCGGAGCTTAAAAAAGCTAAATATAACATGACAATACGCTATGTTAGTGAAACAACTGAAAAACACTTAAAAGTCACAGTTGAGGATATTAGCAAACAAATTAAATGGTATTATACAGGACAATGGGACTGGTCAGCAGCTAAATTTTTAGAAGTTGGAACATGGGATTTAAATCCAGGTGATGTGATTTCAATAAAGGGAGTTGAGTCTGATGCTTATATTCAAGTAGATTCTATAACTCTTACATCTACTACAGATATTGTAGGTGAAGAACCAGGCAATGAAACCGGCGATGAACCAGGTGAAGAGCCAGGCGATGAACCAGGTGAAGAGCCAGGCGAAGAACCAGGCGATGAAACTGGCGAAGAACCAGGCGATGAAACTGGCGAAGAACCAGGCGATGAAACTGGCGAAGAACCAGGCGATGAAACTGGCGAAGAACCAGGCGATGAAACTGGTGAGGAACCAGGCGATGAAACTGGTGAGGAACCAAGTGATGAAACCGGCGAGGAACCAGATGATAAAGCTGGTGATAAATCAGAAAATGAAGGAACTGACCTTAAGGACGAATCGGATAATTCTGTAGAAAACCCAAAAACAGGCGATACTGCAATTTCAGGATTTGTTAGTTTGGCAGGTTTAGCGTTAGCAGGTTGTGCTGGTTTAGTTTTTTACAGAAAAAGAATGTTACATTAATCTAAAAAAAGATGCAGTCATAAAAATGTAAATGGCTGCATCTTTTTTCTAGAGGTGGGATATATAGTGAAAAATAATAAGTGGGAACTGAAAAGAATAATTTTCTATTTAGGGATATCTCTTTGTATTGGGATTTTTATTTTTTCAATCTTTAATATAGGAAAGTATATGGTAGCAAGCGCTGAAAATAAAAATACAAATAAAGAAATCCAAGAAACCTTCTATCAACATAAAGAACCAATCGCTCATGAAACGAAAGAAGAAATAATTCTAGAAACAAATCAAGCTGAAGAGGATTCCTTGGTAACGCGGGAAGAAAAAGATGAGTCAACGGTAGCCTATAAAGAAATATCACAGCATTTTGAACCATTACTTGAAATTAATGAGGAGACGGTTGGCTGGATTAAAATTGATAACACTGTTATTGATTACCCTGTTGTCCAAGCAAAAGATAATGATTATTACTTAGATCACAATTTCCAAAAAGAAAAAAGCAGTGCAGGTGCCTTATTCTTAGATTACCGTAATTCGATTGATGATTTGGATCAGAATACAATTATATATGGTCATCATATGAAGGATGGTTCGATGTTTAAAGGCCTAGTGAAATATAGAAACCCGGACTTCTATAAAGCGAATCGTACCATTACATTTGAGACTTTATACAGGGAAATGAAATGGGAAATTTTCGCTGTTTATATTACAGACACAGATTTTAATTATATCAATCCGAATTTTAAGGATGGAGATGAGTTTCAAGGGTTCTTGCAAAAAGTCGAAGAAAAATCACAATACGAATTAGATACAAGTATTGAATATGATGATAAGATACTAACACTATCGACTTGTGATTATGATTTTGATGATGCCCGCCTTGTTGTGCAAGCAAAATTAATAGCAGAATAATAAGTAATAAAAAGCATTGGATTGTGAACTGCCCCCCTGTCAAGGTAGACAGGGGCAGTTCATTGATCGTTCGATGCTTTTTATTTTTAGGAAATTCATAGAGGTATGGTGAAGTTTATTAACAGGACAGTGTCTGAATTTACTATATATGGCTTCAGTCATATTCCTTCAAAACCTTGTGGACTATAATTTATGTAAGCACTTTTATACACGTGGGAAAGGGGGAGGAGCGAAGTGATACAAAGAAGAATGATTATTACTATACTGTCTATATGTATAGTGTTATTACTTATCAGTCTAGGTATATATAAATTTACATTTGATAAGAAAAAAGAGACAGATGCTATGGAGAAATCAACAGTTAGCACGGAAGAACTAGTCCATTCACCAGACGGAAAAGTAGGTTTAATATTTAGACTTTCAAGTAATGGAACCCCGCAATATGAAGTTTCCTTTAATGGAACAAATGTAATTGAACCCTCTCAGTTAGGTTTTCAATTAAGAAATCAGGAACCGCTTCAGCAAAATTTTGAAATAATAAATACATCTATAGAAGAATTTGAAGAAACATGGGAGCCGGTATGGGGAGAAAAGCAATCTGTTGAAAATCATTATAAACAATTAACGGTCCATTTGCAGGAAAAGGATACACCAAACCGAAAAATGGATGTAGAATTCAGAGTGTTTAATGATGGTGTCGGTTTTAGATACATACTACCAAAGCAGGAAAACCTAAGTGGGGTACTACAAATTACCTCGGAAGACACAGAATTCAAATTAGCCGATAATAATACATCCTGGTGGATTCCAAAGGACTGGGATAGCTATGAATATAATTATGAGCAAACTCCATTAAATGAGGTATTTGAGGTTCACACTCCATTCACTATGAAAACACCAGAGGGCATTCATATAACTATTCATGAAGCTGCACTTGTTGATTATGCAGGAATGGCATTAAAAAGGAGCGGGAAAAACACACTAACATCTATTTTGGCTCCTTGGCCAAATAGTGAGGTGAAAGTTATAAAAGAATCCTATCCTGTCATTACGCCATGGAGAACGATTCAAATCGGAGAGAATGCAGGAGCATTAGTAGAATCGGATTTGATAGAAAATCTTAATGATCCCAATGTATTGGCGGATACATCCTGGATCACACCAATGAAGTATGTCGGTATATGGTGGGAAATGCATATCGATAAGTCAACTTGGGCATCTGGAGATAAGCATGGTGCTACAACCGAAAATGCTAAGAGATATATTGATTTTGCCCATCAGTACTTAGATAGCAAACAGCAAGACATAGGACTACTTGTGGAAGGTTGGAATATTGGCTGGGACGGTAATTGGATGGATAATGGCCATTTATTCGATTTTACGAAGGCATATCCGGATTTTGATTTAGAAGAAGTAGTTCAATATGGAAAAGAGCGCGGTGTTCATTATATTGCTCACAACGAAACATCTGGGGATATCATCAATTATGAAACGCAAATGGATGAAGCTTACTCACTCTATGAAAACTTAGGAATAAGTGCAATAAAAAGTGGCTATGTTGCCGATTATGGTATGAAAAATCCAGAAGGATACCATCACCACGGTCAATATATGGTAAACCATTACCTGCACACGATAAAAAAAGCTGCCGAGCATAAAATAATGCTGAATATTCATGAGCCGATTAAAAGTACTGGTTTAGTCCGTACATACCCGAATTGGGTAAGTAGCGAAGGTGTGATGGGAATGGAGTATAATGCTTGGAGTGCAGGGCATTATCTTTCACATCTAACAACCTTGCCATTTACAAGGATGATGGCAGGACCAATCGATTACACACCAGGTATTTTTGATGTAGAAATCGCGGGCAGGGAGGAACGTGTTCCTTCGACTCGAGCCCAACAGCTAGCACTATATGTAATTATCACAAGCGGCGCTCAGATGGTTACAGACCTACCAGAAAACTATTTGGATGCACAAGGTGAAATTTTACCAGAATTTAAATTTATTAAAGATGTCCCTGTGACCTGGGATGATATTATCGTACCGAATGCCGAGATTGGTAATTATGTAACGATTGTCCGTCGTAGTGGCGAAGAGTGGTATATTGGTAGTATCACAGATGAAGAGACAAGGGAAATAACGATTCCACTCGGCTTCTTGGAAAACGACCAGCAATATGTTGCGGAAATTTACTCCGATGGTGAAGAGGCACACTGGGCAAAGAATCCTACTCCAGTTGATCTGACAAAAGTAATAGTGAATAGTGAAGATACACTAATTGCTTCTCTTGCTGCTGGGGGAGGGCAAGCTGTTAGAATTTACCCCGCTACAGAGGAGGAACAAGCTGTAATTCCGCAGTATTCACGACCTAATGTAAAGATCACTTTCACTGAATTACCAACAACTATACAAGCCAATGATGTACTAGATATTCACATTACCGTTGAAAACGATGGAAATGTTTTAGCTAGCAAAAAGGTAGAAATGCAAATAGATGATGAAACCGTTGTAGAGGAGACTATTAGAATTGCACCTCAAACTCAAAAAGAAGTGCAATTAATCTATGATAAACTCTTTGAGTTAGGGGATTACTCCATAAAAATTAATAACGAAATCAAAAACATCAAAGTTACGGAGAAAGAACCATCATTTGAATATAGTGATTTCCAATTGGAGGCCGCATCCAATACGATCATTGCTACGGCTACAGTAAAAAATCTTGGCAGTTCAACTGGCTCTGTCGATGTTCCCTTATACATTAATGGAGAACAAGTAGAAACGCAAACCGTAGAAGTGCATGCAAAAGCAGGGGGAGGAACAAAAACAGTAAGGTTTTCATATAAACTTCCTACAGATATAGGCATCTATGAAGTTTCTATTGGCAATCACGAGCCTGTTATTGTTGCATTACCAGTGATTAACTTGTCCGGAAATTGGTTGTTTAAACAAGGGGACGCTCCAAAGTGGAAAGATATGGAGTTTGATGATAGTGACTGGTCTTCGGTAACACTGCCTTCATCTTGGGAAACTCATTCCCAGTATACAGCTGATAATGTATATGGTTGGTATCGGAAAAAAATCCATATTCCAATAGAGTGGAACGGGTATTCATTAAAGATAACCCTAGGAAAAATTGATGATGTTGATGTAACTTATTTTAATGGAGAGAAAATTGGTCAATCCGGGGTCTTTCCTTCTGGAAATAATGGGGAAGGCATGGAAACGGCATGGGAAAAAGTACGGGAATATGTAATCCCTGCTTCTGCTATAAAATTTGGTGAAGAGAATATAATTAGTATACGCGTATTTGACGGTACTGGAGGCGGTGGACTTTACGAAGGACCACTTAACTCCATTGAACTTATAAAGTGAAGTAATTACCTACCGTCTTAGTATGATGATAATCCCCATTTCAATGATGGGGATTATTTCGTTAGTATGTTATTATAATAATATTATTGAAGATTCTTACAGCAAGATAGGGAAAATATAGTCTAGGAGAAAGATGAATGACTAAACAATTACGTAAAGGAAATAAAGACCTAATAAAGGAATTAAATAGATCACTTGTAATTAATCAAATTCGCCTAAATGGGCCCATTTCACGTACAACCCTTGCTAAAAATACAAACCTAGGTTTATCTACCATTACTAACATTGTAGATTCATTAATATCGGAATCATATGTAAATGAAGTAGGAGCAGGATCATCTAATGGTGGCAGGAAACCAATCCTATTAAAATTTAATGAGAATATTGGTTCCGTTATTGGAATAAAAATTGAGCCAAAGCAAATTATTATGGCGATTGCGGATTTTAATGCGAAAATTATGCGGAAAATTTCCTTTGATTTAGAAGGGAATATTACAAAAAAAGCAATGTTGAGTAAAATAATCGATAAAATGGAAAGTTTATTAAGCACTCTGGACAAGGAACAAAAACTAAATGGGATTGGAATTGCCATTTCAGGAATAGTAAATCCTTCTAAAAAAATCCTTGATTATTCTCCTATTCTTAATTGGAAGGATATTGATTTTCAACCATTAGAAAAACATTTTAATGTTCCTGTTTTGATAGATAATGATGCAAACGTTTTCTCTTTGGCCCACCTTTGGGATGGAGTTGGTAAAGTGTATAACCACTACATCGGAGTCACTTTTGGGGTTGGTATTGGAGCTGGAATTGTCATTAATAGAACGTTATTCCGTGGAAATTACGGTGGTGCTGGTGAATTTGGACATATGATAATAGAAAGAAATGGAAAGCGCTGTTACTGTGGCCAAAACGGATGTCTAGAAATGTATACTTCTGATCAATATCTTATTCAAGAGGCAGCAGATTTACATCTTGCCAATACAGATGTTGATTCAATTAATATAGATACACTCTATGTTGCGGCAGAAAATGGGAACAAAGATATTCAACAACTCCTTATAAAACAGGGGAAAAATCTAGGAGTAGGGCTGAAAAGTGTCATTAACTTTTTAAACCCAGAAGCAATCATACTTGGAGGTGAAGGGCTCAGAGGAATGCCATATGTGAAGGATGGGATATTACAAGAGGTAGAAAATAATTTCTTTTCCGGTTATGAGAAAAAAATAAATGTCCATATTTCAGATTTAGGTGATGATGTGTGGTTAATTGGTGCTTGCGCACTTGTGCTAGAGGAGATTTTTACATCACCAATATACAAGTAGTAGTAAAAGAGTATTACCGATTGAATTTGAATTTGAGAGGAAAAGGGGAGATACCCAGTGCAAATGAATTTAGTGAAACATCTCGTTGATAAAGTGAAGGAAAATATTCAGCAAGTCATCATTGGCAAAGACGAAACGATTGATCATATAATGGTCGCACTTATTTCTTCAGGACATATTTTGTTGGAGGATGTTCCGGGAACAGGGAAGACGTTATTAGCAAAATCGCTGGCACAATCATTAGATTGTACATATAAACGCATACAGTTTACTCCTGATTTACTACCTTCTGATGTAACTGGTATTAACTTCTATAGTCAGAAGGAATCTGAATTTGTATTTCGACCAGGTCCAATTTTTTCTAATATCGTTTTAGCGGATGAAATTAATCGAGCTACACCTAGAACGCAGTCGAGCCTCTTAGAATGTATGGAAGAAAGACAGACAACCATTGATGGTGAAACACATACATTAGAAAATCCGTTTATAGTCATCGCAACGCAAAATCCACTAGAAAGCCAAGGCACTTTCCCACTCCCAGAAGCACAGCTAGATCGTTTTTTGTTAAAAATAAATATGGGTTATCCCAACAAAGAAGAAGGAATTGCTATTTTAAAGCGATTTAAGGGAAAAAATCCTCTTCATCAATTAGAGGCAGTTGCAACTAAAGAAGAAATTGTAGAGGCACAACAAATTTATTCACACGTTTTTATAAGTGATGATATGTATGAATATGTAATGGATATCATTGAAAAGACACGTAATCATGATGATATCGAACTTGGGGTTAGTCCACGTGGTAGCCAAGCATTGCTGAAGACCATTCAAGTTCATGCCTTAATAAAAGGAAGAGAATTTGTCACTCCAGATGATGTGAAAGCAATGGTGAAACCAGTACTTGGACACCGAATCATCCTATCACATGCAAAACGAGTAAGAGAAAATCAGATTGCTGCAATTTTAGACGGAATTATCAAAGATGTCCGGGTTCCTACAGAAGAATTATCTGGGAAAGGACTCTCATAATTTATGAATATCGCATGGTTTATCTTTACTACGTTTGTGGTGATAGGTATTCAAAGTTTCGTCTTTGGGAAATGGGGATTAAGGAAGGTCGAGTATAATCGCTCTTTTAGTGAACGGGCTGTTTTTGAAGGGGAAGTTGTAGAAATGATTGACGAAGTTTCTAATCCCAAATTGCTCCCTGTTCCATGGTTGCGACTTGAATCAAAGATTGACCCGAGCTTACAATTTCATCAATCTGCTGCGCTAGATAATGAGATTAATAGTAATGCATTTCATCGCACTTTATTTAGCTTAATGCCGTATCAAAAAGTTACTCGTAGACAGAAGCTAACATGTACGAAACGTGGATTTTACCAGTTCCAGACCGTTTCGCTTTCAACAGGAGATATATTTGGTATTGATAAAACATTTACAAGTGTGGATTCGACAGCAGAAATCATTGTATACCCTCCACTTATAAAGCAAGAGGATTTACCATTACCTGCCCACAGTTGGTTAGGTGAGGTGATTGCCAAAAGGTGGATTATCGATGATCCATTTTTAACAGCTGGTGTTCGTGATTATGCGAGTGGAGATCCACTAAATTCTATTAATTGGAAATCAACTGCAAGAACGAATAGATTACAAGTTACGAAAAAGGATTTTTCTGCAGACCATCACATTATGATTTATTTAAACTTTAATCAAACAGAAGACATATGGCGTCCCATTGTCGACGAAGCATCAATGGAAGAAACGATTTCCTATGCTGCTTCCATCACTCAATATGCCATATCCAAAGGAATCCATATTGGGTTTGGATGTAATTCGTACATTGATAAAGATGACAAACAAGCAATCAGTATTGATCCAGCCAATGGAAAACAACAACTGACGTATCTATTAGAAACAATGGCGAAGTTAAAAATAGGTACGAGTACGTACTTTGACTATTTTCTCCAAGCCGAAGTAGATAAACAAATAGAAGGCACGGATATACTCATTATCTCCAACATTATGACGGAGAAGATGGAGGAGCTTTGTAAGAAATTAGAGGCGAATGGAAATTCTGTTGAGGTTCATTCCCTCCATCAAGATGTTTTATATAAAAGAGCAGGTTAGGAAGGGGGAAGGGAAATGCAGTTTACCAGAAAAATAGCGTTAGACATTGTGCGTGGTTTTGTGGAATACCTTTTATTCTTTCCTATCATCCTTTTAATAGGTACGTTTCTCCTTCCAAAAGAAGCTATCATGTTATGGCTTCCTATTGTATTCGGAGTTTTTTCATTTGGAATGATGGTGAAAAATATCTTACCAATGAATTGGTCTATTTATCCTTTGCTCGCAATAATCATAGGGATTATTCCAAGCTATATGTTAGCGGATAACCTAGTTTTTTTATTCCTACTCATCATTCTGCATTCTATCGTAGCTTATAGAGGAATGTTGTATGCAAGTCGCAATTGGGATAGTTTATTACCAATTTCTTATTTATGGTTAATGGCTTTTATTATTTATTTTATCTGTTACTTTATCTTTCACTTCGTCGATCGGCTATTAATATATGAAAATATCGTCTCCACATGTGGAGTAGTTGCAGTCGTTATTACGTTGTTCATTACGAATACAGAGACACTGAAAGCATCCTCCCTATCAAAAGAGGAAAACCCATATGTGAGCAGTGGTGTGAAAAGACATAATCGCTTGTTATTCATCATTACAGTTATTATTGCCATTCTATTGACAACGGGTACCATCATTCGTGATACTATTTGGAATACCATTAGAACTATTTTGAAATGGCTTTTCGGCCAATCGACTAGCGAGGGTGAGATACCTCCAATGGAATCACCCCCAGGAAACCCACTTTTGCCTGGTATGCAGGAACCAGCGAAACAATCAGCAATTATGAAATTTCTAGAAACAGTGATGCTTTATTTCGTCTATATTTGCTTAATTGTGCTTGTAGTATTTGTCTTATTGTTAATGATCAAAAGAAGTCGTCTGTGGCTAAAAAGGATGTTTTTAAAATTTATTGCCTTTTTAAAACAAATAGGTAATCGAGCTCATTTTCAGAAAGAAGACGGCTATTATACAGATGAAAAAGAAAGCGTATTTGATTGGGACGAGTGGAAAAAGGCTCAGCAGGAAAAAGTAGCGAACCTCGTTGGGAAAATATTTAAACGGGAGCGGGACTGGAATTCGTTAAATATGCAAGAAAAGGTACGCTATATATATCGCAATTACTTGAGTAACCAACAAGGTATTGCCATTCAACCTGCAAGTACACCACGTGAAATATTAAGTGAACTACGATCGCTGTTACCTGACGATAAAGAACGGATTGAATTGTTAATGGATTCCTATGAAAAAACAAGATACGGAGAACGGGATATTGATGAGAAGACGATGAATGAGATTTATCTATTAATAAAGAATGGAGATAAAAAGTGAGTAAAGCCAAGTTTTATAATACAATGATGCCACTCATGCTTATTATTGGCATCATTCTATTAATCTATCTTCCAGACAATCAAAGATATTATGTGTTTTTCATACCTGTCCTATATTGGATCCTGTATTATTTTAATATATGGATAGTGAAGAAAAGAAAACATAAATAGCACCGTTTTAGAGAAGAGGAGGTTTTGAAATTGCTATACGACAGACAAAATAAAACGATTAAGACGAACAGATTATTACTTCGACTATTTGATAAATCAGATGCTGAAGCAGTTACAAACCTTTGTAATAACTATAATATTTTTATCAACACTTTGTACTTACCATATCCTTATACTCTTCATCATGCTTTAACATGGATAGAGCATCATTACGACAATTTTATTGCAGGCAAAGCATACGAATTTGCCGTAACCGATAAAGAAACGGGAGAAATTTATGGAGCGGTTGCCCTATCTCATAACCACTCGTTTCATCAAGGAGAAATCGGTTATTGGATAGGGGAAGCCTATTGGGGAAATGGTTTCGCGACAGAAGCTGCGCAAGCTATTGTTCAATTTGCTTTTGAGGAAAAAAACTACCATAAAGTGTTTGCTCGTTATTTCGCATCCAATCCAGCTTCCGGGAGGGTTTTGCAAAAAATCGGGATGCAGCAAGAAGGTGTTTTACGGGATCATGTAATGAAAGAAAATCGATTTGAGGACCTAGTGTATTACGGAATTTTGAAAAACGAGATGGAGGCTATCACATAATGATAGCCTAATAGTGTAGGTGAAAACATGATTATTTGGGTAAATGGAGCGTTTGGTGCAGGAAAAACACAAACATCATACGAGTTACATAGAAGAATCCCTAATTCTTTTGTTTATGATCCAGAAAATGTGGGGTTTTTTATTAGAAAGTATTTTCCGAAAGAAATTCACAAGAATGACTTTCAAGATTTCAGTGCATGGCGAGAGGGGAATTATACCTTCTTAAAATATATTGCCAATGAATATGATGGAATTATCATAGTGCCAATGACAATTGTGAACCCACAATATTTTGAAGAGATTGTAGGTAGATTAAGAGTTGATGGCACTATCGTGAACCATTTTGTCCTCTGGGCCTCGAAGGAAACATTGAAAAAAAGATTACGCAGTAGGGGAGAAAGAAAAAATTCATGGGGCGAACAACAAATAGATCGGTGTTTGCAAGGATTATCAGACGATGTTTTTGAAAAGAAAATACATACAGATGATATGACGATTGAGCAAGTAGCGGAAACAATTGCAGAAATGTCAGGCATCACTTTACTGCCAGACAACAGGAGTAACCTTCGCAAAAAGATAGATAGAATTAAAACGCAACTACAACACTTTCGATTATGAGGGCAAAAGGGGGATCATCATGGATATGGACGCTAAACTATTACAATTTTATCTAGACATGAAAAGCCCGGAAGCTGGTCCATGGAATAGCTCACCACAATGTTTACATACAGAAGTAGTTACGAGAGATTATATAAGAAAAACATTTCCAGTGACTGAGGGAATGCAAGTGTTTAATGTTGGCATCGGTACTGGTGATTGGGACGATTATCTAGGCTACTGGTTAAACGGTAGAGGACAATTAACTTCCATTGAAATCGACGAGGAAATATGTGAATTATTTACCTATCGTCAAAAGCGAGAAGGACATCCTAATCCAGCTACTATTATCTGTAAAAGCATCTTTGACCCTAGTTTACCAAAGGAAGAATTTGATCTTATCACCCTGATTGGTTCCGCTATTAACGAGGTAGGTGAATTTACTAGATGTCTAGATGCATGTTTTCGCTTATTAAAACGGGGTGGATATATCATGTTCATGGCAAATATAAAATACTCGCCTATTGAAATGCTTCAGGAATACATAAGCAATACAAATTATACGTTAGAAAAACAAGACTTATATGATGAGTTTCCGGAATATCCTTTTTATATATGTAAGTTGAGGAAGTGAGGGGTAATCTTTGTGATAAAGGCAAGGTTAGCTGATGAACTTCTATTAAATAGAGGGGTATATCTAAGGGATAAAGGATATAAAATAGATCACCATAAAATCGAGTATACACAAAACAGGAATTTTGTTTTTTATCATTACACAAGGGAGGAAAGGCTCGACCAAGTTTTGAATGATGGACTTTATGCATACCGGCCAGTTGCTTGTCCAAAACCTCCTGAGGAATTTAAAGACTGCTATTTAGTTGAGGGATTTCTGGAACCATTCCCCAGATGGCTAAAAGACCATATTTATTTTGGTGATTTGGGGATGGAGCTAGTTAAACAATATGTAGGTAATGTGCTCTTACGTATTGAGATTCCAGTAGAGTTTGCAAATGATTATATCGCGGATTATGCCCATATATTGGAATGTAAACACTTAGGTATGAAAGGAACTTCCCCATTGCAACTAGGATACGATTGCAGTACAGGGTACGAAACTACACAAGGTTATGTCAATTCTTATATTGAAGTAAAGGATTATAAAGGTGGACATATTGCTCCAGTTGTCCAATTTTTGCGTAAACACCAAGGAGTAACAGTTCCTAGTAAGTATATTAACATATCAGAAATTCAACCATTCATTTAAATTAATTAGGCAGCACTAGATTGGAGGATGTGCTATGGATACAAAAATGCATAACAGCATTGCTTGGGATAAGAAAGTGGAAGAGGGATCAGCGTATACTCTACCTGTAAACAGTGAAATTATTGAAAGAAGTAAACGTGGGGACTGGGAGATTTACCTAACGACTAAAAAACCTGTTCCAAGAGATTGGTTTCCGACATCTTTAGATGGAGTGAAAATTCTTTGTTTAGCATCTGGTGGGGGACAACAAGGTCCGGTTCTTGCAGCAGCAGGAGCAGATGTAACGGTGATTGATTTATCGAAGAAACAATTGCAACAAGATGAAATGGTTGCAGAACGCGAGGGATTAACAGTAAAAACGGTCTTTGGCGACATGGCAGATCTTAATATGTTTGAAGATGAATATTTTGATATGATTATTCATCCTGTCTCAAATTTATTTGTACAAGATGTTCTTCCTGTTTGGAAAGAAGCAGCCCGTGTATTAAAAAATAAAGGGATATTAATTTCTGGTTTTACAAATCCACTATTATGGCTTTTTGATGAAACGTTGGAGGAAAAAGGTATTCTTGAAGTGAAGCACTCGATTCCATCTTCGACATTGGATCATTTGCCAGCAGATGAGGTGCAAAACCATCTGGATTCTGAGCAAACAATTGAATATGCTCATACTTTGGAGGACCAAATCCAAGGCCAAATCGATGCGGGTTTTGTCATAACAGGCTTTTATGAAGATGATTTCGGTGGAACGAGGATAATAGATAAACATATTAAAACATTCATTGCTACTAGAGCGGTGAAGATGAAGGTAGATTAGCATAAGAAAAACAGGTGCATACAACCATTCGGGATGTGTGCACCTTTTTATTTTAGAGAAAGCTAGAATATGTAAATGGAATTTTATGATATTGAAAGGCATTTAATATTAATTTTATGGAGGGATTTGATGGTTTTAAGGAAGCTTCTAGGTTTTGTATTAACTACTCTCTTAACTGGATTAATTCTTAACTTTTTTGTAGTAATAGTGGATGGTTATGAAACGTTATTTGCTGGATTTGGTCTTCTTCTTATAGGCACGGCTCCGTTTATCCTATTTTTAGGAATACCTGTATCTATTTTATCTGACTATAAAACAAAATATGTAAATGAAAAACAACGATATAAAAATTCATTTTTGTTTCATGTTATCTTTGGTCTAATAATTGGGTTAGTGTTATCTTACATTTTTGAGCATTTACTATTTGTTCTTATAACATTCATATCTGCTTTCCTATTTTGGATAGTGGATGAAATCTTAAGGAAAAAAATGTTTAACGAACAGATGAAGTCATAACAGCAGATACTGCTATATATAATATGAAAACGAAGTGTCTTAAATTAGAGGACAATTTAACTATATGAAGAAATAAGATATAGAGAAAGGTTGTGATACCTTTTTTATTGGAGGGAATAATGATGAAAAAAACGGCATTATTGCTTGTGTTACTATTTTTTATCTCTTCAACCACTGTAGTTGCCCTAAGTTGGGCGTATCCATTTGTTGTTTGGAATGGAAATGTATATAAGGTGTTAGATGAATCCGTAATAGAGGATGAAATTGGAAAGAAGATTGGTAAGGTCAAAACGAAACCGAATGACATGAGTGGAAGGTACTATGGTGATGCTTCAAATGCATATCCAAGAGGTACAAAATATTTTGAAATAAAAGGAATCTCTAATGAAGAGGCAATCGCTGTAGAAGTGGATGATAATCAATGGAAAAAGGCAGTTTTTGTTCATGAAGCACCTTTTCATTGGATGAATATAGTGACAAAATACATAATTCCTGTTATTGGAGTAGTTATTGTCGCAATCCTTGTAGCAATCATTGTATTACTTTATAGAGGGAGGAAAGAAGCCAATTCATGAAATAAAAGGCACTAAAACTGCATATGTAAGGAGCATTTCTAACCATTAGGAATGCTCCTTTTTTATTGCTTAAGAGCAATTATATATCTAAAAAGAATATTTATTTATTGTAAAACGATAAATATGTTGTTATAATCAATATGAAAATAATTTGATGAGGTGCTTTTTATGAAACATGGTTCAACACTCTTTTTAAAAATAGCAGTTTTTCTTATGGGAGTATCAGTTTTAGCATTAAGTATATTACTTTTAGTTGATGTGGTGAAAAATCCGGCAAATCCAGATTATGCTCACATACTCTATCCGATTGTAATTGGTTTGTTTACTTCCGTTATTCCTTTCTTTGTGGCACTATATCAGGCCTTTAAGCTGTTAAATTACATTGACAGAAACGAGGCATTTTCAGAACGGTCAGTAAAACACCTGAAAAATATTAAAGTCTGTGCAATTATCATCGGTAGTTTGTATACGGTAATTTTGCCATTCGTATTTCTTTTAGCACAACTAGACGATGCGCCAGGTCTTGTCATTGTCGGAATGGTTCCTATTTTTGCTTCCATCGTAATCGCGGTCTTTGCTGCAGTTCTCCAAAAGCTTTTACAAGAAGCAATTAACTTCAAAATTGAAAATGATTTAACGGTCTAGAGGTGATAACAATGGGGATTATTATAAATATTGATGTGATGTTGGCAAAAAGGAAAATGAGTGTCACGGAGCTATCGGAAAAAGTAGGGATTACAATGGCTAATCTTTCTATCTTAAAGAATGGGAAGGCAAAAGCAATCCGATTGTCAACCCTCGCCGCTATTTGTAAGGCGTTAGATTGTCAACCAGGGGATATCCTCGAATACCGAGCGGAAGTAGATGACTAATTGTTATTCCCTGCAGGAATGTTGATTTATTACGATGATGAAGAAAATAAGGAGTGTACCTATGACTTCAACTATTCAAAACGAAGTGAGACTTACTTCCAATCCTATTGTCAAAAGAATCCTACAACTTTTTCATTTTGGTTGGGAGCAAGCATTATCATGTATATTTCCAGTCGTCGTATTTGCTTCCTTGGCTATTACGAAGATGATTCCACTTCCATTCTTACCGCGATATGATTGGTTGCTAATAATCTTTTTGTTAATGCAATGGTGGATGTTGAAATCCGGTCTTGAAACACGCGACGAATTAAAAGTAATCACTTTATTCCACCTCATTGGGCTAGGACTCGAAATTTTTAAAGTCCATATGGGATCATGGTCTTATCCAGAAGAAGGATATATGAAAATCTTTGGAGTTCCTTTGTATAGTGGATTCATGTATGCAAGTGTAGCAAGTTATCTTTGTCAGGCTTGGAGAAGGTTACATGTAGAATTAGTAAAATGGCCACCTTTTATTTTAGTTGTACCTCTTGCAGCAGCTATATATTTGAATTTTTTTACTCACCACTTTTGGATTGATATACGTTATTGGCTAGCGGGACTTGTCCTGATAGTCTTTTGGAAATCTTGGGTTAAGTATGAAGTTAACGGAATTACTTATCGCATGCCAATCGCACTTTCATTCGTACTTATTGGCTTTTTCGTTTGGATAGCAGAAAATATTGCCACTTTTTTTGGTGCATGGCAATATCCAAATCAAGCCGATACATGGCAACTAGTGCACATAGGGAAAGTGAGTTCTTGGGTATTACTTGTAATCGTTAGCTTTCTAATTGTAGCAACATTGAAGCTTGTGAAACAGAAAAATAAATTAGAATTTAGGCATTTAGATAATACGCTAGGAAAGGAATAGAATCATGAAAAAACTTTCTTTTACTATGGTGTTACTTATGATTTTGTTATCAGCTTGTATGGACCGTCCATATAGTCCGAGTAAACCAATGGAGCCGAAAGAAAATATGTTGGTCATCAATATTAAGAACAATGCAAATTTTGATTTCTATGGCTTGCGAGTAGATTTGCTGAATCACTCGCAAACAACGGTGTATGCGAATTTTGAAAAGATACAGAAAGAAGATTGGCTTAGTTTCGAATTTCATGAAGACGATTTTGTTTTAGATGGGGAAGCACAAATGGGAGTGGCGATTCAATTAGAGAATGGGGACACTACTCCAATCAATAAAAAAATTCCGGTTCAATTAGAGAAGAATAAGAGCATATTCCTTCAAATTACAGGTGATGAAGTTGAAAATGCTCGCATAGAGGCTGAAATGTGATGATTTTAGGCGTTAATCCAATAGGGTTAACGCCTTTTTACTGTGTGAGGCAGGGATTTTCTCTTATGTAGCGAAGTTTTAGTACAAACGTAATCAAGACAAAGGAGCTGGTTTACAATGTGTGGGATTAGTATCTAACCATAAAGAAAGAGATTTACAGATTCCGAAACATAGGCAAAGAATAAAAGCTGCAATTGAACAAGATTTGATTCATGATCCTAACGTATTAGCTATTTATTATGGAGGTTCAATAGGAAATCAAAACACGGATTTGTTTTCAGACATTGATTTACGAATTGTTGTGAAGGATGAATGCTTCGAAGACTATCGTTTGCATAAAAAACAACGAGCTCGTAATTGGGGAAACGTACTATATTTCGAGGATTTCCCATGGACTTCATACAGTATTGCTCACTATGACTCATTTATTAAAGTAGATAGCTTTTATTATAAAATAACAGATATTCAACCTTCCATCTGGCTACAAAATATCAATATTGTTCACGATAGTACTGGATTAGTGAACGATGCGTTAGAGAAATCAATGAAGTTGATGTATAAGCCAACAATGGAAGAAGTGGAGATTTGGAGAACAAAATTCTTTGCTTATGCGCATGAAGTTTATCGGAGAGTGATGAGAAATGAATTATATTATGCTCTCCACTGTCTAGATAATATGCGGTTATCGATGGTGACTGCTTGGTATATGGATGCAGGTATTCAACCAAACACATTTGGTGATTGGGCAAAATTAGAGGGGAATAGAAGTAAACTATCAGACTCGCAATTGTTGCTTTTAGAAAAATGGGATAGCAGCCGCGATCCAACTCAAATTACACATGTGATGCAAAGTATGTTCCCGGAGTTTAAACGAGTTCATAAAAGTTTATGTGAAAAACTAGGGATAGCGGAAAATCCAGAATGGGTAGATCGTATCTTACGTATGGTGATGTGAGATATAGAAGAATCAAAGGCGGTGTATGATTCCCGAGAAGGAGAAATCTTTTCAGGAGGGAATCAAAACCGCAGTATGATTCCCAAGAAGTAGAAAAATCCCTTCAGAAGGGAATCAAAGCCGCTGAATGATTCCCAAAAAGAAGATTATATATTGGTAGGTACATATTTATATCGTAATCACAACTTTCCCTTGAGCGTGCCCTTCTTCGAAATAATGGAAAGCTTGTTGTATATTCGATAATTCATAGGTCTTATCTATAACAGATTTTACTTTACCAGATTCTAATAATTCTTTTACATAAACAAGATCTTTCTGGCTTGGTCAATGGAGGAAGTTATTCAGTTTCTTCCCGCTCATTGAAATAAAGGGACCTAGAAACATAGTTTGAAATAATTGTGCTGTAGAACCACCGCCAACAAGGACAAAGTTACCATTCTTTTTTAGTAGTTTTTTATATGCCGAAAGCGGGATGGATCCATTGACAGCGAGAATTACATCATATCGTTGAGAGGTTTGTGTGAAGTCGTCTTTTTTATAATCAATTACGTGGTCAACTCCAAGAGATTTCAGAATCTCTACATTTTTGGTACTACATACACCTGTAACTTCTCCTCCTAGGGATTTAGCTATTTGCACAGCGTAGGTACCAACTCCTCCAGATGCTCCGTAAATTAAAACCTTTTGTCCGGATGTAAGTTTCCCCTTATCACGTAAGGCTTGTAAGGCGGTGACACTCGCCATGGGTGCAGCTGCAGCTTCCTCATAGGAGATATTGCGTGGCATAAGAGCTAATGCTTTTTCTGAAACAGAAACATATTCTGCGAAACCTCCCCAACCACAACCAGAGAGATCGCCAAACACCTTATCGCCTATTTGAAATTGGGTAACATTATTGCCAATTTCCTCCACAACGCCAGCAATGTCACTTCCTGGAATGGAGTATTTTGGTTTCCTTAATCCAAAAGCGAAGCGAGCTAAAAATGGCTCCCCTCTTAATAAAACAACGTTACTAAAATTTAAGGAGGCGGCATGAACTTTTACCAAGACTTGCCCATCTAAAACGCTTGGTCTTTCTACTTCTGTTGTTTCAAGAACTTCAGGTGAACCATACTTTTTACTAACTACTGCTTTCATCGGATTTCCTCCTAATTAACATAAGTACAGTGGCTATTCACTATCTTACGAATGATAAATTAAATAGATTCATAAATTGATTGAATTTACAAAATATAAATAAAAGTTGATCATGATGCTGAGTATCTGTATATAACAATGATGACAGTTCTATTTCATTGAGTCCTATCACGTGTTACAATAAGAAGCTAAAGAAAATACTAAGTGAAAAAAGCTTGTACTTTTAAAGCATATGGAGTGGTATAAGAATGAATAAAAGATGGACAATCGAGAAAATAAAAGAATTTGTGGAGAAAAATTCGGATAGTACGTTACTAACGACAGAGTACCATGGTTTTTCTCAGAAGTTATTATTTAAATGTGCGTGTGGTACTAATTTTGAGAAGACATTTAAAAAATTTAAAGAAAATAACCAACGGAAATGTGACGTGTGCCAGCCACCGAAAGCATCCCGTTAAATACAAAAATCCTGATTTTATCTTTTTGAATTCAGGATTTTTGTGTTTAATTGCTTAATGCGTGAGATATGCTTATAAAGTAAATTAAAATAGACCAAGGTAGAGCAGTTTTAAAAGGTGAAAGGAGAACAAAATGCTTACACTTAATAAAAAGCCAGTTGTAAAAGCAGAGATGCTTATACGGAGACCTGTTGAGGAAGTATTTGAAGCATTCATTAATCCGGAAATTTCGACGAATTTTTGGTTCACAAAGAGTAGTGGAAGATTAGAAGAAGGAAAGCAGATTAAGTGGGAATGGGAAATGTATGGTGTTTCGGATGATCTTCTAGTAGAAAAAGTCGAGCAAAACAAATTGATTAGGATTCAATCATCTGATAATACGAAAACAGAATGGATATTTACGCCTAGAGGTGAAGAGGAAACTTTTGTTTCGATTACCAATTTTGATTTTCCAGGAAACGGAGATGAGATCGTCAGCTATGCAATTGATTCAATGGGAGGATACACGATGGTACTGTGCGCTCTAAAGGCACTACTCGAACATAATGTTATATTGAATGTTGTAGCAGATAAATCTCCTGATGCTCATGTATAAACTAGTATGATAACTGCCAATATTTTTTTGCCTAAGCGATAATCTATTAAAGATTGTCGCTTATTTGCGTTGGAGTGAATTTATTAATTATGCAGGGGAAAAGGTACTTCTGCCGAATTGTAGATATATATGAACTATATTTGGGGGAAAAGATATGAAAATACCTAAACATATTGTTTCAGCGGCAACAATTGTTGTGAATGATAAGGACGAATTATTATTGATCAAAGGACCTAGAAGAGGTTGGGAAATGCCAGGTGGACAAGTAGAAGAAGGAGAATCGTTGAAAGAAGCCGCAATTAGAGAAACAAAGGAAGAATCAGGGATTGATGTAGAAATTACAAAATTTTGTGGAATCTATCAAAATGTAGACAGAAGTATATGTAATACATTATTCCTGGCGAAACCAATTGGAGGAGTACCAACGACAAGTTCGGAAAGTTTGGAAGTAGGATTTTTTCCAATAGAGCAAGCATTGGAAATGGTTACTTGGAAAAACTTCAGGCAGAGAATTGAGCATTGTTTAGATGAGAGTACACATCCTTTCTATGTAGAATTCTAGCCGAAATCCTAACTACAAGTGAAAGCTAAAAATAGGTGGCG
This sequence comes from Lederbergia graminis, assembly GCF_042655485.1. Taxonomy (NCBI): domain Bacteria; kingdom Bacillati; phylum Bacillota; class Bacilli; order Caryophanales; family Bacillaceae; genus Lederbergia; species Lederbergia graminis. The sequence continues at coordinate 144,959 of NZ_JBHSMC010000003.1, forward strand.
ATATAATGTATGAGCAATCGAGATTAAATGATAATGCTGGTAATGGAGCACGTGGTTTACGCGCAATTCCATCCGAAGAACTACTTCATATTGTCCGAAACTCATATGGGTTCCCACATTTGAAAATAATCAAAGATCTTGGTGGGTCTTCCTGTTTAAATCTCCTCGCTATACATAACAGTGACCGCTTTGTCATCCGAGTGTACCGACCATATGTAAATGCTGCAAGATTAGCTGATATTAATCTTGTTCGTCATACACTTCATATGCAGGGAATACCCGTTTCAGAAGTCGAGCTTACTCAATCAGGACATTCATGGGTAGTTTTTGAACATCGGCTCGTGGAGGTAGAGAGATATGTAGAAAGTGATGAACACATGAATTCATGGAAGTATCTTATGAAGGGTCTTCCTCTGTTAGGACGAATCCATAGCATTCTTCAAAATATCGAGTGTAGTCCAGATGGAAAAACTCCCCGTTTTGCTAATTATATTGACCCAGAAAATGTAATGAATATGACATGGAAAGGGATAAATAGGATACGGAGATGGAATCAATCATCTGAAAATACAAAACTAGCAGATGCAGCAGAGCTGTTGGCGCAAAGTGTAATTACAACGGACATTCCTTTATTGCCTAAGCAAATTGTCCATGGGGATTACTGGGATAATAATGTGTTTTTTAAAGATGGACGAATTGTCCTAGTAAATGATTTTGATTATATGGGAGAACGTGCTCGGATTGATGATCTTGCTCTTATTTTGTACTTCTATGATTGTTCCGCAGAACCAATCACAGATAAGCGTTTAGATAAATTACGTCGACTCGTGGATGCTTACGATGAAGGGTTGAACAACCATTTATCAAAAACTGAAAGAGCTGCACTTCCAATCGCAATGGCGCGACAACCACTATGGTCAATCGGAGGCTGGATTGCCTTATTGGATGATGAAGAAGCTGCACAACGCCATGCAGCGAATATGCTCGATGAAGTACAGTGGGCTTTAAATATTATAAAGGATCTAAATCGCTGGGTGAATGCATTCAAATAAATACTCAGGATTTGTTTGGAGATTCAGGATACAAAGGATTCCTGTCATATGGGAAATTGTCAGGAATCCAATCAGCGTAGATTAGTAGAAACCTTGGAATATTTCAACATCACAAAAACTATATCGACTTTAATGTAACCTTACTAAGGTTTACGTTTGCATCACTTAGAAAGTCGTATGTTATCTTATCTACACTTACGCCTTCCAATTCAATGTCATTTACATCTGAATCATTAAATTGAACGTTATTAAGTATTACATGATGAAACTTTGTATTATCAAAACAACAAGAGTTAAATGTAACCTGATTAAATGTTCCTCCATCAATGATAACGCTATCCAAATCACAACTAGTAAAATTCACGCTATTAAATATACAATCTTTAAATACTACGTTTTGTAGATCAGAGCTTACAAAAGATGAGCTGGTAAAATTAACATTTTCAAATGTACAGTTTTCTAAATCACTGGAAGTGAATGTACTATCAGTTAAATCAGAATGTGAAAATGTGGTACCCTCTAAATCCATCGAAGTAAAATTTTCGTTACGTAGTGTAGTGGAATGGAATCTAGAATTGGGGGCAATTTCATCAGGAATATTCACACTTCCATTCTGCTTCGCCTCGTTAATGTGGTCATGAATAGATTCTACGAGCTCGGAAACTTCACCAATAGAATTAATTGTAAAATCATAGGCTTCTTTATCGTTTAAACCTTGTTGCTTATAATCATTGTATTTTTCTTTTAGGTTTTGTAAAAGTTCTTCTTGAAGTTCTTGAGCTGCAGTCACATGTAAATAAGGTGTGAAAATAGTATGCACATGCTCCTCTAATTGTTGGATCATCCTTTATTATCCTCCCTTATAGCAATCGATCTAATATAATTTTTGCTTGCTCCCAATTTTCTTTATTTTGTTTATATGTCTGTACTCCAGATGGTGAAATCTTATAATATTTGCGCCTTCCGCCTTGAGTCGCATCCCCCCAATAAGATTCAATATCCCCTTCTTTTTCAAGTCGCTTAAGACTGGAATACATGGTTGCTTCCTTTAACTCAAATTGCTCATCAGAATTTACTCGTATAAGCTTACTAATTTCATAACCGTATTTATCTCCGTCTAGTAGGAGCTTTAATATCATGGTGTCTGCATGCCCCCGGAGTAAGTCGGAGTTCAATTTTTGTTCGCCCACAAACTCACCTCCTTTAGTATAACGTAATACATATTACTATGTCTGTCAAGGTATATTGTCAGGTATAATTTTGCTGAGATCTGTTTATGTATAAATGAACGATAAAGAGGTCTAGATGGTGAAAAAGTTAGAACGCATAAACTCTTTTTATAGAGCGGGATTAAGCGAAATAAGTTTTTTGTTAGCTAAATATCTGCCCAAAAATGCAGGTTTATCTTTGAAAATAGCGAATTAAAGTAAGAAAAGGAGAATGATATGACTAAAAAATTTCATAGAGCATTTGGGGTTTATGGTGTTTGCATACAAGATGATAAACTGTTAGTAATTCATAAAAACGGTGGCCCTTATATAAATAGATATGACCTTCCTGGAGGTAGCTTAGAAGAAGGGGAGTCATTAGCGAATGCAATGAAACGTGAATTTCTAGAAGAAACTGGGCTTGCTATTAAAATTGAAGATAATATTGGAGTGATCGACTTTACACTCCCTTGGTTATGGAAGGAATTTACACATGTCCATCATATAGCAGTTTATTACATGGTGAAAATAGTAGGTGGAGAAATCATCGTGCCGGAACAATTTGAGGGGCAAGATTCGCTTGGAGCTGTATGGGTTTCGGAGTCTGATGTTCATATTAATAATGCTTCACCATTGGTGCTGAAGGCATTTGAATGGATAAGAACAAAGAATTTAGATATAGATGCAGTTAGCTATGATGAATGGGAAGTACTACAATATTGTATTTGAAAAAAATAAAAGAAAGTGAAGATATGCATCATGACAAAAAACAAAATGAATCCTAAAATTGATGAATTTTTAAATAAGACGACTAAGTGGCAGGAAGAAATGACGCAGCTACGAGAAATCATTTTAGAATGCGGACTTACGGAAGAATTGAAATGGAATAAACCATGTTATACGTTTCAAAACAATAATATCGCCATCATGCAACCATTTAAGGAATACTTTGCGCTGATGTTTTTTAAGGGAATCTTGATAACTGATGTGAACAATATTCTAGTCAAACCTGGAGAAAATTCACAAACTCAACGTCAGATTCGTTTTACGAATACAGAAGAGGTAGTTCAGCTAGAGTCTATAATAAAAGATTACATTAATGAAGCAGTAGAAAAAGCGAATGTGGAAGTGAATGTTGATAAGAAAGAGGAATTAGAGATTCCAGTGGAATTGCTTCAGAAATTCGACGAATATCCAGATTTGAAAACTGCTTTTGAAGCTTTAACACTAGGTCGGCAAAGAGCATATGTAATCTATTTTTCCAAAGCGAAGCAATCCAAGACGCGAGAGTCGAGAATTGAAAAATATATGGAGCAAATTCTCGCCGGAAAAGGATTGCATGATTAGTTCTAGGGGGTGAATGGTTATTATTAATCGTGCTATGAATATTGTTGTGATAGATTACGATCAAAATTGGAAACAATTATTTGAAACAGAAGCTGCCTTAGTAAAGGGGATTTTTAAGGAGGAACTTGTTGGAATTCATCATATCGGCAGTACAGCAATCCCAAATTTAAAAGCGAAGCCGATCATCGATATGATGCCAATAGTAAAGGACATGGAGAAAGTTGATAATTTCAATAAAAGCATGGTTGAAATTGGTTACGAACCACTCGGGGAGTTTGGCATGAAAGGAAGACGTTATTTCCGAAAAGGTGGAGAAAACCGCACACACCAAATCCATGTTTTTCAGTATGACAATACAAACGAAATTGAACGCCATTTAGCAGTTCGTGATTATTTGAGAGCTCATGAAAATGAGAAGATAGCATATGGAAAGTTGAAGGAACACCTTGCGAAAGAGTTTCCAAAAGACATTGAAGCATACAGCAATGGTAAACATGAGTTCGTGAAAAATTTGGAGAAAAGAGCACTTGAGTGGAGTAGGAACAGAATATGAAATGATTGGAGTGGTGATGTAAATGCCCATTATTCGGCACGAAATTTTTATACAAGCTCCAATAGATATTTGCTTTGATCTAGCTAGAGATGTAGAAATACATACGAAGACCACAACAAGAACAAAGGAGAAAGCAGTTGGCGGTGTTACACAAGGGTTATTAGAAGAAGGCGATCATGTTACGTGGGAAGCAACTCACTTCGGTATAAAACAAAAGTTAACAGCGAAAGTAACCTATTTGAAGAAACCAACGAAATTTGTGGATGTGATGGTGAAAGGTGCATTCCATTCTTTTACTCATACCCATCAATTTATGGAGAAAGAAAAGGGAACTATCATGGTGGATATCTTTGAATATAAATCCCCATTAGGTCCCTTAGGTGTTATAGCAGATAAATTATTTTTAGAAAAATATATGACTGAATTTATAAGATCACGTGCAAAAGCGTTGAAAAAGATTGCTGAAAGCAGCCAATAGTTAGGATGATTCAGCATCTTTTTTTATACTAGTCGAAATAAACATGGAAGCATCTTGTTTCATGAAAATATTTTCCCCGTGATAAAATGTTTTCATTTCCATAGAGGAGAAACCAACCTGGGACAATGTTTCTTTTAGCTCTTCATGCGCAAAGCCATTATGAACTTTCGGATGATATATTTTGTCGTTCTTATCAAAATCAACAATAATAAGCTTTCCACCATTATTTAACATCCCGAATAAATTATGTAGTATCTTTTTAGTATCGGGAATATGAAGAAGAACGAGCGACATGAGAATGATATCTACCTTTACATCAGGGGTTTCTTGAGTAAAATCGGAGTATAGCACCTTAGCGTTTGGAATTCCTCTTTGCGTAATCTTAGCCTCTGCAACCTCTAACATTTGTTGGGATGAGTCTACCAACAAAATAGATTGTACTAAATCAACTAACTCTAAACTAACTAGCCCCGTACCACTCCCATAATCCATCAAAGTTTTCGTTTCGCAATTCTGTAATGTAGAGCGGACTTCTTTAGCAATCACATTAGCTAATTCTATTCTATCTTCTGTATCATACCTTTTTGCCATCTGTTCAAACACGTTATTTTCCATATTAACTCCTTTTGTTTATTCAGTGTTTTTTAGTATGACCATATTAACAATGATAATTTAGGCTGTCTAATTAAACGAACTGAATTAAATTAACAATAAGTGCAGGGAAATATTGCTATTTGTCGAAATTATAGATAGTAGTTTTTTATAGATATAAATGAAAGAAGGTAATTTTAATTAAGATCATATGTTTTGTACTTTTATTAGCACCATTATCCTTTCTGTATCACTACTTTGAAACATCTCAGTTTCCGAATGGTTCCCCGTTTTTATTAACAGGAATAATATTATTTGTTATTTTTACAGGACTTTTATTAAGGAAAATCAAACTTCTATTTATTCTTATAGCACAGATCATCAGCATTATTTTCTCAGTAGTGTTAGGGGGAAGGTTAATAACGCCTCCTAATAATTCTTGGTTTAATCCATTAGGAATGAACCTCACAATTCTATTAACTGGGCTATTTATTTTCATCGGGATGTTAGTAATTCGGTATGTTTCAAATATGGTAATTAATAATTGGAAAATGAAGAGGGTAGAACTGGAATAACAATTTATAGTAAAAAAAATAACTTTTGCCAAGAATGTTATTGATATATAAAGTATCAAATTAATATTAGTTGCCCTAAAAAGCATTTGGGATGAACCAAATGCTTTTTACATAATTATTCGGTTACCTTTGTTACAAAAGATGGTATGGTTTTACTCAAGAAAAAGAAAAATTAATGTCACGAATGCCCGACTTTTTAAGAGGGGATAACACATTAAATAATTAAAAAATACTCACAAAGGGGGAGCTTACATGTCGCAAGTATTTTTAATTCGTCCATCAATGGATTATGAATCTGAATATCTATCTTTTTATCAAGAGTGGAAAGAAAGTGGAGAGGTCATGGTACCTTGGGTAATAAGTTTGGAACCATCAAACTTTCAAGAGATGATTAAATCATTACTAGACTCGGAGAAAGAGGAAAATATTCCTGAAAAGTGGGTGCCTGCCTCCACATATTGGCTAGTGGACGAAAACAAAAAAGTGATAGGTGCTGTTAATATCCGTCATCGATTAACAAAGAGATTATTAGACCGAGGTGGCCACATTGGATACGGTATCCGTCCCTCTGAACCTCGAAAAGGATATGCAACAAAACTATTATCTTTATCTCTACAGAAAACTAGAGAGTTAGGATTGGAGAAGGTTCTTGTTACTTGTGATGAACATAACATTGCATCAGAAAAAACAATTTTGAATAACGGTGGAGTTCCAGATACGATTTTTATTGAAGAAGACGGAAATGTAATCAAAAGGTTTTGGATCGAATTATAAATTCGAAAAGCCTCTATAGGAGGAGATTTTACAGTGGAAGAATGTCCATTTTGTCATCTTGAATCAGTAGAAGAGCAAGAAGTAATTCTAAGAAATGAACATTGTATGTTTTTACAAATTCCGCAAGAAGTGTTAATTGGTTCTGGCATCATAGTTCCGATTGAACATCGTGAAACAGTTTTCGATTTAACAGTGGATGAGTGGTCTGCAACCTATTCTTTATTGCATGAGGTAAAAGCTCTTTTAGATGAAAAATACCGACCGGATGGTTATAACATTGGCTGGAACTGCAATACGACAGGTGGTCAGCATATTATGCATGCCCATCTACACGTAATTCCTCGTTTTAGTGACGAACCCTATGCAGGCAAAGGAATTCGGCATTGGTTAAAAAGTATAGAAAACCAGCAGCGGCCTGGTTGATGACTTAACGATTGCAACAAATTAATCTAGTTTTGTTAGGTGTAGCTCTCCAATCTCTCAGGTAAATTTATTCTCATATCTTTTACTAAAATGAGGCATATTATTAGAACGGAATAGATTTAAATTGGAGGTTATTCAATTGGGAAGTCACCATGAGCAAGTTAAGTTAACTTCTGCTGAACTGTCATATTTATGGAGTACATATATGGCAGACAGTATGTCAGTTTGTGTTTTTACGTATTTTCTTAAAAATGTTGAGGATCGCCAAATAGAAAAATTAATGGCACACTCCATAGATTTATCTAAACAACATTTAGAGAAAATTCGGCAAATCTTCGCTAAGGAAGAAATTCAGGTACCAATAGGTTTTATTGAAAAGGACGTTAATACAAAAGCAAAACGTCTGTTTACGGATACTTTCTATATAAAATATATGAAGCAAATGACAAATGGTGGTATAACTACATATGGAAGAGTTTTACAGCATATTTATAGACAAGATATACGCGGGTTTTTTTCAAAATGTTTAACCTCAACGGTGCAACTTTATAATGAAATTACAGAAGTTCTGATAGATAAAGGGCTAGATTCACGCCCGCCCACTATACCATATCCGCAAAAAAATGAGTTTGTACAGAAACAATCGTTTTTATTGGAGGGGCTTGGAAGACGGGAAGCACTAACTGGAGAAGAAGTAAGCCAGCTGCAGTTTAATATTGAAACAAATCAAATAGGAACAAGCCTAGCAACAGCTTTTTCTCAAGTAACTGGGACGAAAAAGGTTCGTGATTATATGCTAAGAGGAAAAGAAATTGCCTTAAAGCATATTAGTGTTTTTGGTGATTACTTAAAAAATAATTCATTGCCGGTTCCAATGTCATTTGATCACGAAGTCACGGATTCTACAGAATCCCCTTTTTCTGATAAATTAATGATGTTCCACTTTGGACTAATGATGTACGCTGGAATTGGTAACTACGGAGCAGCTATTTCTGCTAGTCGAAAAAGTGATTTGGTTGTTGACTTTACCCGTTTGTCGGGAGAAATTTTAAAGTATGCGGAAGATGGTGTCAATATATTGATTGCAAACGAATGGTTAGAGCAGCCTCCTCTAGCAATTTCTAGGGAAGAATTGGCTAAGGACTAGCATAAGTTTTATACACATAGAGGAAAAGAAGAAGAGCGCTCTTTTTTCTCCATGTGTATATTCTAGCTAATTTTAATCATTCAGTCGAAAAGTAGGTTAATAGGGTAATTGCGTTCTGGGGTCTTATTTAAGTGAGTCATTTTAAAAAAATAAATACATAGAAAACAGTTAATAGTTTTACAAAAACATGAGGTAAGTCGGTGAAGTTAATGGAGGTTGTGTTAGAAAGGGCAACGAATAATGATGCACAAGCAATTTTTGAACTTCAAGTTGAATCATTTATGCCATTGTTACAAAAATATCAAGATTACGAAACAAATCCTGCAAATGAAACAATCGAAAAAGTGATAAGAAGAATTAATCGATCAAATGGTGGGTTTTATAAAATACTCGCAGACAATATTCTAGTAGGTGCTATCTGTATTTACTGGAAAGAGAACTATCAGTTTTGTATTAGTCCAATGTTCATTCACCCAGCATTTCAAGGAAACGGAATTGCTCAGAAAACTATAACGATCATCGAGAAAATGTTCCCGAAAGCACAATCGTGGGAACTAGATACATTATTAGAAGAAGAACGAAATTGTCATCTATATGAAAAGATGGGATATAGCCAAACAGGAGTTAAAAAGAAGTTAAATGAGTACGCAACTCTTGTATTCTATAAAAAAGTTTTAAAAGATTAAATACAACGAGTTTGGTTTAGTATAAGGGGGCTTACATGTTAAAAGGGAGGAAATTCAGTTATTTCATTATTTCAGTATTATCTTTATTGCTATTAACAGGCTGTCCTGGAGTCCAGGATTTTAGTTTAGAACTTCCAGGTGATTATTCAGTTGAAAGTCTTTCCGCACATCAAGTAATAATATCATCAGAGACATCAAGGCAGATTAGTGATACACACTGGAGTAGTATAATTATTCCAGCAAAAGTGGTGATGTTGGGATGGGATGATAACTACATTCTTGTGAAACAACTTGGATTGAAGAGAGACCCGAATAGTAATAATGGCTATAAAATACCGGATGAGGATAATGCGAACTTTTGGATATTGGCTGTTCATTCAGAAGAGGTATATGGTCCATTTGATGAGGGTGATTTTGAAGAAAAAAGGAATGAGTTAGGTGTCCTGGAGAGTGTAAAACTGAAGTATGTGAATGAATATAGGTAGTTTTTTACTTGAAAATCAAAGATTTAGAGGTCTATAAATGGAAAACGAATTTATTAAGATATTTGATGACAAAAGAAATGTCATAGGGGTTGCTTCCCGTAGTGATGTCCATAGATTAGGATATTGGCATGAAACTTTTCATTGTTGGTTTGTGACGAATATAAATGGTAAAGAGTATATTTATCTACAACTACGGAGTGATGAAAAGAAAGACTATCCGGGGCTATTGGATATTACAGTTGGTGGACATTTACTGGCAGATGAATCCGTTCAGGATGGTATTAGGGAGATAAAAGAGGAAGTCGGTATTGATGTTGATTTTTATGATTTACAGAAGTTAGGCATTCTAGAATACTGTGTAATAAATGAGAATCTTATTGACAAAGAATTGGCACATACTTTTCTGTATAAATGTGAACATCAACTAACGGATTTTACTGTTCAAATAGATGAAGTTGCTGGAATTGTGCTAGTGGAATTGAAGGATTTCAGTGAGCTTTGGTTAGGCGAGCGAGAAACAATCCAAGTTAGCGGCTTTAAAATAGATAAAGAAGGTAATAAAAATATGTTTGCTGAAACTGTAGGTAAGGATAAATTTGTACCTCATGACACTTTATTTTATCAGGAGGTCGTCCAAAAAATAAAAGAACATGTAACAAGTTGACTTGTTTTTGTATCGAGGGAACGGACATGTTTGCTGCAATGAAAATTTGAATTTCTACAGATTTTATTTTTTTGTGGAAGTAATAAAACAATCTTGGAGGCAGTATGAATAATTCATATCAACAAAAGATTATAGAATCATATAACAATATGGCTACGGAAAGAGATCAAGTTAAGCTGCAAGATTGGAAAGTGAAAGAAAGATCTATATTTATAAATAAAATAAAAAGTGATAAATATAGCCGTTTATTGGAAATTGGAGCGGGAACAGGGAAGGATAGTCTTTATTTTAAAGATGAAGGATTACATCCTATCTGTACGGATATTTCTCCTGAAATGGTCAAGATATGTAAAGAGAAGGGTTTAGACGCTCAAGTGATGAGCTTCTATCATCTTGAATTTCCAGACAATCACTTTGAAGCTATATGGGCCCTTAATTGTTTACTACATGTTCCAAAAGAAAGCATAAGAACTGTCCTTCAGGAGATGAAAAGGGTTTTGATAACAGGTGGCTTATTTTATCTCGGTGTTTATGGCGGAGAAAATCATGAAGGGATTTGGGAAGAAGATCCCTATAACCCAAAGAGATTCTTTTCCTTTTATGATGATGAGTCCATAAAAGAATTACTATCTGAGTTCTTTTACATAGAGTATTTTAATGTAGTATCAAAAGAGGTAGTAGGTGGGAAATATCATTTTCAATCTATCATTTTGAGAAAATAAATGTGTGGAAGTAAAAAAATATGAATAATTAATTTGGGATGTGAGGGGGAACACTGATGCAAATTACACCTGAATCTTCAAATTTTGATGAGTACCTAAAAGAATCAGAGGTCATTAATTATTCCCATCCATTAATTAGTAAGACTGTTAAAGAATTATTTAATGAAGAACAATCTGAATTAGAAAAAGTTAAAGTGGCTTATGAATTTGTCAGAGATCAAGTTTCTCACTCCTGGGATATACAAAGTAATAAAGTTACCTGTAAAGCATCAGACGTTCTAAAGTATAAAGAAGGTATTTGTTATGCTAAATCAAATTTATTAGCAGCTTTATTAAGAGCAATCAATATACCAACGGGTTTTTGTTATCAAAGGTTAATGTTATTTGATTCTCCAGAGGGTGGCTATTCACTTCACGCACTTAATGGGGTTTATTTGAAAACGTTAAATCGCTGGGTACGTTTAGATGCTCGTGGAAATAAGCAAGGGGTACAAGCTGAGTTTTCGGTCCATGAAGAAAAATTAGCATTTAATATCAGAGAAGATTTGGATGAAATAGACTACCCGATTATTTATACTTCTCCTAACGAAAAAACTATTGCAACATTAGATACGAATGCAAATGCATTAATAATGTATACTCAAAACTTACCTGATAGGCTTTAAATTTGAAAAACCTCTCACGGAATATTCCTGAAAATTATATTCACTCTGCTTTCATTACAAATATATATATATCAGGCAATCTCTTTGAATAAAGAAATTGCCTGACTGTGTTCGATTTCAAATACTTTTTACCGCTGTTTTTAGAGTTTCCTGTTTTTGTTGATCATACATTGCATAAATTTCAAAGGTCCCCTCCTCAAAAAATAAAGGGAATCTTCTTTTGAACCAGTCTTGCATAGGCAAATTTAGTGCCTCGTCGATTGGTACCCAAAGTAGTTCTCCTTCAGGCGGATTTTCTAGTAATTCCCCTTCATAAGAAGTGGCAAGATAATTAAATACCATATATCTAAAATTGTTATTTGGATCTACAAACTCATCTATCCCTTTATAGATTAAGTTTTTAACTGTTAGCCCGGTTTCTTCCCTGACTTCTCGAATAGCTGCTTCCGTTAAGCTCTCTGGGAATTCAACTTTTCCTCCAGGACCAAGATAGCCAGGAAATCCACGTTTACTTGGTCTTTTTAATAAAAGCACCTTATCTCCATCTTGTACTAAACACATTGTATATAAGCTTATTTTTGTATCTTCAGCCAATTGTATGTACCCCTTAATAGATTAGTAGTTTTTCACGATCATATTTATTATAAATTATATAGTAAAAACATGGAAAAGTGGCAGGTGTATTTTAGAGATTATCGAATAAGGTAGTAAGAACACCTGAAAAAAACTGGGAACATGTAATATATCGATGACTCATTCCTAATATTAAGGAGCAACATCTCGTAAAGGAGAGATTCTGTAAGTGATTAAAGCTGCTATATTTGATTTAGATGGAACATTATTAGATAGGGATAGTTCAGTAAAATCTTTCATTAATCGCCAATATGAAAGGCTGATTCTCGATTTAGGGCATATCCCGAAAGAGAAGTATGTTGCAAGATTTATAGAATTGGATAAACGAGGGTATGTCTGGAAGGATAAAGTGTACCAACAATTAGTCGAGGAATTTGAGATTTCCGAGATAACTTGGGAAGAACTACTTCAAGATTATATTATTGAATTTAAAAATCACTGTATTGCTTTTCCTAATCTTAGACAAATGTTAGTTGAATTGAAAACAAGTAATATTCTCTTGGGGATGATTACAAATGGGTATGGGCAATTTCAAATGGATAATATAGTTGCTTTGGGCATCAAAGAGTTTTTTGATGTTATTTTGGTATCGGAGTGGGAAGGGATAAAAAAGCCAGATCCTGAAATGTTTCATAGAGCAATAAATAAACTAGGTGTATCAGCTCATGAATGTATATTTATTGGAGACCATCCAGTAAATGATGTAGCAGCTGCTCAAAGAGTTGGAATGATGGGGGTTTGGAAGAAGGATTTTCAGTGGAAAAATGTCAATGCAGATTACATAGTAGATGATTTGGTAGAGATTCCATTTATTATTAGGGAGATAGATTAAGGAGATGGACATGATGTTTAAAATTAGATTAGCATCTTTAAATGATCTCCAAGGAATTGCGAAAGTGCATATTGATAGTTGGCACACTACATATAAAGGAATTGTTGCAGATGAATTTATTGCTAGCCTAACATATGAATGGTCCAAAGAACGTCAGAGATACCTTATAGAAAATGAAGACACATTTATTTTTGTTGCTGAAGATATGAACGGCAATATAGTTGGTTTTGCTTCAGGAGGACCTGAGCGGAATAACGATCCAATATATAAGGGAGAACTTTATGCTATATATCTATTGAAAGAATATCAGAGTAAAGGAATTGGAAAACAATTATTCAACGCGGTGATAAAACACTTATCCACTAACGGCATCAATTCTTTACTAGTCCTTGTATTAGAAGATAACACTCCTGCAATAAAATTTTATGAAGCACTAGGAGGTGAAAGAGTAAAAGAAGGGATATTGGAGCTAGAAGGTATTCAATATAAAGATATTGGATATGGTTGGCTAGATACATCTGTTTTAATTTGACTACTTACAATTTTAATAGATTACGAGCTGAATTCAGTCTGATTCAGCTCTTTTATTTTGAGCTCCGTTGCGGTTTAAATTCTTTAGCAGGAATTAAAGTATTTATCTTGAATAAGTATATTAATTTTACAAATGTGTTTTTAAAGGAGATTACAAGATGATTCCCTTACATATGGTTTCAACAGGTGGAGTGTTGCTTAGAGATAACGAAGTGTTGCTAGTTCAAGTAAACTATGGAACAAATAAGGGTCTATGGATGATTCCAGGTGGAGTTGTTGAGGTGGGGGAATCACTAGAAGAGGCAGTTGTGAGGGAGATGAGGGAAGAGACGGGGTTAATATTAGCACCTAAGAGAATAGTAGGGATTAGAAACGGAGTTAAGCAAGTTCGTGAAAATAAAGAAGGCTCCATTTATGTAGTATTTGAAATGGAGTTTATATCAGAAACCGATCAAGTAATAGATTCAAATGAAATTTCAAATATTGCGTATTTCCCAATAGAAGATGCTTTGTCACATCCAAACGTGATTGATTTGACGAAGGAATTTATAAAAGCCACTTTAGAACCAACCTCGGGTCTGCAGAAAGTAGAGCAAGATATAGCGACCAACACAAAATACATATCATATGACGTATATAGGGCGTAAAAATGATGAAAACCAGAGGAATCTATCATGAAAATAAGAAGCTCCGTTCAAGCAGTAATTATTAGGGAGAACAAGTTATTAACTGTAAAAAAATTTGATTATAACGAGTATACGAATATCTTACCGGGTGGTGGACAAGAACCAGGGGAGCCGCTTAAAGAGGCGGTTGTTAGAGAATGCTTAGAGGAATTAGGAGTACATGTTGATGTAAAAGAGCTTCTATTTGTAAGTGAATATATTGGGAGAAATCACGAACATGCAAAATGGGATAGTGAGGTTCATGTAGTTGTGCATCTATTTGCTTGTACACTTGAGAATGAGATACATACGTTCAAAGGCACAAATCCTGACAGTGATCAAGTTGGAGTTGAATGGATAGCGTTGGATGAATTGGCCAATTCTAATTTTCGCCCAAAAGCACTGATTCCACATCTATTAATGTATAAGACGCAAGGTGAAGTTAAATCGATGTATATTGGAGATATGGGGTGAAAAATCAGAAAATTCATTATTAAGTATTAAGGTAATATTTCCTAACATATAAATATGAAAGGAGATGGAAAATAAGGAGGCGCAAAATGGCTAATCCGATTGTTGAGAGGTCATTAGACGAAATTCAATTTTGGTCAAGGATTATGAAGGAGCATGCTTTATTTTTAAGCCTTGGATTTACCCATGAGCAGAAGCAATTAATTGCAGAAGCCCAACAGTTCATTACTCTTTTTGAACGAATAGAGGAGAAGCTGGCAAGGTTAAACGTAAATTCGGATATTCGCCAAGTTCAAGCTTTTAACTCTGAGGTTTATCAAGCAGCTGTTTCTATTTGGAGCTTTAAGAGAAAAGTATTAGGGTTAACTTTGCGTTGTGAAATCCAATCCAATAACTTTCCATTATTAGTTGATCATATTAGCAGAGAAGCCGCCTATTTTGCCAACAGAATAAAAGACCTCAACGAAGGAAAACTAGCCCCTGAACGCGATACGATTATTCAAGAAAACCTATTCTTTTTAAGGATTATGGCTGACCATGCTAAATTTATCGGGCATCTCTTAGATCCTTCAGAAAGAAAGCTGGTAGATCAGGCGAGGGAGTTTGGTCATGATTTTGACCAACTAGTTTTCCAAGCGATTGACCTAGACTCGATGCGTCCACACTCCGAAACGGTTCCAATATTAGATCAATTCTTGGATCAAAACAGAGTTTCTGTAGCTTCATTACGGGATTTTAAGAAAACAGCAAGGGAATTAATAGAGGCTTGTCGAATTAAAAGTAATATTCATCCACTTTTGGCTGATCATACATTCAGAGAAGCTGAAAGATTTTTGGAAATAATAGATTTATTTGATGCTCATCTTTCAAACCAATAAGTAAATGAAGTTTTGCTGCCATATAAGGCAGCTTTTTTCATGGAGAGTTTGGGCAGGGATTTTAAGTGTTTTCTCATGTAAATAGTGGTTACTGAAGGGAGGAGTTTCTTTGACTAATAACGAAGTCTTATCTAATACTTTTTTAATCTTTGCTGAAAAAGAATGCAAAGGCTCAAGTGCTCTATACGAATTTTTATCTATCCAAATTTCTAAGGACGATGAGTTGTTAGTAATTTGTTCTAATGCTGCTGCAGGACAACCTGTTCCCAATCTCTTGTTTGGCGCAGTTCATTATCTTTTACTAAAAGGAAAAGAACATCCATTAAAAGAGTTTTATCCGAGTATTGTCGATAATCCGAGATCATCTAAAGATTCATTTAAATTCTTTAAGGATTTTTGTATTACATATCGGAATGATATTGTGCAAATTCTTAAAACTAGGCTAGTGCAAACGAACGAAGTAAGAAGATGTTCTTATCTTTATCCAGTTTTTTGTACAGTTTATGAAAAAACAAAGAAACCCCTAGCACTTATTGAAATCGGTACAAGTGCAGGGCTACAGCTTCTATGGGATCAATATTCATACTCCTATGGGACAAATGAGATATATGGGAATAGAGATTCCCGGCTTCATTTAACATCAGAAATAAAAGGAGATAATGCTCCAATTCTACATTTGACACCACCGCAAGTATCAACAAGGATAGGTATCGATCTAAATACAATAAACCTACAAAATGAAGATGATAAATTATGGCTAACTTCCTTAATATGGCCTGAACATAAAGAAAGGATTTCTATGTTTGAAGAGGCTGCAAGTTATGTAAGTGAAGTTCCTTTAAAGTTAATGGAAGGTGATGGTGTCACTTTATTACCGAATATTATTAACAACATTTCAATAGACAGTGTCATTTGTATTTTTCACACGCATGTGGCTAACCAAATGTCATTAGAAATAAAGAAACAGCTTTTACAAACGGTAGAGGAAATTGGTAGAAACAGAGACGTATTTCATATTTACAATAACATTCAAGATAGATATTTACATTTAGACTTTTATGTAAATGGAGTAGAAAATAAATATACAATAGCTGAAACAGATGGACATGGCCGTTGGTTTGAATGGAAAGGATTCATTATGGAGGAGGATAACGATGGCAACAAATGAATATCATGATTTCTATTGTGATGAGGTACTAAATGGGAGAACATCTGTAAATGTCGTTTTGGAAACGGAAAATGTTTTAGCTTTTCACCATACTCGACCTTATTGGGAAGAACATATTGTTGTCATTCCGAAAAAGCATATAGAGTCCATCATTACTGTTCAAGAAGAAGAAAACGTTATAATGCAGGAAATATTTAGTGTTATTCAAGTAGTTGCTACTGAAATGAATGAGAAGTTTGGTGCTTGTACCGTTTCTATGAATGTCGGTGAATATCAAACGACTAAACATATGCACTGGCATGTAATTTATGGGAAACGAATTAGAGATTAATAAGTTGATAGATACAAATGATGAAAAGGAGAAATGATGATGGAAAAAGAAACTGTAGCTTCAACTAAGTCGAAAGAATTTATAATGTTGCCGGATGCGTACAGAAAAGAACATGAGAAACAGGGAATTATTGAAAGTTTACATTATCATGTCCCTAACCTAAACGATGGTTCAAATACGAAGCACTTGAATGTGTATCTTCCGTATTGTTATGACGCTACTGATACGAATAGGAAGTATAATGTTTTATATTTGATGCATGGTGGCGGTGAAGATGAGAATCTTCTATTTGGCGGTCCGGGTGAAAACAGAGAATTAAAGAATATACTGGATAATATGATTGCCAATGGCGATGTCGAACCTCTCATCGTTGTAACACCAACATTTAACGGTCTGAAAAATGGCTTAAAAAATGACCCTAAACTTGCTCATGTGGAGTCCCTGGATCATCCTTTACCAATAGTAGAAACGAAATATTTTCATGATGAATTGGTTCATGACATAATTCCGTTTGTAGAAACGAAGTATCACACCCATGTAACAACGGCGGATAAAGAAGATTTGAAAGCTAGCCGTGCCCATAGAGCCTTCGGAGGATTTTCGATGGGGTCAGTCACTACTTGGTATACATTCATTCATGCGCTTGATTACGTCCAATATTTTATTCCTTTATGTGGTGATTGTTGGGCAATTACTCAGAAGGCGGAAGGTAAAATGGCAAAAGAAACTGCTGAATACTTAGCGAAAGTTGCAAAAGATAGTGGCTATAGTCCCAAGGATTACTATTTATTCTGTGCTTCTGGCATTCAAGATATTGCTTACCCGAACATGAAACCGCAAATGGATGAGATGAAAAAACTAACCGATCGCTTTCTATATTCATCAGACCCAAAAGAAGGAAACTTTTATTTTATAGAAGCGGAAGGCGGTATCCATACATGGCACTGGGTGAACCAATTTATTTACAATATACTGCCGGATTTGTTTTTTAAAATATAAAAATAGGCCATTTAGCTTTCCAATCTGAAAGCTCGATGGCCTTTATGATTAATTTTGATTTTCCAAATATGTTAAGGAAACCTTCAGATTAGCGTTTCTCTCACGTATTCGATCTAGTAAGTCTTTGTCATTAACATCATTTTTACTGCGAATGGCATAAGTATACAAAATCATTGTTCCGAGATTAGTAGTTTCCACTTGGCGTAAGGTATGACTAATCGTAAATTGGTTAAAGATATCATCCAGTAGATTTTCATGATTTAGATTTTCTGGGACAGTTACTTTTAAAATTTGTGTATCTTTCCCTTTTCCATAATTGTATTTATGAAGAAAATAAAATATAAGACAAGAAAAAGCAGTTAGTAAGATTGCTAAATCAAATTGATAAAGTCCGCTCGTCATACCTACTGATAAACCGAAGAAGATATAAGCAATATCCTTTGCATCTGTAACCGCACTTCTAAAACGAATGAGAGAAAATACAGCGAATAGCCCAAATGCAACTCCAGCATTACCACTTACTACTTTCATAATAACCGAGACAACGACACTCATAATAACAATCGTATGGACAAAATTTTGTGAATAGCGCTCACCTGTGAATGTTAGTTGATACACCTTTGTGATGATGATACTAAGGATTGTTGTGATTACCATTGCTAATAGACTCATTAAATAGGTTGATTGACTTCCGTTTATTTGAAATAAGATTTCCATTTTACATCGCTCCTACAGTTACATTTTCTTTTACTACATGATTTGGAATTGTATTGCTTTTTAACAGTTCCAGACTGGTACAAAACTTCGACGCACTTCTTTGTTCACAATTAAGTTGTTGTAAAATTCGAGTAAGCCATAATGGCACACTATCATTTACTTTTACTTCAAGTACAACAAGATCAGGATCAATGAAATATGCTCCATATGGGCCATTTTCTAGAGAAAGATCATTATTTCTACAACGTAAATTAAAATCGAAAGTTATCCTCAAGTCGGGATCGGTTATACAATGCAGTGCATGACGGTCATAGCTGACAATCATTTCCGGCTCCAAACGATATAAGTTACGGAAATAATCAATTTCTCGTAAGACTTGTAAATTCGATCCTTCGTAATTATCAATACATGGATCTTGGCGTTCGATATATCGATAGGCTTCAGACAACGGAAGAAGCATTCTCCTTTTATTGACGACCTTTTTATGCTTTTGCTTTACTTCAAAAAAAGCAGTCCCATTAATGTCCGTATTATCATAGATTCGTAATCGAAGCTTTTGACGGTATTTAAGTTTATTCTTAGTTTCAAAGTAAATTTTGTGATCGTCACTTTCAAAATATAGACTTGTGACAGTGTACCTTCCATCTATTCCATACTTATCAGGACGCATGTTTGGTGAGATTAGTTGGACTAATTGTTTGTACTGTTTTGTCGTTATTAAATATTTTTGTTCCTTTCTTCTAAAGATTTCAATTGCCATTTCCTTCATCCTCCTTGTGTGTAATTTCATTCTATAAGTCTCAAATAAGATACCAATGTGAATAAGATTAGAAATGTGTGAGAATTCGATGTGTTAAATGAAGAAAGGGAATTGGAGGGAAAAGTTTTTTAGGGGACTGCTTTTATGTTAAGCTAGTCACTTTTGTTGTTTTAACTTTTTATAAAATTTGATAAAAGGAAACAAACGTTCTATTATGAAGATAAGTAGTAAATGGGGTTGTGTTTGATGAGACCTTATCTAACAAAAGATATTAGTGTAGAAAGTTTTAGAGATTACTATTGGTTAAAAGAAGAATTACAATTATTTTGTAGAGAGAATGAAATGAGTACTTCTGGCTCTAAAATAGAGATTTCCGATAGAATCGAAACATTTCTTCTGACAGGAGAGATAATAAAGCCTATCAGAAAATCCCGAGTACATAAGAACAAAGAACCACAAACAGATTTAAGTCTGGATACAGTCATTACGGAAAACCATCGTTGTAGTCAGGATGTAAGAGCATTCTTTAAGACAGTAATCCCAAAATTTCACTTTTCGACCTTTATTCAAAACTACTTTAAGAACAACGTTGGAAAGACTTATCGTGATGTTGTAAACGCTTGGTATGAGGAAGAGGAACACAAGAAAGATCCATCATACAAGAAAAAAATTGCTCCTCAATTTGAATATAATCAATTCATTCGTGACTTTTTTGCAGATCCTAAAAATCAAGGGAAAAGTCGTGAAGAAGCGATTGAAGCCTGGAATGAAATTAAGAAACTCCCTGGTAGCAACAAATATGAATCTAATAATTAACCTTTAAGAACACCTTAACATTTCAAGGCCTATTTCTACTGTTATTAGAAATAGGCCCCTGTTTTATATTAATTTTATTTACATGAAAGCTCGAATACTATTAGTTTTAGGACAGTTAGTAATGCTAATCAAGCGTGAAAAAGTTAAACTGATTCCAAAACCTAGGAATCTAAAGGAATATAGGAGAAGGGTTTTATCAATTTCTATCGAATTTATTAGTTTATAGGAATAAGGACGGAGGAATATTTTATGAGATACAAGTTGGCTGCTTTAGATCTTGATGGAACTTTATTAGATAGTAATGGAAAGTTACCCATCAAACATGTTCAGGCAGTTAAGAAAGCTCAAGACGCGGGAATTATTGTAGTTATTGCGACTGGAAGGTATCCTATGCAGACGAAATGGATTGTTGATCAGTTGGGGTTTAATGGAATATTAATTACACATGATGGTGCTGCAATTATAAAAAGTAGTACTTGGGAATTAATACATGAATACTCCTATTCAATTAATGAAATTTCTCCTCTAATTGCTTATTGTCGTAAAAACAACATTGATTTTTCGATGTGTACCGCATTCAATTACTTCACAGAATCACTTCAAGCCTTTCAAGAAAATGATTATACAAAATTCGATATTACTCCATCTTTTCAAAATGATGTTTTACAGATAAAGGATAGGATAATGAAACTGACTATTAATGATAAGAAAAAAGTAGGTGGCTGGCAGGAGATGGACCTTCCTTCTAATATCAGAAAAAGAGTAGATTTGGAGTTTTTTAAAGAATATATTCCATTCGATGCTTATAAAACAAATGGTCTAAAGAAAGTTTTGAATATGTATGGTATAAATCCTTCCGAAATAATAGCAATTGGTGATTACTATAACGATATCGATATGCTTCAATTTGCAGGAGTGGGAATTGCTATGGATAACGCTCCAGATGATGTTAAAGAAATTGCTGATGATGTGACGAATTCAAATGATCAGGATGGAGTTTTCCATGCCTTTGAGAAGTATTTATTTTAAGTGTAAGCCAGGAGGCCATTCAGTGATAAAAAACAGAATAATTTTGAGTTCCATCTTATTAATTTTTTTCATCTCTAGTATAGGTTGTAGTAATTCGAATGAAAAGAAGGTTACGATAGCCAAGAATTCTGATTCTGAGTATGTGAATACATTCGAGGAATTATCTTTGGGATTACTATTTGATTTTGAACTGAAATTACCTCAAGCCGATAAAAGGTGGATAAACCTTTGGGTGGAAAGATACATAGATGGAAAAAAGGATCCTGAACCATTAACACATTTATCTTATGGAAACAGTCCAAAAGAAAATGACGAGGGTAAATTGGGATTTGGAATGATTAATCCAAGCTCAGAGGATTCATTACTGTTCCTTTATGGACCTAATGTCCGAACTCACCCCACTTTAATTGAAAACGAACCTAAAACGGATATATTTACAGCTTGGGATTATGCAATTGGCGATGAAGAAGTAGAAATAAAAATGGGTGAAACAAAAGTTTTAGCAATATACTTGGAATCCAATAATAACTTCATGAGATCACTTAATTTATCTGATGAGGAATCAATAAAAAATATAATTAAAGAACACAACACGGTGCTACTACTGAAAATTAAGATTCAAGAAAGAGATATTAGTAAGGAATAGGGTTTTTGGGAGGTGTTTACTTATGCCATTAGAGCAAGAAGTGATGGGACTGTTAATAGGTGGCTTTTCAGGCATTATGGTGATTAGCATCTTAATTATTCTGTTAATCTGGGTGAAAAATAAAAATCATGCTTTTGGATATATTTGGATACTACTGCATTTGCTACTTGTCTCTGGAGCTGTATATTTTGCATTAAACGCATTTGCTTTTGACTATCAACACCCAATGGCTGCAGAAGAGATATCACTTCGGATAGGTGTTTCTGGAGCAATTTGGGGTTTGAGTATGATTTGCTTGATAATAGCAATATTCTATTTTGCGAAAGTTAAAAAGCAAGTAACATTTTAATTAATAGTACTACAGTAATAGAAATACATAGTATTTTGGAGGGGAAGTCGTGGGCGTAGTGGAAGTCATTTATATGATGACAATACTTATGGTTGTAACCGCTTTTTTATTCTTTTGCTATGTGGAATTCATAAAACCAACTGTATTGCAAATTCAGCTTTTAGGTATTCATTTAACAATAGTTGGAGGTTTCTTATTGCTTTATGAAGCACAAACAATTGGTATGGTATCTATGTTACTAGGATTAGCAATTGGGATATATGGAAGCATTAAGAATAGCAATGTAATTAACCAAACTGATAAGAGTCATAAGGAAATTAGTAAGTAACTATTTTTTTAGGAGAAGAAAATGAACATTGGCTTTGATTTAGACCAAACTCTATTAAATTTTAATAAATGTGAAAGAGAGTCATTAATAGAAGCATTTATTACACATAACATCTTAACTGGTAGGGATGATGAGAGATTAGAGCATCTTCTAAATATTTATGCTCATGTAAGTAGACATCATTGGGGACAAAGAGGAGAGAAATCAGTTCTGGATGTGATACAACTTACTATTTATGATTCACTTAAGGATTTTGCTCAAACTTTTAATGAAAAATATATTGCGGAAACATATTGGGAGTTCTTTTGTAGTTCCTCCTTTTTGGAACCTAACGCTATAGAAGTATTAGATTATTTAGCGGAAAAACATCGCTTGTTTTGTATGACAAATGGTTATAGTGAAACGCAAAGAGGAAGATTGAAAGCAGCAAATATTGAAGGATATTTTGAAGGAATATTCATTTCTGAAGAAAATGGCATTGCGAAACCTGATGCAAGATCATTGGAATTTTGTTTAAAAAAATTACAACTTAAGAAAGAGGAGACTATTTATATAGGAGATTCCTTAACAAATGATTACCCTGCTGCTAATGGAGCTGGAATCCACTTCTACTTCTACAATCCCACAAATATTAAAGTAGAGGAACAAAATAGCCTAACTGAATTTCGAAACTTAAAAGAATTAATGGATTTTTTCTGAGATTTAGTATGAAAAATCATATTATATTGGAGCGGATATTGTATGGATTATGAAGTACCTAAACATGGCATTTCAGTTTCTGCCTTCGTTATGAATGAGAAAGAGGAGGTCTTATTGGTTAAAACTCATTGGCGTTCATATACTTGGGAAATGCCAGGAGGAAATGTTGAGGTTGGTGAGCCATTAGATAAAGCAGTTAGCAGAGAGTTTTTAGAGGAGACAGGGATTACAATTCGACCCATCGGTATAACAGGTGTCTATTACAATGCAACGAAACACGTTTTATCAGTGGTGTTCAAGGCTGAGTATGTTAGTGGTGAAATAAAAATCCAACCTGAAGAAATAAAAGAGGCAAAGTATATTAAAATTACGGAAGATAATATAGATGAATATATAACGCGACCACAACAAAAATCGCGAACTCTTGATGCAATGAATTCAAAGTATTTTATTCCATATGAAACATGGGAAGTAAATCCAAATTATAACTTATTGTCTAGGCTTTATAATGACTGAATTAATATTAACCACATATGGAGGGTCAGAGAGATGTTTATTGTAAATGTAGAAGCAGCTATACGTAATAATGAAAAGTGGCTTATCATTGAACGCAGTAAGAAAGAGGAGCATGCAGGGGGCTTACTATCTCTAGTTGGTGGCAAAGTGGAGCTTGAAGGAAACAGTAAAGATATTTTAGAAAGAACACTAATACGTGAGATTTATGAGGAAGTTGGGGTGGAAGTGAGGGATGAATTAATCTATGTACATAGTACATCCTTCATTACTGATAAGGGAGAAAATGTAGTAGACGTTGTGTTTCTCTGTGAGTACGATTCTGGTGAGGTATTTCCAAAGAGTTCTAATGAAGTTGAAAATGTTCATTGGCTAACAGTAGAGGAAATGCAACAAAATTCAAAAGCACCAGATTACTTGATAGATAGTATTAAAAAGGCGGAATTATTGATAAAACGTGACTAGGGTGAGGAACATGGAATCAAAGCTAATCATTATTCGTGGTAATTCAGGAAGTGGAAAAACAACAACGGCGAAAAATCTTCAAGCGCACCTAGGACGCGGGAACCTTTTAGTTTCTCAGGACACTGTTCGCCGTGACATGTTAAAGGTACGGGATAGAGAAGGAAATCTATCAATTGATTTGATTCGGCAAATCGCTGAATACGGAAAAGATAAATGTGAGTTTGTTATTGTCGAAGGGATATTATACTCCTATTACTATGGAGAAATGCTTCATGGTCTAATCGAATTCTTTGATCGAAAATCATATACATTTTACTTTGATTTGCCATTTGAAGAAACACTTAAACGCCATAACTCTAGCCCGAAAAAGAGCGAATTCGGGGAGGAATCTTTACGTACTTGGTGGAATCCCAAGGACTATCTAGGTGTGGAAAATGAAATAAGTTTAACTGAAGAAATGTCTCAAAAAGATGTATTGGAAGTTATTTTAAAGCAGATAGAGAAATAGTTATTTGTATTTTTATCTATTAACCTAGTTAATTGAAGCAGATAATAAAGCATTTGAATTGGGGAGGTAGTATTGAATAACTGTTGGTAAAACCCATAGTGGAAAAACAACATTTGCAAGAGCACTAGAAAAAGAGTTATCGAATTCATTTGTTATGGATCAAGATAATCATGCGGAATTTATAAATACATACTATAAGAACCTACAACCAAAAAAGGGACCTAATACTCTTAAGCATTCCATATCAAAGTTACTTGTAGAATATGCGAAAGAAAATACGGATTTTCACTTTATTATTTGTAATTCCAATCGAAGTCGCAAAGATAGAATATATCTTCTCGAAAAGCTATTTCCTAAACAGCAATTTATCCGTATTCTGGTACATTTTGATATACCAAATCTTATTCTCCAACAGCGAGTTGAGAAAAGTCAACGCAGTACTAAAATATTTAGGAGTGCTTCTAACTTCCAGGAAGTACTTACTCGTCAACAGAAAGATAGTTTAAAAGAGGATATCGCAGATCCTATAGAAGATGAAGCGGACTACTTATTTGTCATTCATGATAACAAGGAAGTTGATTCAGTTATGAAGGAAATAGTTCAAATTTCTGACATGAAGTATTGAGAAGGTTGATTCCTTTTAAGTTACAGTTTCTATCTATAGGAACATGCACTAGTCCTAGATCAGAGGTGAGCTCATGCAAGCATTTGTGCGAAATAAAGATATACTAGCTGATTTATATCTACCTAAAAAGGATAAGAACAATAAAATTGGGATTGTTTGGCTTCCAGGTTTGCCCAACCAACCAAAAGAGGCATTATTAGGAAATCGAATTTCAGAGGCTGGATTTACTATGTTACATCCACGTTATCCAGGCAGTTGGCAAAGTTATGGTAATTTTGGACCTACATCTTCATTAGAAGGGGCATTATTGGCGCTAGAGTTACTATCCAAACGAAAAACGATTGATCTAGCATCTCAAAATGAAGTGGAATGGGATGTTAATCACTTAATCTTGGTAGGGCATAGTTATGGTGGTGGGATAGCTATGTGTGCTCAAGGAGTATCGCAATTATCAGATGCTACCATTGTTTTTAGTCCGCTATTAGAAGCACACCTTCAAAATGAAGATCCCTTATATCCAGAAGATGATTTAACAACCCTTTATCCATATTTAAAAAGATGCCATGAAAATACATTTCGAAATCTTGATGTAAATGAATGGGAAAATTTTTTGAAGGGGAAACATCCATGTAACCCTAATAGGTATATAGATGTCCTGGTGAAAAATCCAATTCTACTAATACATGGAGAAGAGGACACTGTTATTCGCCCATATCATACTGAGAATTTTTATAACAAGTTAAAAAGGAATGGCTCTGATTGTATCGATTTAATGATGATAAATGGAGCGGGTCATGACAAAACTCTCCCGGTAGATACGTTTGATTTGTGGTCAGAGTGGATTAAAAAGAGGTTCAGTATAATTTGAATTTCTACATATAAGAATCTATTTAACTAGGAAATATAAGGAGAAATTAATGACTAATACAGTTATTAAAAAAGCAGAACAAATCGCAGAAGATTTTTTACAAGAAACAGCAAAAGATTCATATCAAATACTAGGTAAAGGTATTGTTAATGAGGTTTGTGTTGTAGAAACAAATAGCAATAAAGTCGTCATCCGCATGAACAGTAAAGATACATATCCTACATTTTTGAAAGAAAAATGGTGCATTGAGCAAGCGCTAGCTGCAGGAATTCCTAGTCCAGAAGTTCTGTCAGTGGGGATATTTGGTGAAACAGCATATATGATTCAAACGTTCGTAGATGGTGATAATGGGTTAGATAGTCCAAAACATCGAGATCAAATTTGGCGAAAACTTGGAGAATACCTCCATATTATTCACAATATACCCGTTAAAGGATTTGGAGAAAATTTGGATGATGCAGGACAAGGTGTTTTTTCTTCTCCTCCCCACCCAGGGTCAGATGCAGTTGGTTGGGCTACGTAAATTATAATATCAACAGTTTAACGGAACATGATCAACTAATTGAGTTAGGTGTCATCAATAAGACAGAATCAAAAAGAGTTCGAAAATTGTTCGAGAATATCAAGAATGAAAAATTCAAATTTGGCTTAAATCATGGAGATATTTCCTTGAAAAATACGATTATTAGCGACGAAGGACAAGTATCATTGCTAGATTGGGGCAGTGCACAAGTTAGTGTAGTACCACATGAAGACATTAATGAAATATGGAAGTGCCAAATGCTTGGTGGAGGTCCTACTTCGCAGGAATTGAGTGCATTTTTAGAAGGCTATGGTTTAAAAGAAGAAGACCTGACAAATATGAAACCTTTTATGCTGTTAAGGGCCTTCGACAATGTGAGATGGGCATTTGATCAAAGCCCCGATCTAATTGAGGCCTATGCAAAGTTTGCGAGACGAGTGGTGGAAATGACGCTGGATTAGATAGATACAATAAACTTGTACAAAAAAAGGAGACTCGCCACAAATGTGGTCGAGTTATTTAACATAGAACAATAATTTTAAAAGGTGTTGTCATAGCTGGGATACTTTTTGTGGCAACACCATAGATTACAATTAAATCACGGTTAGCTGGGCTATTTGTAAAGGATAGCCCATTTCTTATGAAAATTTTCGTGAATGGGGATATATTTAATTGTAATTGCCCATCACTACTCACCAATTGCTGATTAAAATAGTCAACTTTTACATTTTGATATGGACTATTTTTCACCATCACAAGTGCTGGATACTGTGGTGGATAAATAAGAATTGCCGGTGCATCTCCATCGTAATAACCCGTTACAAGATCCCCAATTGTCAACGCTACATGGTCGACAATGTAAGTGCTAGGGGATACTACAAAATTTACTATTCCTCCTAGTCCGTTTTCTACCGTAATTATTTTATGACAGCCATCATTTTCATTCGTAAAAAAATTATTAATCATTGTGACTGTTCCAGTAAAAGAAAGAAAATTTGTCATGCCATACCTCCATTCCTTCATAACAAACGTATTTGGGCATTCGCTATTTGTACCATATGTAGGTAAGCACCTAGATGACAGTGTAAATGCCTACAAAATTCGAAATATAGGTGGGATATATTGGATAATATGGTATCGTATATATAAATGGGAGGCGATTGAAATGAGAAACAATCAAAATATTAGAGGGCAAAACAATAAGGGGATAACGCGTAAGTAGCCCAGAAACAACGTCGTTCCCCTAAAACAAAATAGGGGTAATGTAAAACATGGTTATTTTTAATGTTAAGTTAGTTGAAAGTTTAATTAGAGAACAATTTCCTCAATGGGCCAATTTAGAAATCAAACCAGTTAAAAATGGTGGACATGACAATCGAACCTTTCATTTAGGTGAGAATATGAGTGTCAGGTTGCCGAGTGCTGAATGGTATGTTCCACAAGTTGAAAAGGAACATACATGGTTGCCGTATTTATCGAGACATCTTTCTCTGCCAATATCGATACCACTTGCGAAAGGGAAACCTAACAAGGATTATCCATATCCATGGTCGATATACAAATGGTTGGATGGAGAGACTATAACTCATGAAAATATTGTAGACAAAATTCAATTTGCCAAGGATTTAGCAGGATTTTTAGTTGAGTTACAGTCGATTGACGCTACTGATGGTCCTTTTGCAGGGGAGCATAATTTTCATCGAGGTGGAGATTTAGCTGTTTATGATGAACAATCTAAAAACGCGATTGAAAATAATAATGAGATTTTAAATGCAGATTTGTTACGTGAAATATGGGAGTTATCGCTACAATCAAAGTGGAATATAAAACCTGTTTGGCTTCATGGCGATGTGGCACCAGGAAATCTCCTCGTGAAAGATGGAAAACTATGTGCCGTCATTGATTTTGGAGTTTTAGGAGTAGGCGATCCTGCTTGTGATGCTGCAATGGCTTGGACATTTTTTGATGACATCAGTAGGAAGGTTTTTAAAAATGCGTTAAAAATGGATGAAGAAACTTGGAACAGAGCAAGAGGTTGGGCACTTTGGAAAGCATTAATAACTTTTGATGGTAATAAGGATACGAATAAAATAAAAGCGGATGAGGCAATGCATGTAATAGATACAGTTATTGCTGAGTATAAAGGATCAAAATGATTTAAATACTGTTGTAATTTATGGAAAAATGGATATAATTTAAACAATATAATTAAAAATCAATGATAAAGAGAGTAGTTATTTGTGAAAAAATAGCGAGTCAAGGATGGTGTGAGCTTGGCATGTAGCAGATAATGAAGCGCACTTTAGAGATGCTTTCCTGAAATGAAGTAGGGAAAGCCGGGGATACCTCGTTATAAGGTTAAGTGGTTTTTATTAAAACAATTTGAGTGGTACCGCGGGATAATATAATAAACTCTCGTCTCTTCGTTATGAAGAGGCGGGAGTTTTTTTATTTTTAGGAGGAAATAGGATGAACTTTAAAGGCGAATTTGTTAATGTTCTCTACGATGCTTTAGATGGACAATTAGACAAAATAAAATTAAAACACATGATTGAACAACCAAAATTTGATTATATGGGTGATATGGCATTTCCATGTTTTGAATTGGCGAAAATATTGCGTAAGTCACCCCAAGTAATTGCGCTTGAAATTACGGAAAGACTGAATACACCATTATTTGAGAAAGTAGAAGCGGTAGGTGGCTATGTCAATGTATTCCTTCAGAAAAGGGCAGTATCTTCTATTGTAATAAATCAGATACTTTCACAAAAAGAGGATTATGGGAGAGTAAATATTGGGGAAGAAAAGGTGATAACAATTGATTTTTCCTCACCTAATATAGCGAAGCCTTTTTCCATGGGGCATCTACGTTCCACAGTGATTGGAAATGCACTCGCATTAATTTCAGAAAAAGCCGGATATCAGCCAATCAGAATTAACCATTTAGGTGATTGGGGTACCCAGTTCGGAAAATTAATTGTGGCATATAAAAAATGGGGCAATGAGGAACAAGTAAAACAACAACCTATAAAAGAGTTACTAAAACTTTATGTAAAGTTCCATGAGGAAGCAGAAAAACTACCCACTCTAGATAATGAAGCGCGTAACTGGTTTAAAAAGTTGGAAGATGCAGATGACGAAGCGATATCATTGTGGAAGTGGTTTCGAGATGAATCGATAAAAGAGTTTTCTAAGGTATATGAGTTATTAGGAATTAAGTTTGACTCGTATCATGGTGAAGCTTTTTTTAATGATAAAATGGATCGAGTTGTTACATTGCTCGAAGACATGAAATTGCTTCAAGAATCGGATGGAGCTCAAGTTGTTCCTATAGAGAATATGCCTCCTTGTTTAATTAAGAAGACCGATGGTACAACACTCTATGCAACTCGTGATTTAGCTGCAGCAATGTACAGACAAGAAACATATCACTTTGCTAAATCTCTCTATATAGTAGGAAATGAGCAATCGCTCCATTTTAAACAAGTATTTGCTGTGTTAGATAAAATGGGATATGCATGGCAGGAAGGCATGATACATGTGCCATTCGGAATGATTTTAAAAGACGGGAAGAAAATGTCCACCAGAAAAGGTAAGGTGGTACTACTTGAAGAAGTGCTGAAAGATGCAATTGCATTAGCATTAAAGGATATTAAAGAGAAAAACCCGAATCTTGATCATCAGGAAGAAGTAGCTCGTCAAATTGGAACTGGAGCAGTTATTTTTCATGATTTGAAAAATTATCGTCAAAACGACATCGAGTTCTCTTTAGAAGATATGCTGAAATTTGAAGGAGAAACTGGTCCTTATGTTCAATATACACACGCTCGCGCCGCATCTCTGTTAATAAAAGGTAATTATCAAGCAAGAATAGAAAATATTAATATTCATGATGAAGCTTGGCCAATCATTTCAAAGCTAATAGCTTTCCCTGAAATCGTTCAACGTGCAATGGAAGAGTATGATCCATCACAAATTGCAAAATACGTTATCGAACTTGCAAGAGCATTTAATAAATACTACGGATCAGTAAGAATTTTAGATGACAATGAGCAAAAACAAGAAAGACTAGCACTCGTATACTCGGTCAAAGTCGTCTTAAATGAAGGCTTACGATTATTAGGAATTGAAGCTCCTGAGGAGATGTAGTTTAACTAGTTCCATTAAAACTGCATAGCGGGCTAGAGGTCATATGTGATGAGGGGGATTTTGTCTTATATACGACTAATGAAGCCAATTAAATTTGAAAGGAAAGATCCCGATGAAATATCATTTGCAGGAGCGTGGTTCCTTCAATATTGTAGGAATAAAGGAATTAATTAATTGTAACGATGAATTCGACCAGTCTAAAGAAATTGATCGTTTTTGGACTCAGATTAGTCAAGATGGTATGATTGACCGCTTACTAAGCTTAAATAGTGGCCAAATATCGGGTCTAATCGGTGCAACTGTAAATTATATTCATGAGAAAAACCAGATTGAATACTGGGTGGCTGTGGATTCCAACGAACAATCACCTGAGGGATTAAATAGTTTTGAAGTACCCGCTTCGAAATGGGCAATTTTTGAGGTTGTTGGGCCGGTAGCAGATGTCGTGCCGGCAACATGGAAGAAAATATATTCCGAATGGTTTCCATCAAGCGATTATGAACATAGCGGTGCACCTTCTTTAGAAGTATATAAAAGTGCCGACCCAACCAGCCTTATGGCTAAAACGGAAATTTGGATCCCAATCAAATAGGGACCATTTCCTAGGTAATTACACATGATAACTATATTTAGGATGACTTAAAAAGGAGGAGGAAATATTGAGCACAAATTCTAAATATATAAAGGTTGAATGTGCCGAGGATTGTGGGAACTCACCAAAAAAACAACTCCTTAAGGAACTAACGATTGCTTTTGCTAACAACGATATAGATTTCTGTATGGAGTGTATGTCAGATAATATAGTATGGGATATGATTGGTGATAAAAAGATACAAGGAATAAGTGAATTTGAGGAAGCTTTACGAGTAATGGACAACAGCGACATTCAGGAACTTAAAATTCATAACATCATCACCCACGGAAACGTCGGCTCCGTAAACGGTACCCTGATACTTAACAATCAACAACAAATTCATTTTTGTGATGTCTATAACTTCTCTGGCTTTGGAAAAAAAGCAAAAATAAAATTAATCACGTCATACGTTATTAGATATTAATCGTAGTGCATTACTGCTAATGTGGTAATGCACTTTTTATTTTTCCATGGAATATTAAAGGGTTTTATGAAGAAAAGGCGAATGTATATTCTTATTAGCAAAGTAAGGAGGTTATGTGAATGAGTCGATTAGTCGAGTTAGAAAAAGAACAATTGATAAATGATGTAATAAAAATGGACTATTATCGCTATCAAGATTTATGCGTTTCTCCTGATGATCAAGAAGCCTTGGTCGTATTTGGTAATGATATGTTGGAGGAAGAGTATTTCGTAAATGATATTAGTAACCGGTCTTTATGGAAACTAAATTTAAGTAGTGGCGATTCGAAAATGGTGCTTGCTGAAGATGAAGATGCACATAGTCCATGTTGGTCACCAGACAGCAATAAAATCGCGTATCTTTCACGTAAATCAGGTAAAACAGAACTATGGGTTATGAATCGAGATGGTTCTGATAAAAGGCAGCTTACAAATACCGATGCTCAAGTAGAGAATCCTTTTGATCATGCGGAAATTTGTTGGTCTCCAGATGGTAGTAAAATCGCTTATACGTTAATACCAAATGGAAGTAGAATACATTTAAATAATGAATTTAGAATTCGTAAGCCGTCAGAAGATATTATTGTGCATAAAACTAGAAAGCAAGATAACCATGCTTTTTATCATTATATTACATCTAAATTTAAAGTAGATTTAAATGTGCTAGATGTTGATACAGGAATTAATGATTCATTGATATGTAATTCTCCCGAAGAAATTGAGTTTGTAGATTGGGATGGAGTAGACAATTTAGTGGTGAAAATCAACTCGAAGTTACATAAAGTTTCCACTAAAACAAAAGAATGCAAACAAATTTATTCAGATTATGTTGGGGTAACGAAAAGGATACATTCCATATTTTATATCGCAAATGTTTTAAAATCGGAAGTTGACATTAGTATTTTACAAGAAGGAGAGATTAAATCACTTCATAAAATAAATCTTCCAGGATATGAAATAAAAATACATGATTGGAGTCAGGATGCAAAACAAATAGTTTTTACGGCTCGTGAAGGCATATCCGTTTATTTGTACACTTTTGATATATCGACAGGAACGTTAATGAAGCATACGAAGAATGGAAAAATTGTTCACTCTCCGTACACACATAAAGCCGGTCCAAAGTTTCTTCACACGAGTAATGATATTGTTTTTCCATATGCTGGCCCGTCTGAACCAATGGAAATATGGAAGTTAGATAAAGAAGAATTAATTTATCAAATAAGTAGCAAACATAAGAATAAAATTCAATTTGATATTCCTGAATCTAGAATAATACGTTATGAGAGTGAAGGATGGGAAATTGAATCACTGCTTGTTCTTCCAAAAAATGCTCAACATCACGAATCATATCCAACGCTTGTGTTTTTACATGGTGGCCCTGAAGGAGCAAATCTAGCAGATTTCACTCAACTTAATTCTGGTGGTGGGCTTAGTGCTGCATTTTTCCTAGCATCTAAAGGTTTTGCAGTTTTTCTACCTAACTTTAGAGGGAGTAGTGGCTACGGTAGTGCTTTTGAAAAAGAGCTAGGTAACCTCAACATGAAGAAAAATCCTTATAAAGATGTGATGTCAGGAGTCGATTACTTGATTGAGCGAGGAATTGCCAATCCGGATAAGCTAGGAATCTATGGAATGAGTTATGGCGCAAGTCTTTCTACTTGGACAGTATCTCAAACAAATCGTTTTAAAGGAGCTATAGGCATATGTGGTGTACATGATTGGTTACAGTGGGACAGAGATTATGGTGTTCCATTCTATGCATTTAATCCAAATCGAAAAGGAGAGGCAGACCCGAAAAATATGTGGTTAAGAACTGAAACATACAAGCAAATATCTCCGTTAGAGAATATAGAGTCCATTCATTGTCCGGTATTATTAATAGAGACTGGAGGCGAAAGAAGTTGGAATGGTGCGAGATGGAGGAGTGATGCAAAATCATTATTTTTAGGTCTAGATGGTTTAGGAAAAGAGACGAGCTTAGTATGCTATACAAAGGCTTTTCATACAGGTGGCTGGAACCGGAAGTATCAGAAGGATTATGTAAATAGAATATCTGCTTGGTTTGATTATTGTTTGAATGGTGTACCATTACCAGAGTGGTTTAATAGGTCGGATCCTAAATAATTGAGGAGAATAAAATGAAGAAAGTAATACTAATAGGTTCAGGCGGTTCAGGAAAATCTACCTTAGCAATAAAGTTAGGGGAAAAACTAAAATTAGATGTTTATCATCTCGATGCACTATTTTGGAAGCCAAATTGGCAACTTGTTTCTAGAGAAGAACAAATAAAAACACAAAAAGATTTGGTACAAAAAGATAGCTGGATAATTGATGGAAACTATGCCGGAACAATCGATATAAGACTCCAAGCTGCAGACACCATTATATTCCTGGATATTAATAGAATGATATGTGTGTACCATGCCTTCAAAAGAATGTGGCAGTATCGAAATAAGACAAGGCCAGATATGGGAGAAGGTTGCGATGAACGCTTTGACTTTGGCTTTATCAAATGGGTATGGGACTTCCCAAAAAAGAAGAGACCTAGTATTTTGCAAAAGCTTGAACTTCTGTCTCATGAAAAACAAGTAATCATATTGAAATCTCCAAAAGAAATTGTACGGTTTATAGAAGAAGTTCAATGATTTGTACTTCTTCTATAAACCTATGGAAGCTTATCTACATATAGAAGATTTAGATAATTGAGAAGGATATTGGAAAAATGAGATTAGAAAGTTGAGGTGAATATAATGAAAAAAGGAAAGCTCCCATATGTTATTTCCATTTCCGGAGTCTCCGGGGGAGGGAAAACTACTATCACGAAATATTTAAACGAGCGGTTGAAAAATTCTAAACAAATTTCTTTTGATGACTATGAGTTTGATGGTCCTGATGACATTATGAAGTGGGTTGATCAGGGCGCTAATTATGAAGATTGGAATCTGGCTCCGTTAGTTAGCGATATAGAATCTTTGCTTGCTGAACCATTAGACTACATTGTGTTAGATTTCCCTTTTGCTAATAAACACTCCAAAATGAGTAATTATATTGACTTAGCTATTTATATAGATACTCCCTTGGATATTGCCATGGCTCGTCGTGTAATTAGAGATTATAGTAATAGATCTAATGAAAGTATTCTGCATGAAATGGAAAATTACTTATCAAATGGGAGACGGGGCTATCTTGAGATGCTAAAATCCATAAAACCGAACTCGGATATCATTGTGGATGGAACACTTCCTGTATCTAAAATTATTGATACAATTTACGAAGAAATTTTAAAACGATAAGACTAACGTATCCTTATTTTTCCTATTCCAAAGAAATTATCGATTAATTAATCCAAGTTAATGCGGGGGGATCTTGCATGCAAGCAACTAAATCAAAACTAAAAGAATATATAAACCAATATCTGAGCTTGTGGGATTTTTATGGCGTCATTCAAGTTCTCCAAAAAGGAGAAGTTCTTTTTGAAGAAGCATATGGATTTGCAAATATTGAGTTTAACATTAAAAATGATGTAAATTCATGCTTCTCCTTGGCTTCCATGTCTAAACAGTTTACTGCATTTGCAATCATGATCTTATATGAAAAAGGCTTGTTAGACATTGATAAACCTGCTCAATTATACCTCCCAAAAGATATGAAGATAGAAGAGTCTATTACTGTACATCATTTATTATCGCATACTTCTGGTTTATATAATTTTTATAACTTTGAAAGTGACTTTTTTGCTGAATATAACAAAACCGAATACTCGAGAAATGATTTCTTTACAAGATATATTAATAAAAAGCCTGCTATGCCGCCTGGCCAATTATATAATTATAATAACTCAAACTATAATTTGCTTGCATGGATGATTGAACATGTTTCAGGAGAAAAATACGAAGATTATATTCGAAACAATATTTTTCTACCCTTGGATATGAAGAATAGCGATGTTGATGATGGTTGTAAACCGATTAAAAACAGGTCATGTAATTATTCAAGGGATTTTGATGAAATAATTAAATCACCGTATCATAACGAAAAATATAGCATTGGTGCCGGTGCAATCGTTTCAAACTGTGCTGATTTGTTCAAGTGGTATACATGCTTGAGAAATCGCAAAATCTTATCGACCCAATCATATACTAGATTTTTTAAAGTGAATAAGGATAATTACTGCTATGGTCTTGAGCATCATCGCGTTTATGACACTGACAGGTATTCCCATGGAGGAGATCATCTAGGAATTGGCACTTATATGCAGAATTACTTTAATGAAGATATTTGTATCATCATTCTTTCAAATAATGAAGCGATCAATCAGTATAGGTTAAGTAATGCAATTTCTAATATTTTATTTCAAGTGGATGTAGATGCTCCAACTAAATATAAAGAAATGACTTTGAACGATAGTAAGCTTAACGAATATTGTGGTACATACTTAAAAGATAAGATCGAAGTAGAACGAATGAATGGGAAAATGTATTTTACGAGATTCAAAGGAAACCTTCATATCGAGATTTATCCAATAGATGAAGGGAAGTTTGTACGTAGATTTTCTGACCAGCTCCATCCTTATACTATTGATAAAAATGAGAACGGCAAAATGACGTTTTTCGGTTATGTTAAGGAGTAGTGCTATTTAATAGTGGATTATTAAAAGAATAATACTGTGCTAGAGCTCAAGAACCAATTTTATATACATACTCATTATTCACCATCGTTTTTTATATTGATTCTTTACACTCCTAGCGCATATAATTTGTAAAACGCCTCTGTAGCTCTAGAAGGGAAGAGCGCCGGAAAACAAAGTAGAACCGGGTCGCAAGGCAAGGGTTTCAGAAGCACCGAAAAGCAAGTTAGCTGAGGCAGGTGAAATTCCTAGCCGGTGAAAATCCGTAGGGAAGCGTGTTCTCCCCTAGCCTATGCTTACGAAAGGAGTGCGGGTTCGAATCCCGCCAGAGGCATCCTTTATTTTACTTGCTAAATTTATTCTGCAGTAAATTAATATAGGATAGAAATAATGTATTTTGATTGACATTAACCAGTATATGCCATAGTCTATATATGAGTATATGTTCATATATTGATTTAAATAAAGGTTAACGGGGGAATATTTATGAATAAAGATCAGGAACAAGGAATGGATGGAGAACAACATTTAGATGAAGAAACGTTGTTTGTCGTATCGCAAACGTTCAAAGCTTTAAGTGATCCAACTAGAATACGCATATTAAATTTATTATGCACAGGAGAACGTTCTGTGAATGATATTGCCGAGACATTAAATTTAAGCCAATCGAGCGTCTCCCATCAATTAAGATTCTTGAAAAATTTAAGATTGGTTAAATATAGAAGAGCAGGCTCAACTTTATATTACTCTGAAGATGATGATCACGTCATGAATTTACTGAAGCAAACAATTGGTCACGCTGCACATCACTAGTTTAGGGGGACCTAGAATGGGACACAATCATGGACACGACCATACTCATGGTGCAAATAAAAAAGTTTTATTGATTAGTTTTATTATTATTACGTTATATATGACAGTAGAGGCAATTGGTGGACTTTTGACAAATAGCCTTGCATTGTTGGCAGATGCCGGACATATGTTAAGTGATTCCATTTCACTTGGGATTGCTTTAATAGCTTTTTCTTTGGCAGAAAAGGCTGCTAACTATAGTAAAACTTATGGATATAAGCGATTTGAAATATTGGCAGCGGTTCTTAATGGAGTAACACTTATCATTATTGCGATTTATATTTTCTATGAAGCAATTGGGCGCTTTCGAAACCCTCCAGAAGTTGCTTCAACTGGAATGCTAATCATTGCAATAATTGGTTTACTTGTGAATATTATTGTTGCATGGATTATGATGCGTGGTGGGGATGTAGAAGAGAACTTGAATATGCGTGGAGCATACTTGCATGTGATAAGTGATATGCTTGGCTCGATTGGTGCCATTATCGCTGCATTACTAATCTTATTTTTCGGTTGGGGCTGGGCAGATCCACTCGCAAGCGTTATTGTTGCAGTACTTGTATTACGTAGTGGCTACTTAGTAACTAAATCCGGACTTCATGTGCTAATGGAAGGTACTCCACATAATGTTGACGTGGAAGAAGTTATTAACATAATAAAGAATACAAAAGGGATTCAAGGGGTACATGATTTACATGTATGGTCGATTACAAGCGGGTTGAATGCACTTTCCTGCCATGCAGTAGTCGCTAATGAAATGACGATTGCTGAAAGTGAACAATTGCTTCGTCAAATTGAACATGATCTCGAACACAATAATATTCACCATATGACAATTCAATTGGAAACGTCTGATCATCTCCATGACAATTCAATACTGTGTAAAGTGGAAGCAGAACCGTCTGGACACCAACATCATCACTGATCGGTAAGTGACACGAATATAATTAGTATCCTCTCAAATGATGAATTGAGAGGATTTTTACTTTTATAATCTACTGTTGATTGGAATTAAGTATTGAAAGCGTTTAGAAAGGAGGCTAAGCTATTAATATAGTAAGTATTGGAAACTATTTTTATAAGGTATTGAACCTCTTAATGAAATGACCTCGGATTAGGAGGGGAATATGTGATTGTTAGAGAAGCTTCATATAATGATGTATCTCAATTGGTTTCTTTAATGGAACAACTAGGTTATCCAACCACACTAGATAAGTTTAAGAATAGACTTTCTGCAATTGCTGAGCATCCTGACTATCATACATTGGTCGCTGAAATAAATGGGAAGATCATTGGAATGGCTGGTTTATGTAGCGGACTATTTTATGAATATGATGGTTCTTATGTCCGAATTGTAGCTTTTATCGTGGACAAAGATTATCGAAGAAAAGGTATAGGTAAAAAGCTAATACAAGAAGCTGAATGCTGGGCGAAAAAGCAAGGTGCCGTAGCAATAGCCTTAAACAGTGGAAACCGACCAGAGAGAAAAGAAGCTCATCAGTTTTATACGAGTCTAGGATATATAGCAAAAAGTACTGGTTTTAGTAAGAGGCTTGTTTAGTGTGCAAAGCAAGTAGATATTGCATAGGACTGGACGGTTTCAATTTATATTTGTATTAAAAGGAAAATAAGAGGGTGACAAATACATGAATGCAGCATCTATTTTAGATGAATTTTTAAATGATAGTTCCACTAACCCTTTATCTAAGCATGATAGTTTATTGATTCAAGCATACAATCTTGTGAAAAAAGAGTTAGTTAAATCTAATTATTCATTTGAGCAAGTTCAATTAGCTCATAAAATATACGGATATATGGGTGATCAAGGTCTAAATGAGAGAGTTCAGTTAATGAGGGAATTTCTACAAAATAACTTAGAAGCCTCGTTAGAAAATAAATTTTGGGCAAATTGGGAGTTAGTAGATAATCTTGCACTATTAAAAAGATATAGAGAAATGATCGAGGAACAGAAATTATTTTTTGAGTGGACTACCAATAACATGTCAGATCAATACTTGATCAAAGTTATGTTCGATAGTACCCAAGCAATTGGCTGGGTTCAGGAAAATCAAG
Organism: Lederbergia graminis; assembly: GCF_042655485.1. Classification (NCBI taxonomy): domain Bacteria; kingdom Bacillati; phylum Bacillota; class Bacilli; order Caryophanales; family Bacillaceae; genus Lederbergia; species Lederbergia graminis. The sequence continues at coordinate 184,483 of NZ_JBHSMC010000003.1, forward strand.
AGGATGAGTGGTTTGAGATATATAATCAATTGATAAAAAAAGTTGAACCTACTAGTCAGAATCGGCATGATCGGATTCTCCTAGTTGAAACTGCCACAGGTTTATTAATCTACAATTTACATAGATATCATGCTGCAAAAATAGAATTGGAGCGATATTACGATATTTTAAATGAAAATACTAACTGGGATCAATACAACCGTTTTTATATTCGACTAAAATCCTATCAGTTGGGATTATATAGTGGTCAAGATGATTGGGAGAAATATGATGATATTGTAGAAGATGCAAAGGTAAAGATTAGAAGTAGTGCCAGTAGAATTAGTAAAGAAGATAAAGAAGCTATTGATGATGTATGTGATATGGCTCATGAACTTGGAACTTGTTTAATGTGGGAAAGACGGTATGAACAGGCCATCCCATTATTTGAGTATGCGCTGGAAAATCAAGGGACAGGAGTTACTCATTTCTTTTATGCTATTTGTATATGGGCAACACGAAAGGATCGGAATAAAACGTTACATCATTTACAATCTGCAGAGTCAAGTATTAGAGGAAATGGTGGTTTACGTTCTAGATATATTCATATGTTTTTGGAACAACCGGAATTTCAAGAGGTTTGGGATGATGAAGAGTTTTTATCAGTTTTTAATCGTTAACTAAATTAAAAGGACGACAAATAATAAAGGGGAAGCGTTAAATGTCCAAAAAACTGTATACAGTAACAATAGTATCTTGTGAGACAGGTAATGAATATGCACTAATAAGAGAAGCACTGGAATCATATTCCGTCCGTGTTATACATGAACCAATTGGAAGACCGTCTGATTTTATCGATTTTCTTACAGGGGAAACATATTTCGAGTCTGATTTTGTGATATTTGCATTTCATGGAGAGGTCGGTAAATTCTACATGCCTGAATTAGGAGAGAGTGTGTATGAAGAAGATGAGCCCCGTAGTAATTTTGGTGTAGATGAGATTACTCGCTATTGCAAGATAAAAACTCCTACCATCGTTAATCTTGGATGCGGTTTAGGACATGAAGGCTTAGCAAACGCATTTTTGGCAAGTTCTTGTAAAACATATATCGGTGCAAAAGATGATATTGATGGTGCAAGCAGTGGCTTTTTCGCACTTCACTTATTCTATGAACTTTGCCAAAATAACCGCACTCTAAAAGAAGCTTTTGAAAAGGCAAGGAGTACAGACCCAGAAACAATGCTCTTTGAGTGGTTTGAATAGTAGTGGAAAAAGGATATAACTTAAGTTCTTTTTATATAATGCTAATCTTTCTGAGCTTAGCAATATACTCCTTATATTCCAATATTAACAACAAGTGGTTACTTGCACCTCCAAACTATGTTCTTTTGTTAGGTAGTGTAATAGCTTTTATTCTAGCAATGAAAGGCTTCAAGTATAAGAAAAACTTGCTGGCCAAAACAAGAAGTTGGACTACATTGATACTTTCATCATTACTAGTAATTTCACTCACTTTAACGATTTTATTTACATTAGCTGCTTCAAGTTTAGGTGCGAATGAACACATAAAAACAGTACATTCGCCGGATGGTAAATATCAGATTGACTTTTATCAGTGGGATGCAGGGGCAGCGGGAACATTTGGAATAAGAGGAGAACTGAATGGACCGCTCTGGTTTAAGAAAAGAATCTACCTAGAAAGAAGAATTGAAACGGTAGAAGTAGAATGGGAAAGTAATGAAAGAGTGCTCATTAACAATCATACGTTGAATTTAAATGATGGAGAAACGTATGGGTATTAGACAACTTGGAGGAGAAAATGATTTTAGATAACTTCGAAGAATATGATGATCCTATTTTATACGATAAGGAAAATGATACATATTTACCAGAGGTTTCGTTTTTGTTGAAATGGGCCTCGTACAAACAAGGTACAATTATAGATCTTGCTTGTGGTACTGGTAGAACAACGATACCAATAGCGAAAGCGGGCTATAAACTGCTAGGCGTAGAAATACATAAAGGGATGTTAGACGCTGCTAGAAATAAGTCGGTAAGTCTTGGTTTGAATATAGAGTGGATAGAACAAGATTGTACAAATCTAAATCTAAACGTAAAAAGTAGTCTTATATATTCAGTAGGTAATTCATTCCAACATTTCCTTACGAATGATGCTCAAGATGCATTATTATCCTCTGTAAACAAACATTTACAAGACGACGGAGTATTTATTTTTGGTACAAGGTTTCCGAGTGCAGAAGAATTGCTCCAGCCATGTACCGAAGAATATTGGAGAACATACCAAGATGGTCATTACACAGTGGACGTATTTACAATTAGTGAATATGATTCCTTGAACCAAATTCAACACTATACGACAATCCGAAAGTACAAGAATAATGCTGGAGAGATAGTAGATGAGAAAAGAACCAACATTAAGCTAAGATATGTATTTCCAAAAGAGATGGAAAGAATCATGAATGCCAATGGATTCGAAATTCAACATCTTTATAGCGATTGGAAAGAAACTCCAATAACGAACAATAGCTATGAAATGATATATGTTTGTAAGAAAGTAAGAAGTGTTTAGTAAGATCTGGTCTAATAAGGGTGTGTTAGTCTGAGCAGGATTAACGCACCCTTTTATTGAAGTAATACAATTAGGTTATTTATTCTTAGGGGGATTTTATGAAGACAACTAACTTAATAATAGAAGAAACAACTTTAGAATCATCTCTTTCTAATTTTTATTATTTAAAGGAACCTATCAGATGTACATTTATTCGGAGAAGTTTTAATGATCATTATATAGTTGAATCCAATAATGAAAAATATATACTGCGAGTGTATATCAATAATAAAAGCTATATTCATAATATTAATGATATCCACTTCGAATTAAGCTTTCTAGAATACCTCCATGGAAAAAATATACCTGTGATACCACCGATTAAAAGCAAAACGAATCAAACTCTTTGTGCACTTCAGGTAGATAAGGGATATAGATATATAGCTTTATTTCCATTTGCAAAAGGTGCTCCAATTGATCACAACTTAGATAGTAAACAATCGAATAGTTTAGGTGAAATTTTAGCAAAACTTCACTTGTCTTCCAATGATTTCAATAGTGTGAATACTCGTTATCACCTCGATATTCAAACCCTTATTGAGGAGCCTTTACAAAAGATAGGATCATATTCCAGTTTATATGGATTTGGGAACCTTTCTTTTTTCCATAATAAAGCTCGTTTACTTATAGAAAGTATCCGTAATATTCCAAAGGATACCGAAACATATGGGCTGGTTCATGGTGACCCAAACCCATCTAATTTTTTCTTCAGTGATAAAGAGGGATTCTCGGTTTTTGACTTTGACCACTGTGCTTTTGGTTTTAGAATCCATGACTTAGCTGTGATTAAATTAAGTTTTCAAGAAGAAGTTTACGATGAGGTATTAAAAGGCTACGAACAAATTAGACCGTTAAAGAGTGTGGAAAGAGATTGGATTAAGTCTTACTCTGATATTTTATTAATTAAAAAGTTTAGTGATATTTATGATATGTTGGAAATTACAGATGCTGCAGAAAGTGAGAAGTACCGTATTACTGAAAATGCTTTTAACACATTAAAGATGATTGAGGTTGAGGGTGCAGGAGGATAGAGCGGAAAATGAAGTTAATGAAAGGTATACTCTGGTGTGCATTTATTCTTTATTTAGCTTGTTTAAGTAAGATTATTTTAATTAAGCATTTACCAATTTCAATTATTCTTCAAAACTTGGATGTCCGGTTAAACCTCAACCAATCAAACTTTGTTCCTTTTGCAACTATAACTGACTATTTTGCATTAGGGTATACATGGATAAGTATAGAAAATATTATTGGTAATATTATTATTTTTGTTCCTTTAGGTCTACTATTGCCTATTTTGATAGGTAAGTTTCGAAAGGATATTATAGCACTATTACTAGTTTCATTTATTATAAGTTTCATTTTTGAGTTAGTACAATTACTATTCCCTATCTTTGGTAGCTTTGATGTAGATGATTTGTTACTAAATATTCTAGGGGCATTAATAGGTTATTTTGCTTTTCGTCTATCTAGAAAAAATCTGAATTTGAAACCTGAATAGTTTAACTTTGGAAGGAGGAAGGATTTCATGGGGTCAAGAATCATGCACTTAATTATTGGTCATAAAATTGCTGAGTCATTATCAATCGAGGATAATACATCGTTTTTGCTTGGGAGTATTGCTCCAGATGCTGTTTTTTCACATGAAGAAAAAAACAGCTCGCATTTCTTTAAAGGAGATGTGCAGGATTATTCCAGACATATAGATTATGAAGGTTTCCTTCATAAATATAATTCTATTGTAGATAGGTCATACATATTAGGCTACTATACACATTTGATTGCTGATGATGTATGGCTGAAAGGTTTTTACCTTTCTTGGCTTAAGAACAGAATGGATGCAGATGAAGGATTACACAAGTTATACCATAACGATTTCCGTTTACTAAATGGCAAGCTATTAGAATACTATGGTTTGACAGATGAATTGAGAGAAACACTCAATGATTTTCCTTCCATCTCAGATCTGGATGAGGTTAAAGCACAGGACGTTGAAAGGTTTATCTCATATGTGAAAGGAGATATGGAGTACGAGCAACAAGTAATCAATGAAAAACTGAATGTATTTACGTTGAATCAGATTGTTGGTTATATCGAGACTTCCGTTGATATGGGGATATTGAAAATAAAGCCATTACTTGATGAATGTAAGGCGGAAGAAAGAAATGTGTGAAGAGAGGATATTACCTGAACCCCATAGATATGCGGTTTGTGCACCTGATGGGATACCTATAAAAGAATTTTATAAAGAAGTTTTTGATGAAATTTTTGTTTTCTTTCATCCCTTCATAAAGCCAAAAACCATTGATTTCGAATTATTTCATCCTGATACATATCCAAGCAGAAATGATATTAGAGATAATGGTGAAATGGTTACTTGGAAACAATTCTTAAGTTTTTCTGGAATAGAAAACTTCAAGCAGTTGGATATTGGATTAAGAACAAATATTTTGGGTTTAAGAGAACAATTTGAGGATAGAAATGCAGCGATATTAATAGAAAAGGCAATATTGAAAAATAGCATTGCACCGCCGAATGAAGGCCAATTACCTGAATTTGTAATGAACAACGTACTGAAAGAAATCACGAATCTAGGTCACAACTGGCTATGGATCGGCGATGAATTTTGCACAGAAAGAAAACTAAACTATATTACAGATCTAATTAAAGATAACAATAAGCTGGACGATGGGAAAAACTTATTTACCCATGATAATAGTATTTTGATTACAACACATTGGGATAGTCATTTTTCGTTATTGTGTTCCGATAGACAAACATTGAAACACTTGGTGACTACCTGTAACTTAGAAGGTTTTTATTGTACAGAAGCTACTGAGATATATTGGAGTTTGTCCAAAGAGACATTGGAATACATAGGGGGATAAGATTGCTAAAAAGAAAATACGGTGATCGTTCCGATTGGAAACGAATTTTCCAAAGAAAGTATGCGCAAGATTTTCTAGATACAGAAAAATTTAAGGGCTATATTACTTTATTGCACACAATCAAAGTAAGAGAACCATTATCTGTTACATATGGGGAGAAGCAGGTTTGTATTGTCGATGATCAATACATGTGGTTGCAACAATTTCCTGCAGAGAAAAAGCATTCCGTTACAACAATGTTTGATGCAAGCGGTGAGGTCGTTCAATGGTATATAGATATTTGTCTCCGAAATGGGATGGAAAATGATATTCCTTGGATAGATGATCTCTTTTTGGATATCGTTCTTCTTCCTACAGGGGAACTTTTTATAAAGGATGAAGAGGAATTAGAGGATGCACTGTCAAACGGTATTATTGATGAACACCTTTATACATTAGCTTGGAATGAAGTGAAAAGTATTAAAAGTTTAATAGAAAACGGAACCTTTGAATTGATACACTTGGCTAAAGAGCACAAGGAAATGTTAACAAAGAAATTTAAGGAGGGGACATAATGGCGACGACAAACTGGCAAAGAGAAGATGTGACACAGCACTACTTAGACCAAGTGCGTGGGGGAATTCCTTTTGGAGCGGAACAAGTAAAAGTCATGCTTCAAGTAATCAATCATTTTCATTCGAACCCAAAGAGAATCATAGATTTAGGATGTGGGAATGGCTTTTTAGCTGAAGTTCTTCTAAAGACATATCCAGAAAGTACTGCGGTGCTAATCGATCATTCGGAACCTATGATTGAGGTCGCTCGCAAAAACATGAGTGAATTTGGTGATCGTTGTACGATCATACATGGTGATTTTAGTCATTCGATTACAGAGTATGCGGAGCCAAACTCGATTGATTGTGTTGTATCAGGCTTTGCCATACACCATCTTCCTCATGATAAAAAACAGGAACTATATAAAGAGATATATACACTTTTAGCACCTGGAGGAATTTTTATAAACATCGAACATACTGCTTCAGCTACCCCTAAAATTGAAGAATTGTATGACAAACTTTTTATCGAACATCTAGCTGCATATAACAATAGAGATAAGCAAGAAGTTGAAGCTGAATATTATGCTCGACCTGATAAAGAAGATAATATTTTAGAACGAGTGGATATACAGGTGAATTGGCTGAGAGACATTGGCTTTCAACATGCGGATTGTTATTTTAAGTGGATGGAGCTTGCGGTTTTTGGTGGGGTGAAGTGAGTAAGAGATTCAGCATGTACATCAAACAGACATTACATATGAAGCGAAATGTGTAATGTCTGAAAGTTTATTTTTGATAAAAATTATTTTAGTTTTTCAGCGATTAGCTTAGCTGCCTTCTTAGGGTTAAAGCGGTACAAGAAGTCCATGAACTTGGAGTCTTTACCAGCCAACACTCGGTAACGGTTATTTTCTATCCCTCGAATAATAATCGAGGCAGCTTCATTTGGGGTTAACAGTTTAAAATAACTATCTTGAAGTTTTTCCCTCTTAACACCAGAATTTTGTAGAATATTGGTGTTTACTCCGCCAGGTAAAACGAGTGTTACGCCAACATTTGTGTTTGTTAATTCAGAGTGTAAACCTTCCGTAAATAACTTTACAGCAGCTTTTGAAGCACAGTAAATCGATTGACGCGGGACAGGGAGGAATCCACCCATGCTGGATATATTGGCAATATGGGCTTCGGGCCTTTCTAAAAGATGAGGTAAGAATGCTTTACACATATAGAGCGTTCCATAGAAATTCACATTCATAACCAATTCGATTCGTTCGAAATCTAGTTCATTTACATTAATAAAAGGCTGAACAATTCCTGCGTTATTGATAATACCATCGATTCTTCCGTGTTTTGCGATAATCTCTTTTGGCAGCTTTTCAACTTCATCTCTGCTTACTAAATTAGCTATGTGCGTCGTGATTTTATTTCCGTATTCTTTTGATAAAGATTGTGTTTCATGTAACCCGGATTTGTTGATGACTGCTGCGACACAAGCTCCTTTATTAAGTAGCTGGACAACAAGTTCTCTTCCAATACCACCGCCAGCGCCTGTCACAACAAATACCTTATCAAATACTTTCATAGATCCACTCCTCATTATTAGATAAAAATGTACATACTTAAATAGAAAAATTATAAGTGCAGTTCCTTTAATTGTATTAAATGAATAAAAAGATTAGAGCAAAACACCTAAAATTACTTAATAGGAGTTAGGGGAGATATATCAAATGACCTTAGGGAACCCAATGGCTGAAGGGAACACAGCAAATATATTTTTATTGGATAATAAAATAATAAAAGTATTTAAAGACCATTTGCCCAAGACGGAAGCTATGTATGAAGCGAATAAACAAAAGTTGGCATTTTCAAGAGGTCTTTCTGTACCTAAAGTTTTAGATGTTACAGAGATGGATGGAAAACAAGCTATTATCATGGAGTATATTCAGGGGGAAACGTTAGGTAAGTTACTCCTAAATAATATGGAGAAGTCGTTATATTATATGGAAGTTTCCGTTGATATCCAGATGGATATTCATAAAACTGTTATCGATTCACTTGAACCAATGTCCCAAAAATTGAAACGTCAAATTAATTCAGCGCCAAATTTAAGTGAAAAACTTAAATCAAAGATATTAGATAAATTGGATTTGATGACGTATGAAAATAGACTTTGTCACGGAGATTTCCATCTGTTTAATTTAATTTTATCTGATGAAAAAGTGGTAATTATTGATTGGGTGGATGCTAGTGCAGGAGATATTCGTTCCGATGTATATCGTACGTATCTGTTATATTCTCAACTCTCCATGGAATTAGCGGAATTATATGTACATCTTTATTGTAAAAAAAGTGGAATATCGCGAGAAGAAATTTTTCAATGGGCACCAATTATTGCTGCTGCAAGATTATCTGAAAATGTATCTACGGAAAGTGCAGATCGTTTGCTGAAAATAATAGATCAGTATCTTCCTTTATAAGGGGGGATGGTGAAACAATGGTTGATATCCAAACACTAATCTGGTTATTTCCAATTATGTTCATTCTTCATGACTTTGAAGAAATAATCATGGTTGAAAAATGGTTAAAAACGAATTCAAAAACTATATATGATTTGTTGCCGGAAAAAATGGCTGATAGGGTCATACAACAATTTTCTATGACAACAGCACAGTTCGCAGTAGCGGTTTTAATTATTTTTCTATTCGTTGCTAGCTCGACTATTATGGCCAATCAATACTTGCTTGACGGATCATTTGGAAACATTCACTTTTTTACCATCGTTTCGTTAGTTTTTTTCTTGCACGCTTTTACACATATTGGTCAAGCAATTATTCTTCGTTCCATTACACCTGGTGTTATCACATCAATAATCGTCATCATTCCATACAGCATTGTTTTGTATCCATCTTTATTTGAAAATGAAGTAATATCCTGGTCCACTATTTTTGTGTCCTTACCTTTTTGTTTTCTAATCATCCCAGTTGTGCTATTTGCTCATTGGGTAGGAAAAAGAATTATTTGAAATAATCTTTAATTTTAAAAAGGAATTTCCCGCCTCTTTACGGAATTGTTTATATAAGATGGAAATAGAGGAGGGAATTCGAAATATATGAAAACGATTACCTATAATTTTGAATATGAGCAGAAAATCAGAGTTTGTTTTATCGGAGCAGGTGGACACTCATTTCGAAATGTGTATCCAACATTTCAATATGCACCCGTGGATTTAGTGGCAGTATGTGATTTAGATGGAGAACGTGCATCGTCTTATGCTCGGCAGTTTGGAGCAGAAAAATTTTACACAGACTATAAAGAAATGCTTTCGACAGAAAAACCTGATGCCGTATTTATTGTAGCTTCCTATCATAAAGATGGACGAGTGCAAGCAACAGATATAGCACTGGACGCACTGAAATTAGGTGTGCATGTATGGATGGAAAAGCCAACAGCAGCTAGTAGACAAGAGATTCTCGAACTAAAAGCGGTAAGTGAGCAAACGGGTCGCTATGTGATGACTGGTACGAAGAAGGTGTTCTTCCCATCTATTGAAAAAGCGAAGGAGATTATTTCATCACCAGAATTCGGTACACCATCTTCGATCTATATTCGCTATCCACAAAATATGCCGAAGTTTGAAAATCGAAATGAATTAACGAATCTAATTTGGGTGCTAGATCATATATTTCATCCCGCCTCGATTATCAACTATTTAATGGGGAAAATAAAAAACATATCGTATCAATGGGAGCCATTTAATGGTGGGACAGTTACAAATATTCAATTCGTATCAGGAGCAATTGGTACGCTTCATCTTACGGCAGGTGCATCTACCAGCAGCCCACTTGAAAGGGTAGAGGTAATCGGACAAGGAGCGAACGTGGTTGTTGATAATGGGGTGAAGGTTTCCTATTATCGTAAAGCGGATCCGTTAGCATATGGTCGCGCTCCATCTTATATAATAGATGATAGCCAGGCACCTCTTGTATGGGAGCCAGAATTCTCACTTGGCCAATTATATAATAAAAATATTTTCTATTTAGGGTATGTTTCAGAAGTATTGCATTTTTGCGAATCAGTCTTAGAGAATCGTCCACCGCAAAAAGGAACATTAGACGATTCATTAGAAATCATCAAATTATTTGAAGCATATCGAAATGAACCAGCAGGAAAATTAATAGAGATAAATTAGGAGGAATAGAATTGAAGAATAATAATGTAATAGCTAATCGTTCCGTAGAAAAAATCGTAACGGATTGGGGATCTTTACAGTGGCTCGTCACAGGTGCAGCTGGAAATAGTGAAAACCTTACAGTAGGCAGGGTTACATTTAACGTTGGAAAATCAAACCCACGTCACTATCATCCAAACTGTGAAGAAGTTTTATATGTAGAGTCTGGTACAGTTGAACATACCCTTCCTGACGGCGGTAGTGTTGTGTTGGAAAAAGGAGATTGTATCGTTGTTCCACAAGGCGTATGGCACCAAGCAACCAACATTGGCGACGAGGAAGCGGTAGTCGTTGTGACTTTTAACAATGCATATAGGGAAACGGTTGGGGAGTAGTAATAGACTTAGAATATCTATATTATGTTGAGTATGATGGAAGGGCACTATTCGTTGGCAATAGTGCCCTGAATGTTAGGAAACTCGAAAAAAGGTAACTATTCGTTTGGAATAATGCCTTTAAAGTTAGGAAACTCGAAAAAAGGTAACTATTCGATGGGAATAGTGCCCTTAAAAATAGGAAATTCGAAAAAGGTAACTATTTGATGGGAATAGTGCCCTTAAAGTTAGGAAATTCGAAAAAAGGTAACTATTCGATTGGAATAGTGCCCGTAAAGATAGGAAACTCGTAAAAAGGTAACTATTCGCCCGAAATAACGCCCGTAAAACTAGGAAATTCGAAAAAAGGTAACTATTCGATGGGAATAGTGCCCTTAAAGCTAGGAAACTTGAAAAAAGGTAACTATTCGCCCGAAATAACGCCCTTAAAACTAGGAAATTCGAAAAAAGGTAACTATTTGATGGGAATAGTGCCCTTAAAGCTAGGAAATTCGAAAAAAGGTAACTATTCGATGGGAATAGTGCCCATAAAGTTAGGAAACTTGAAAAAAGGTACTATTCGCCCAAAATAACGCCCGTAAAGTTAGCAAAGTCCAAAAAGGTCACTATTCGCACAAGATAATGCCCTTATAGCTGGAAAATCTTATACACGGTCACTATTCGAACACAATAAAGCCCGTGAAAGCTTAACACAAGCTTCACGGGCTTTATTCATACATTTCAATCTATCTAATTCAAAAGGAAACTACCCTCTCGGTATTGCCACCCAATGTCCTTTCGAAACTTCGACTAACTCTGAATTTTTCAATTGATATTTATCTTCTTCGGTTTGTTCTTCCATTAGCACTCGTTTCTTTTTAGCTTCTACTTTCGGATCTGGGATTGGAATCGCTGCAAGTAGGGATTTCGTATATTCGTGTTGTGGGTTCGCGTATAATTCTTCGCTTTCCGCTAGTTCAACAATTTTACCAGCGTACATTACGGCAACCCTGTCACTAATATGCTTCACCATTGATAAATCGTGGGCGATAAATAAATAAGTCAATCCAAGGCGATGCTGCAAGTCTTCCAATAAATCTACTACTTGTGCTTGAATGGAAACATCCAGTGCAGACAACGGTTCATCCGCAACGATAAATTTCGGTTCTACTGCTAGTGCACGCGCAATACCAATCCGTTGACGCTGACCACCTGAGAATTCATGTGGATAACGATGCGCATGTGATGCCTCTAGTCCAACCATATCTAATAACTCTTCCACTCGCTTCAAGCGTTCTGTTTTACTCTTCGTCAAATTATGAATATCAAGCGCTTGTCCGATAATATCGACGACTTTAAAGCGCGGGTTCAGTGATGAGTAAGGATCTTGGAAAATCATTTGCATATGACGGCGCATGATTTTCATTTCCTTCTTAGAAAAGCGATTCACTGCCATACCTTGATATAAAATATCTCCGTCTGTCGGTTCGTGTAGGCGAAGGATTGCTCGTCCAGTTGTCGACTTACCTGAGCCTGATTCACCTACAAGTCCAAGTGTTTCTCCTGGTTTTATATCGAAGCTTATATTATCTACTGCTCGTAACACATTTCCTTTTCCTAAATCAAAATATTGCTTCAATGAACGGACATCAAGTAAAGGAATATTTTGGTTAGAATCAGGGATAATAAGTGGAGCACGTTTTGGCTTCTTCTTCTCATCCAGTCGTGGAAGTGCATTTAATAGTTTTTGTGTATATGGATGTTTTGGAGCTTCAAAAATCTCTTCTGTCGTTCCGGTCTCCACTACTTCACCGCTTTTCATTACGACAACGCGGTCACACATGCCAGCAACTACACCAAGGTCATGCGTAATTAAAATAATAGAAGTACCGAAGCGCTCTTGTATACTTTTCATTAAATTAAGGATTTGTGCCTGAATCGTAACATCTAGAGCAGTAGTTGGCTCATCCGCTATTAATAGTGTGGGACGACAAGCTAGTGCGATTGCAATCATGGCACGTTGTCGCATCCCGCCGGAAAATTCATGAGGATACTGATTATAACGCGCTTCACTGTTACGAATACCAACGAGCTTTAATAATTCGATTGCTTCCTTCTTCGCTTCTACTTTAGACATTTTCTGGTGTTTAATTAAACTCTCAGAAATCTGTTTCCCGATACGAATGGTAGGGTTGAGTGAGGTCATCGGATCTTGGAAAATCATACTGATGTCGCGACCACGAATAGCTTCCATTTCTTTTTCGGTTTTATATGCAAGGTTTTCACCTAGAAAAGTAATTTCTCCTGCCTTCATATAAGAAGGTGGTGATGGAAGTAGGCGCATAATGGAACGTGCAGTAACACTTTTTCCGCTTCCTGATTCACCTACTATTCCAAGCGTTTCTCCTTTACCAACTGTAAAGCTAACACCACGAACAGCTTCAAATTCCTGTTCATGTGATTGGAAAGAAACGCGTAAATCTTTCACTTGTAAAATTGGTTCCAATGCTGCCACCTTCCAAAATGTTTGATTTTATACATAAATGTTATTCGTTATATAACTTATTCGCAACTACTATATATAGATTCACTTGCTTAAAAGACGCTTTATATAGTGCACAAGATTGGCCATCTAAGACTAATTTCGATAACATATTTAAAGACTATACAGTAGTTATCCTACTATAATCTAATTATTGACTTTATAACTTTACTAAAATAAAATATACTATATCGCTCGGAATAATGCAATTAAAGGAAGGGGGTACAATAATGGGGGCAAATATAGTAGAAACGATAAAGTTTACATTCGTAAAAATGCAACGGCGTCCTTCTTATAAATATATTTTAATGATTTTAGGACTACCTGTATACATTTTTGCTTTTATATATTTTCTGATAAAGAAAAAGAACGATGCTTATTTTCGAATTGTAGAAAATACGCGCGCTGATCTCATTAATTCGGGCTACAAAGAGAACTTACAGCAAGAATTAAAGGAACAGTTATTAAGAAAACATGAATTTTTCAATGAAAAAGTAAGCGAGCAAGAGCTATCAAAACAAGTCGATAAATTAACAACGGAGAAATTCGAGAAAGCTGTATTAGAAAAAACGCAAGAACAACTAGAGATACAAGGTGTAAAGAAAGTTACCTTTATCGAAAGCTTTCAATCGCTATTATCTAATCCATTATTTCTGATTTTATCCTTTATACCAGGATTGCTCATGTATGTATTAATATTTTTGTACAGTAATCCTTTCGTTAAATACGTTTTTGAAAGACTACTAATGACGATATTTGTCATTTTTGGTGTTGTTGTACTTGTATTTACTATCTTATATCTTTCGCCATTTGATCCTGCTGCCAATATTCTAGGAGAGACAGCAACGAGGGAACAAATCGCGAACTTTAATCGAATATACGGACTCGATTTACCATACTTAACGCAATTATGGAATGCAGTAACGGGAATTGCGACATTTGACCTTGGAAATTCATATGCAGGAAATGAAAATGTTGCAGTAAGTATTGCGAATAAGTTTCCAATTACTTTTACCATTACGATGTTTTCGTTATTAATGGCAATTGCAATTGCGATTCCAGTTGGAATAGTATCTGCAATGAAGCCAAATTCCTTTATGGATTATACATTTATGTTCATCGCGCTCCTTGGCTTGTCTATTCCTAACTTTTGGCAAGGGTTAATTTTTATCCTGAACTTTTCCATTAAGCTACAATGGTTACCAGCAACATTTAACCCAGATAACTGGGTCTCGATGATTATGCCGGTAGTTGTGTTGGGTACAGGACTTACTGCCTCGGTAGCAAGAATGACGCGATCGTCGATGCTGGAGGTTATAAATGAAGACTACATTATTACAGCAAAAGCAAAAGGATTAAATAAAAGCCAAGTATTATGGAAGCATGCGGTTGGTAATGCGATGATCCCGATCATAACCGTAATTGGTCTTCTTTTTGGTGGAATGCTTGGTGGAGCAGCAGTAACAGAGAAGGTATTTAATATTAGCGGTATCGGAAGTTATATCGTCGATAAACAATTTATACCGGACATTCCTGCCATACTAGCTGGAGTTGTCTATGTTGCTGTCACTATTTCATTAGTCAATGTAATTATTGATATTTTATATGCATTTTTTGATCCACGGATTCGATCAAAAATGAAACATTATTAAAGCAGGTGTAGTGATGTCGAACGAATTAAAAAAGGTTGCCAGTGATAAAAGGGAGCATGCACTAAAGTTAACACCTGAATATGCTCAAGCAAGCTTTACGTGGATCGCTTCACTTTTGCTCACGTTAATCTTATTGATAAATAGTTTTGATTTTTCAGCGCAAACATTGAAACCAACAATGTTTGCGATATCTATTGTATATGCGGTATTTACGCTCATTCAAGTATTGATTACGGTGAAAATTAGAAAAGATTTGCTGCGAACTGGTGAGATTCAAAAAAACACCCGATTACTAGGATATATTCAAATTGTTAGTATACTAACAGCGAATATTTTCACATTTACGTTCGCATGTAACTTGGTGAAAAACAAGAAAACAATTGAATACACATTTGCGGTTTATATGTTGTTAACCCAACTGTTTATTATTGCTGTATCTGCGTTAAATATCTTTAAACCATATGTTGCAGATACGTTTCCATTAGCAATGCTTGCCTTAATGGTATTGGCAGTTTTTCAGTTTATCGTATTACTTCTAGTTGCAAAATATGTAACAGATACAAATGTACCCAAATGGATGCTCGCGATTGCTGTTATTTTGATTTTAACGGTAATCACAGGTAACGTATTTGCCTTATTGCTTGGAGCAAATTTATTGATTAAGATTATCAATCGTGATAAACCAAGTAGTGGGAAGTGGGTACGAGTGTGGGAAACCATCGCAAAAAATTCGATGGCAATGCTAGGCTTGTTCTTTATAGTCTTTGTCTTTGCTATTTCTGTATGTAGTCAATTTACTTTTGATTATGCGATGGCAGTAGAAAATAATTATGCCGCTATCCTACAACCACCTAGTCTCATGTACCCGCTAGGAACAGATAATTTTGGAAGAGATTTATTCTCCAGAATTGTGTTCGGGGCACAAATATCCTTTATTGTTGGGATATTATCAACGCTTATTCCCGTCATTATCGGAGGAATTCTTGGAGCACTTGCAGGGTACTATAGTGAACGAACAGATAATATTATCATGCGTTTACTAGATATCTTATATGCGATACCAGGAATTCTACTTGCAATTGCAATTATCGCTGCGTTTGGTGCTAATACAACGAACTTGATTATTGCGCTCAGTGTAGGCTCCATTCCTACATATGCAAGGACAATGCGTGCCAATGTGCTGATGGTTTCTAATTTAGAATATGTTGCTGCTGCACGGGCATTAGGTGAAAAAGATTGGACAATCATTTTCAAACATGTCGTACCTAACTCATTAGCACCGATGATTGTAAAGTCAACGTTAACAATTGGTGGTGCAGTTATTGCGACAAGTAGTTTAAGTTACCTTGGACTGGGTGTAGAACCACATATCCCAGAATGGGGAAATATATTAAAACTAGGAAGTACGTATTTAGAAACTCATTCTTATTTAGCAATCTGGCCAGGGGTAGCCATTATTGCCCTCGTATTATCCTTTAACTTTTTAGGGGATGCCTTAAGAGATGCACTTGATCCAAAATTGGATTAGAGTATATATATCATCATCGTTAATCAAAAAAGGAGGAAGTATTCATGAAAAAAAGTATCATCCCAATTCTGCTATCATTTGTTTTAGTACTAGCAGGTTGCGTTAATACCAAGTCAGATGTAAATGACGGCGGTAAAAAGAATGGTGAAGCAGTAGAAATTGAGTTACTAGGAATGACAAGTGACCAAGACGATCTTAATATTGTTCGCGACCAACTTTCGAAGGCTGGATTTAAAGTAAAACTTAACCTTCAACCGGATTATGGTAGCTTCAGTGCACAAGAAGATGCTGGAAACTATGACCTTTCAATGTCTGGATGGACAACAGTAACTGGTAACCCGGATTACGCAGTACGATCTCTATTTATTACTGGTGGAGATTACAGCAGAATTTCGGATGAAGAAGTTGACAAATTAATTGAAAAAGCAAGTACGGAAACACCAGAAGAATATGTTCAAACATACAAAGAACTAGAACAACGTTTAGTATTTGATAAAGCGTATATTGCACCACTATATAGAAATTACAAAACACAAGCTGTAAACAAGGATGTACTTAACGCAGATACAGTTAGATTATCTAAATCTCGTTCCCTTGCTTGGGAAGATATTGATTTCAACGATTCATCTAAGCGTGATACAGAACCATTAATCTTGTCACAATCTAACCCTACATTAACATCTCTTGACCCTATTAAAGGGAATGATGGTTCCATTAACATGTTGAACACGAATATGTACGTTCGTTTAGTAAACTTAACAGATGATGACCAAGTAACATCTGATGCATCTTTATCATGGAACCATACGATTGCAGAAGGAAACTCTGAGTATTACTTCATTTTAAGAGATGATATTAATTTTGCGAAAATAACGGACAAAAAAGCAGTAGATACTGGTGAACGCGTTGGTGCGGAGGATGTTATCTTCTCTCTAAACCGTGCAAAAGATAAAAACTCTGTACCAGATCACAGAACATATACATTGCATGAACATATTGACACGGTTGAAGTTGTAACGGATTTAAGTGAATTAGAAAGTGTTACACAATCAGATGGTAGTGGCACAATTAGAGAAGGTCTTGAAGAAGGATTAGATACGAAAATTAGTGAGCTTGTTGCTGATAAAACAGCAGTAGATAACGGAGCAGGGAAATATCAAGTTGTAAAATTAACAACTACGAAACCATTCCCACAAGTATTAAACTACTTGGCTCACCAATCTGCAGGTATTGTTTCACAAAAACAAGTGGAAAGCATTAATACGTATGATGTAGCAGAATTTGATGTAAATAAAGATATTCCATATGGTGACCAAAACACAGTAACAGAAGGTCCGTCATATGATAACCATCTATATGCATCAGGTCCATACATCTTATCTTACAAAAATGACTATGAAGCTGAGTTCTTAAAGAATCCTGCATATATGCCAGGAACAGAAAATGAGCCTAATATTTCTACAGTAACAGTTCGCTTCATTAAAGATGCGGATAGTACACTTTCCGCTTTAAGAAATGGTGAAATTTACGTATACTATGGTGTTCCTGAAACAAAATATGATGTAGTAGAAAATGACAGCAAGCTTCGTTTACAACGTATTGAAAGTAACGCAGCTACTTATATGTTGTTTAACCCAAGTGAAAAACGTGAAGTTGGAAAGAGCGAGGATTTACGTAAAGCAATCCTTTACTCCATTAACCAACAAGACTTCATTGATTTCTATCAAGGTAATGTCATTAAAGCAGTTTCTACTGTAAGTCCACTAGTGGATACTGGAAATGAACTTGTAGCTGATAAAGAAAAAGCACAAGAACATTTAAACAAGTACCTAGAAAGTAAATAAGATAGTGAAAGGGTGACCCGAAATTACGTGGGTCACCCTTTCTATTATGCAAGTGTAATACCGATAACGTTTGTTGCCTCTTCATGGAGCGTGCAATTTTTTGCAAGCATTTGTTTTAGAGTTTCTAGTTTTTGTGAATCTAAATGTAATCCACTAATACCTTTTTCTGTTACTTCGAAATCACGAGCTGGTTCGAGATCCCATTTTGTTTTCAATAAAGTTTGTAATCCTCTAATAGTCATGAATTTAACTTTATAGCCGTTTGATAAAATTCCATTCAATACATTTTTGTCTTTAGATGCAACTCCTAATAACTCATCAAAATAAAGACCTTCTTCTTCCCATATATTTATATTGTTAGTTGTAATGTGAGTGAAGATGTCTTCGTCAGATAGTCCTTTTTGGCGTAGTGCTTCTAGTGCATGTGCAGAAGGTAGTGCGATAAGCTGTAATTCCAATTGTTATTCCCCCATTACATATGATGTATAATGTTATTATGGAAGAGTAATCTGAGATTTGCAATTTAGAAATAATGGAATGATCACTAAACATAAACGAAGAGTGATCATCAATAACGAATTATTACGATATTTATCGCATAGAAGGTAGGGAACTACAATGAGTGTGAATCTACAAGAAAAGTTGATACGTTATCGACGTGAGTTACATATGTATCCAGAATTATCGATGCAAGAATTTGAAACAACGCGCAGGATTCGTCAATGGCTTGAGGAAGCGGGAATATCGATTTTAGACTTACCATTGAAGGTAGGTGTAGTAGCAGAGATTACCGGTGAACAGCCTGGTCCTACCATCGCTTTAAGAGCTGATATCGACGCTTTGCCAATTAAGGAGAATACTGATTTACCTTATTCCTCTTTAAGAGAGGGGATTATGCATGCATGCGGGCATGATTTCCATACAGCAGCAATGATCGGTGCAGCAACCCTTTTGCAAGCTAAAAAAGCAGAATTGAAAGGGACGGTACGAATTATCTTTCAGCCAGCAGAGGAAATCTCTCAAGGTGCGATTGAAATTGATAAAGCAGGTGGACTTGAAGGTGTTACAGCCATCTTTGGAATGCATAATAAAACAGATCTACCAGTAGGCACAGTTGGTGTACGGGATGGTGCCTTAATGGCGAGTGTTGATCGATTTGAAATAGAAATAACTGGTGTCGGGGGTCATGCAGGAATTCCCAATAACGCGATAGATCCAATTGTGATTGCGAGTCAAATAGTGACAGCACTACAAAGTATCATTAGTCGCAATGTAGATCCATTCCATAATGCAGTTATAAGTGTTACACGGATTCAATCAGGAACTACTTGGAATGTTATTCCTGAAAAAGCAGTACTAGAAGGTACAGTGAGAACATTTCAAGATGAAGCGCGAGAACTTATTCCAACGTTAATGAAGCGGACTGCAGAAGGCATTGCCCAATCATTTGGAGCAGAGGCGAAATTCCATTGGTATCCATATATGCCTGTTGTCGATAATGATAGTAGTTTACGAGACATAATAACAGAAACAGCAGTAGAGCAAGGACTACAAGTAGTGGAGGCAGTTCCAAGTCCTGCTGGCGAAGATTTTGCTTATTATCAAACGAAAATTCCAGGCTATTTTATCTGGATGGGAGTTGATGGACCATACGAATGGCATCATCCAAAGTTTGTATTAAACGAAGATGCACTAATCCTTGCAGCCGAGTATTTTGCTAGATTAGCGGAGAAAGTGTTAAATAATTAAATAGCAATAATATAAGAATCGATAGATTAAATTACACTAATCTACTCGATTCTTTTTTATTTTTACTTAAGGAGTTGATTGAACATATTAATGCATTCATTTTTAAAGCAAACTTATAATTTTGATAAAAATAATTTAAAAATCTTTTCTTAATATATTGATATTTTATCTTTAGTTCATTATATTATATAGAAGCATAATAATTCATATTTGTTTAGTTGGAATTAGTGAAGGTAGAAATTCTATATATATACCAAAAATATACAAAAATAGTCTTATTTCGACAAAATCTCTTAGGGAATAATCGGGGTTATTATGTTAAATTTATAGTTTAAATATTTATAAAATACATACTAAGTGAATAAAACTATTATTTTGAAAAAACATTATTATCAAAATGATTTGAAAGGAAGGGGTAAAATAATGCCATCTCATGTGATAGATATGATTATGTTAAAAAACACCTTTGGAACCGAAGAAATGCGGTCTGTATGGTCAGATGAAAATCGATTACAGAAACATTTTGATGTAGAAGCTGCGTTAGCATTAGCAGAAGGGGAATTAGGTGTAATTCCGATGTCTTCTGCCCAGAAAATTGCCAATAATGCCAAAGTTGAATTAGTCGACATAGAAGAAATAGCTGCTGGAATTGCTAAAGTAAAACATTCACTAATGCCAACCGTAAATGCGTTACAAGAATTAAGTGGAGAAGATGGAGAGTATGTCCATTATGGAGTGACAACACAAGATATTGTAGATACTGGCACGATACTACAACTAAAAGAAGCTCATGAAATTATTGTTAACGGTGTAAAAGATATTATGAAAGAGTTAATACGATTAGCAAAAGAGCATCGGAATACGCCTATTGCAGGTAGATCGCATGGAATGCAAGGACTCCCTACTACATTTGGCTTTAAGTTAGCAGTGGTTTTAAGTGAGATGTTGCGTCATTTGGAAAGATTAAAAGAAGCAGAACAAAGGGTTTTTACAGGAGTGCTTAGCGGTGGTGTTGGAACATTTGCATCATTTGGTGACAAAGGTCCTCAAATAGAAGAATTGGCCTTGAAAAAATTAGGATTAAAAGCTCCGGAGATAGGCTGGCATTCATCTCGTGATCGAATTGCGGAATATGCAAATATTATAGGCTTGATAAGCGGTACACTCGGTAAGCTTGGGAATGAATTTTATAATCTAATGCGCACAGAAATAGATGAAGTAGAAGAACCATTCTCAAAAGGAAAAGTTGGTTCCTCTACAATGCCACATAAACGGAATCCTGCCGCTTTCGAAGGAATTGCGAGCTTAACAAGACCTATTTTGCAAAGTGTTTCTTTAATTCAACATTCATTAATCGTAGAGCATGAACGCGATGCAATGTCATGGCGAGCAGAATGGATTGCACTTCCTGAGATTTGTATATACCTATCATCTCAATTGGCAAATACGAAGGCTGTTCTGAACGGTTTAGTAGTCAAACCGGAAAACATGTTAAGAAATTTAAATATGTTAGGTGGGTTATTGCTATCAGAAAGAATCATGTTTGCTCTATCGGAAAAGTTAGGGAAGCAAACAGCCCATCATTTAGTATATGAATTATCGATGAAGGCGATAGAAGAAAAGCGCACATTTAAAGAATTACTTATTGAAAATGAATATATCGCTACTGTCCTAACTCCTGAACAAATTGACGAACTACTGAATGTCGAAACATATTTAGGATCTGCACCACAGAAAGTAGATCAAGTGATAGAAAGTGTAGAGAAGTCTGGTTTACTAAACACAAGTAAAAGTGAGGTTTGAAATATGGAATTAACATATCGACAAGCTACCCTGAAAGACGCAGAAAATCTTCATCATTTAATAAAGCTTGCATATGCATCTAATCGTGAATATGGGATTAATTTTGCTGCAGTATCAGCAGACATTGATTTAATAGAACATCACATAAAAACAAATATATGCTATTTAGCAGAAGAGAACGGAAAATTAGTTGGTACTATATCTCTTCGGATGCCGTGGGGATTACAGCCAGGCCCATCAGGAGTTCCACACATTGGTTGGTTTGCAGTAGACCCAACCTTAGGAAAGAAAGGTATTGGAAGCAAAATTTTAGAATGGCTGGAAACCGAAATATTACAGGATCAATTAAAAGTTCCTTTTGTAACCCTAGGGACTGCCGATAAACATCCATGGCTTGCAGACATGTATACACGTAAAGGGTATCAAAAGTTCGCGGAGAAGGATTTAGGTAAGGGGCACATAACGTATTATTTTAAAAAGATCATAAGAGAAGATCTACTACAAGAGTAATTTAGAAGAAAGCGGGGAGTTAAATGCCAGGCGTAAAATTGTACGATCATTTATTAGAGAAACTAGTAAGCTATCGACGTGAATTGCATCAATATCCTGAACTATCAATGCAAGAATATGAGACTACGAAGAGAATACGAAAATGGTTAAAAGAAAATGACATCACAATTCTGGACTATCCATTGAATGTAGGTGTTATTGCCGAAATTACTGGTGATTTACCAGGTCCAACTATAGCATTAAGGGCTGATATTGATGCTCTACCAATAAAAGAAGATACCGGTCTCCCATTTGCTTCAAAAAATGAAGGGGTCATGCATGCTTGCGGACATGATTTTCACACTTCATCTATGATAGGTGCAGCTATTCTATTGCAAGAAAAGAGAGCAGAACTAAAAGGAAATATCCGAATTATTTTTCAACCTGCAGAGGAAATCGCAAAAGGTGCGATTGTAATAGAAGAATCTGGTGCATTAGATGGTGTGGAAGCAATATTCGGTATGCATAATAAACCTGACCTACCTGTTGGAACTATTGGGGTGAAGGGTGGTCCTCTAATGGCAAGTGTGGATCGATTTGAAATAGACGTAATAGGGGTAGGCGGTCATGCTGGAATTCCTAATAATAGTGTCGATCCAATTGTCGTTGCAAGTCAAATAGTAACTGGTCTGCAAACAATTGTTAGTCGTAATCTAAGTTCATTTCATAATGCGGTCATTAGTGTAACAAGACTTCAAGCAGGTAATACGTGGAACGTTATTCCAGAAAAGGCGGAGCTAGAGGGGACTGTTCGTACATTCCAAAATGAAGCGCGCGAACTCATTCCTCAGCTAATGAAACGAACTGCAGAAGGGATAGCAGCTGGCTTAGGTGCATCCATCGATTTTCGTTGGGATTCGTATTTGCCAGTTGTGAATAATGATACCAAGTTTACAAAAGTAGTTTCTGAAACAGCGGACAAGCTAGGGTACACCGTTGTAGAAGCGGAACAAAGTCCTGGTGGAGAAGATTTTGCATT
This sequence comes from Lederbergia graminis, assembly GCF_042655485.1. Taxonomy (NCBI): domain Bacteria; kingdom Bacillati; phylum Bacillota; class Bacilli; order Caryophanales; family Bacillaceae; genus Lederbergia; species Lederbergia graminis. The sequence continues at coordinate 207,704 of NZ_JBHSMC010000003.1, forward strand.
CTATCAGACAAAAATACCTGGTTACTTTGTATGGATGGGAGTAGGAGGAACTAAGGAATGGCATCATCCTGCATTTAACTTAAAGGAAGAAGCTCTACATATTGCGGCACATTATTTTGCGAATTTAGCAAGTAATGTGTTAGAGGATTGGAAGTAAAGTTTATTAGTAAGATGTACTAAATGGAGGTGTACTAACTCGTGACGAAGCGAATTATATTTTGGCTATCGGTTGCCTTCGTATTATTCCATATAATAACACCATTTGTTGGGGTAATACCTGGCATTGGTCAAAGGGCAATTCACTTAGGTTTAATTCTCGTTATCTATTATCTTTCCTGTTTGTTTAAGAAAGAGTCCAATATATTCAAAAGAGGAATTGATAGCTTACTAGTTCTTGCAAGTGCTTCAAGTATTATCTACTTGATGAAAATTGACTCAACCATTGATATGAGAAGTGGAATCATCTACACGGAGGATATTGTTTTTGGGATATTCCTAATTGTAGCTTTAATTGAGGCAACAAGAAGAATTGTTGGAAATGCCCTTGCAATCATTACTATTCTATTTGTTATTTATGGTTTTGCAGGTCCATATATGCCTGGGATATTATCGCATCCAGGATTAACCCTGAATCGTTTTATAAATATTGTCTATTTATCTTCTGATGGCATATTCGGTGTTGCATTGTATGCGTCAGCTGTCTATATCGTATTATTCATCATTCTAGGAGCTGTATTTGCAGAAACTGGTGTTGGAGATTATTTTACCAATTTAGCAACAAGATTTTTTGGACGTTTACGTGGAGGCCCTGCAAAAGTAGCTGTTGTTTCTAGTGCTTTATTTGGCTCTATTAGTGGCAGTGCGATGGCCAATGTAATTAGTACAGGAACTTTTACAATTCCTTTAATGAAGAAGAGTGGGTTTAAGACAGATTATGCAGCAGGTATTGAAGCGTCTGCATCAACAGGTGGGCAAATCATGCCACCAATAATGGGAGCGACCGCTTTCCTAATAGCTGAGATTGTGGGGATTCCCTACTTTGAGCTAGTAAAGGCGGCATTCATTCCTGCATTATTATATTTTGCTGCTGTTCTTATGACTGTTGATCTATATGCTAGACGCAATGGGATTCAAGGGATTCCTTTAGAGGATTTACCTAAATTAAGCAACTTAGTTAAACAATTATACTTATTAATCCCTCTCGTTTTCTTAGTTATTTTATTAGGAGTGTTCAATTCTACCATCATGAGGGCAGGGATTTGGACGATTGTTGTTACATTAATTGTTGTAATGTTTAACAAGAAAACTAGATTAAACAAGGAAAAACTAGTGAAATCAGTGGAGGGTTCAATAAATGGTGCAACAACGGTAGCTATTGCCTGTGCTGTTGTCGGTATTATTATTGGTGTCCTAATGAGCTCAGGATTGGGCTTTAGAATATCAAATATTATTATCGATGTTGCTGGCGGAAACATGGCAATTTTATTAATCCTAACGATGGTCGTATCTCTTATTTTAGGTATGGGCTTACCGACTACTGCTGCATATTTAGTATTAGCAGTATTAGTAGCACCAGCGATGATTGAAATGGGAGTAGATCCATTGGCAGCTCATTTATTTATTTTCTACTTCGGTATTATTTCAAATATAACTCCTCCAGTAGCACTTGCATCATTTACGGCTGCAGGCGTTGCCAGAAGTAATCCGAATAAAGTAGCCATTCAATCATTTAAGATTTCATTATCAGGATACATCCTTCCATTTATGTTTGTATATAATCCAGTCTTACTATTTGAGGGAACTTGGTATGATATTTTACTAGCTTTAGTGACATCATTAATAGGAGTCTACTTCTTATCCGCTTCACTTGAGAAGTATTTTGTGTCATGGCATCTACATTGGATCGAAAGAATTATGTTATTTGCAGCAGCGTTATTACTAATTGATCCAACTATCCTAACTGATGTAATAGGTTTAGGTATATGTGCAATTATTGTTATATCTAAAATTATTAAATCGAAGAATGTAATTACAGCTTCTAGTTAATAAAGGTGAATATCACTTTTATAATAAATTTTTTACTTAGGGGGAAACAAAGATGAAAGGAAGAAGTAAATTAATCATCTCTGTATTGACACTTCTAGTTGTAAGTATCGTCATTGCAGGATGTGGTAAGAAAGATGGGAATACAATTCGGATTGGTTCAGGTCCGAGTGGTGGTCCAAACTATATGATTGTAGCAGGTATTAGTAATTTGGTAACGGAAGAATTCTCTGACTACAATATATCAACAGAAATTACTACTGGTAGTCAAGAAAATATCCGTATGATTGCTCAAGGTGATGCTCAATTTGGTATTTCCATGGTTGATGCAGCTTACAATGCATACAATGGAACACGTGAATATGATAAGGATACAAAAGAAAAAATTAACTTTGTGATGGGTGGTCCAGCAACATTAATCCACTTCATGGTTAAAGCTGATTCTGATATTCAAAGCATTAATGACTTGAAAGGGAAAAGTGTAGGGGTTGCTCGTGGTGTCATGGGCCAATACTATATGCCTATCATATTAGAAGCTTACGGCTTAACTGATAAAGATGTAGATGTAAAAGTTCTAGAATTAGCTGATATATCAAATGCGTTGGCAGATGGAACAATTGACGCAGGTGCTCATATTACACCATTCCCAGAAACTACTACATCTGATTTAGCTGTTACACAAGGGATTAGATTACTAGAATTTGAAGAAAATATTGCGAATAAGATTATTGAAGAAAATCCTTATTTCTTCTTAGGGGAAATTGATGGTGGAACATACAGCGGTATTGACAATACGGTTAAAACAATTGGTACAAGAAATGTTTTAATTGCTAGTACGGATGTAGATGAAGAAACTGTATATAATTTTGTGAAAGTAATTGATGAGAAATTTGAAAAATTAAAATCAATTCATCCACAAGCAGATGCTTTTAATAGAGACAATGCGTTAGGTGGACAGTTATTCCCAATACATCCAGGTGCAGAGAAGTATTATAAAGAAATCGGTGTACTAGAATAAGGAGAATGGAAGGGATAAATATGTGTGCTGACAAAGCAATTAACACTGGTAATCCAGCCGCCCAAAAGGCTGGATTATCCCCTTCTACTTCTATACAAGTAGAAGAAGCAACTATTTTACAATTACAGCAAGCGATGGAAAAGGGAGAAGTGAACTCCCAAATATTAGTACAACAGTATGTAGATAGAATTCAAAAATATGATAAACAAGGACCTGCCATAAATGCGATTATTAACCTTAATGCAGATGCAATGAATGTAGCAAAGGCCCTTGATGAAGAAAGAGCTACACAAGGTCCTCGCAGTTTACTTCATGGAATACCAATCATTTTAAAAGATAACTACAATACAAAAGATATGCCGACAACTGCCGGATCTGTTATTTTTAAGGACTCCATCCCACCGAATGATGCTTTCTTAACAAATCTTCTTAGAAAAGCTGGAGCAGTTATTCTAGCAAAAGCTAATTTACATGAATTATCTTTTGGCATTTCTACGGTTAGCTCTTTAGGTGGACAAACTTTAAATCCGTATGATTTAGAGCGCAATCCAGGAGGATCTAGTGGAGGAACTGCAGCTGCTATAGCTGCAAATTTCGCTGTAGTAGGAATGGGAAGCGATACTGGAAATTCAATTCGCTTGCCATCCGCTAACAATAATCTAGTTGGACTACGACCAACATTTGGGTTAACAAGTAGATCTGGATTAGTTCCAATATCAAAAACACAGGATGTGGGAGGGCCGATAGCTCGTACTGTCTCAGATCTTGCTATTGTAATGGATATAATTGCAGGCATTGTAGATCCCGATGATCCTAGTACGGAACTTGGTAAAGGAAAAAGATCGTCTAGTTACTTAGATTCTTTAAATGAAGAGTCCCTTAAAGGCAAGAAAATAGGAATATTAACAGACTTTTTTGGCGCAAGTGATGAGGCGCAAGCGACTAATGAAGTCATTAAAGTTGCGATAGATGATATGAAAAAACTTGGTGTAGAATTTGTTGATATTACTATCCCAGAAATCAAAACGATAGATGCCTATGTAGTGAAAATGGAATTTGAGGCAACGTTTAATAAATATCTTGATTCTTTAGGAGAAGATAGGCCAGTCTTATCTTTCCGTGAGATGGTGGAAGAGAAACAATATTTACTATCTATTGATAAACATCTCACATCATCTTTAGGGTTAACAATGGATTCAACGAAGTATATAGAAACATTTAACAATAGACAGAAATTACAAAATGTGATTCTTGAAAAAATGAGGCAACTTAATTTAGATGCCATTTTATATCCAACAGTTCGTACACCACCAGCTTTAATTAAAGAAGAAAGATGGGAAGAGACAAACGGAAATCTATGTGCACATTCCGGGCTGCCAGCAATTAGCGTACCAGCAGGATTTACCGCAAACGGATTACCGGTTGGTTTAGAGTTGTTAGCAGAACCATTTGCAGAAGCGAAGTTAATTAGTTTTGGGTATGCATATGAACAAGCTACAAGGCATCGAACTCCACCTAAACTTACACCATAATTTCAAACTTACTGAAATGAGGGGAGAAAGAATTGATTAATATTTTTGATATGACAGTAGAAAGAGGAACTAAAAAGATTGGGAAAGTCCTAGTAGGCCAAGTTGCATTTGGTGCAGACGTGTATATTCCTGTTTTAATTATTCATGGACAAAAAGAAGGACCTACTTTTTGGGCGAACAGTGCTATTCATGGAGATGAGTTAAATGGCTCTGTTGCTTCATGGGAATTGTTCCATGAATTAAATCCTGAGGATGTATCTGGTACATTAATTTTCACACCAATTTCTAATCCATTAGCGTTTGAAAACCGTGATAAAGTTTCAGATGTAGATATGCTAGATATGGATACTGCATTTCCAGGAGATCCAAATGGATTATTTGCTCAAAGGGTAGCCTATATCCTATTTAAGGAAATAAAAAAACATGCTACTTATCTATTAAACTTCCATACATTAAACACTCAATATAAGGCAGTACCTTATACTGTTTCCAAAATAGTACCGAATGCATCAGAAGAAATTGTAAGGAAATCTAGAGAAATGGCTCTCATCTTCGGTACTGAAACAAACTGTGTTGTTAATCTAGCAACTGCTGCTGGAGAGTTGCCAGGAGTAACAAATGGTGCGTTAGATATTACATGTATTCAAAATAACATACCTGCTTTTATGGCTGAAGTTGGGTCTGGTGGAAAAATAGAAGAAGAATATGTTTCTATTGCTAAAGAAGGATTGAAAAATCTGTTTGTTCATTTAGGATTCATATCTGGAGAAATAGATAAGCCAGAGAGACAATATATCATTACGAAACGGAAGTTTTTAAGAGCGGATTACGGAGGGTTAGTTTCCGTAAAAGTCGAGCCTGGTGAGAAAGTAGAAGCTGGCACGGTATTAGCTGAAACTCACTATTTTGGTGAAGAAATCTACTCAACAAAGTTTAATGAAAACTCCTATATTATAGCTACAAGAGTAAATCCAGTAGTAAACACAGGAGATCGCCTAGCTTTTGTTGGGTTGGAATGGGAAGAAGTAAAGTAACTAATATGATAGCCAACATTAATTCAGAAAGTCGCAATCACTTAAAGTGGTTGCGGCTTTTTTCATCCAATTGTTATCTATTTATAATCGAATAGCAATCTACCTGAAAAGATTATCACATACAATTAAAAAGAGATAATCGATTATTTAACAAAGGAAGGAGTTAGAAAATGGAGGAGTACATAAAAAAATCATTGGATGATTGGAAATTGGAAATTTGTGCACTGTTGGATGAAATAGATAAGGAATATGACAAAGTAAAGAAAGAACTAAGAATATATTCCTATAAATTTAGCATTACAAAACAAGTGATTCAAAGCACTGTAAATGACGAAATCATACGAGATATTCGTGAGCTATACCATACACCTTTTGAGCAAAGGTTTAATGAACTGAAAGCAGATATTCAAGATTTAGAAGAGAAGAAGAAAGTTTTTCAAATGTTTGTAGATAAAATTGATAAGGTGAAGGGAAAAGAATCCGATAAACCACACGTAACTGTATAGTAAGAAGTTTGGCCTTTCAATAATTTGAAAGGTTTTTTCATCTTTAATAGTTGCAGCTTATTTAATAGAAAGAATATTATATATATGTAGTCTGTTTTTTGAAAGAGGGGGAGTTTAATGCTTCATCTGAATCCAGAACAATTTGAGTTAAAACCTGCCATTGCCACTATTCATTGTGAACCGAATTGGCGATGGAAAAAACGAGAAAAACCAATGCCTAATTACGACCTATTCTATGTGTGGAGTGGAGAAGGGACATTGCAATTAAATAACAAATCATATGAAATTAGTAAAGGGCATTGTTTCCTCTTTAAACCTGGTGACTACACTTCAGCAACACATAATCCACAAAATCCTCTTGTTATTACATATATTCATTTTGATGTACCTGAACATACTCCGCTAATACCACGTGCTCATCGGATTGTTGAAAATACGATTCGTTTTGAGGCATTACTTAGTCAATGTGTTCGTTTGTTCCTAGTTCCGGCATATGGTTCTGAAGTGGAAGTGAAATTAATAATAAAACAATTAATGATTCATTTATTGAGAGAAGAACTAGATGAAGAAGAACTAATAGCGGATCAAAGTAATAAGCTGCAAGAAACAATTCACGAAATCGCAAACTTTATTCAGCAACAACCTGGTAAAGCCCACACAATTGAAAGTTTAGCAGCACGAGCAAGTCTCTCACCAAGATATTTTTCACAGAAATTTAAAGAAATCATGGGACAAACAGTTAAGTCCTATATAGTTTATTCACGCATCAAACGTGCAGAGCATTTACTTCATTATACAGGCCTAACAGTTACAGAAGCTGCAGATGCCCTCGGATATAATGATCTTCATTTTTTTAGTAGACAATTCAAGAAATACACAGGTAGGAATCCATCCGATGTACGATAAGATTAAAAAAACACCAAGCAATCGCTGCTTGGTGTTTTTTGTTGTTTGCACGCTTGTACAAAAACTGATGTAAAAAAGTACAAACGATTATTCATTTACTACAAATGGATGTAGTTGTAGATAGTAAGTTTAAAGTGGCTTTTAAGTTGTCTTGTCCCTTTTGTTAAATGGAAAATTTAAAAAATCTTTATTATTTTATACAAAAAGTGCAAATGTTTCATCAGTAAATGTAAAGCATATCGCCCTTCTCGTTGATATCATAAATGTAACAAGAAAACACCGGAAAATGGTAAAAGAGGAGGATACGGCATGGAACGAAATTGGTCCAAAGAACAGCAAGGGCTATACAATCCTCAGTTCGAACATGATGCTTGTGGAATTGCAATGTTAGCCAATATAAAAGGGAATAAATCACATTCGATCGTTTCACAGGCGTTAACGGCACTGGAACGTTTAGACCATCGTGGTGGTCGTGGAGCGGACAATCGATTAGGGGACGGAGCAGGAATTTTAACTGAAATTCCACATCGATTGTTTCAACTAGAGCAAGAGGCGGCAGGGGAAGCCTCTTTAGAAAAAGGAAAATATGGAGTAGGGATGTTATTCCTTCCACAACAATTAGAAGCGAGACAACGTTCAGAGGCGTTGATTGAATCGACCATAAAGGCGGAAGGACTCCAAGTGATTGGTTGGCGAACTGTTCCGACTAATGATGAAACATTAAATAACGATGCAAAGCAAACACAACCTTTCATCCGCCAACTTTTTATCGTTTCTCCATTTAAGGAAGCGAGTGATATTCGCTTTGAAAGGAAACTCTATCAAATTCGTAGAAAAATAGAAAATCAATTAAAGAACGAGCTCGAAGAACAGACATATATCGCTAGTTTTTCAGCAAGAACGATCATCTATAAAGGCTTACTGTTACCAGAGCAACTACGAGAATTTTATCTCGATTTGAACAACGAAGCTTTTGAATCGGCATTTGCAATGGTTCATAACCGCTTTAGTACAAATACATTTCCGAGTTGGCGACGTGCCCAACCAAATCGTTTTTCCATGCATAACGGAGAAATTAACACGATAAATGGAAATATGCATTGGATGCAAGCACGAGAAGGTGCATTTCAATCAGATGTATTGCCAATCACTGAGGAGTTACGACCAGTCATCGATGAAGATGGTAGTGATTCCGCCATGTTTGATAATGTACTAGAATTCCTCGTATTAGCGGGTTGGTCTTTACCTCATGCGATGATGATGATGGTTCCAGAGCCTTGGCAACATAACCCATTATTAACCGATACCAGAAAAGCATTCTATCAATACCACAGTATGCTGATGGAGCCGTGGGATGGACCTGCGGCAATGGCATTTACCAATGGAGAGCAAATTGGTGCATGCTTAGATCGAAATGGATTAAGGCCGGCACGTTATATATTAACGGAAGATGATTTTATCTGCTTATCCTCTGAGGTTGGGGTAGTGGATATCCCAGAAGAAAAGATTATTTTGAAAGATCGCTTGAAACCAGGTCAAATGTTATTGGTTGATATAAAACAAGGGCGCTTGTTGCTAGATGAAGAAGTTAAACAACAAATTTTTAGCCAACAGCCATATAAATCACTTGTTAATCAACAAATCACCTCAATCGATAGCCTAAAAGCAAAAAAACAACAGGAACAAATTCTTGATAAAAATGTACTTCAAACGTTGCAAGCAGCATTTGGCTATACGAATGAAGAGGTTGAAAAAGTAATTAAGCCAATGATAGAAACAGGAAAAGAACCGATTGGCTCGATGGGATATGATGCACCACTCGCCGTGTTATCCAACCAGTCACAGCTATTATTTAATTATTTCAAACAAAAATTTGCGCAAGTAACTAATCCTCCTATTGATGCAATTCGAGAAGAATTGGTTACATCGATGGAAATATTACTTGGACCTGAGGGGAATTTACTTAACCCGGCTCCTACTGATTATCATAAAATCCGACTAAGCACCCCGATATTGTCAGATAAGGAAATGGGGAAACTTGCTTATCTGGAAAGGAAAAGGTGGAAAACAAGTAAGGTCCCAATATTGTTTTCCATTGCAGAAAAGGATGGTTTAGAGAAAGCCATTCAGGAATTGATGATACAAGTAGATCAAGAAGTAGAACAAGGTAGTAAATTATTGATTTTAACGGATCGTGATATTACGAAGGAATACGCAGCAATCCCTTCATTACTTGCTGTTTCTGCTGTTCATCATCATTTAATTAAAACAGGGAAACGGAGTAAGGTAAGTATCATTATCGAATCAGCAGAGCCTCGCGAGGTACATCATTTTGCAACTCTACTCGGATATGGGGCAAATGCTATTTTTCCATACTTAGTTCACGCTTCATTATCTCAATATTCAGACGGCAAGCTTACAGAAGAAGTTTTAACACAAAATTATGTTCAGTCCATTACAAAGGGCATTCTGAAAATAATGTCCAAAATGGGAATCTCTACAGTTCAAAGCTATACTGGAGCACAGATTTTTGAAGCGGTTGGGATTAGTTCTGAAGTAGTTAATCAATACTTCCCAAGAACCCCGACTCAAATTAGTGGATTAACGATAGAAGATATTGCCTTAGAAGTGAAAGTAAGACACGAAAGAGCATTTGATGGGGGAAGCTTGGAAACTGGTTCTGATTTTCAGTGGCGTAAAGATGGTGAATCACATTTATACAGACCAGAAACCATTCATACACTCCAGCTCGCATGTCGGACTGGGAAATATGATTTTTATAAAAAATATAGCAGCATGCTCTATGAAGATATGAACGAGCAAAATGCATTACGAGGATTACTAGATTTTCAATATAGAAATGAGCCAATACCACTGGATGAAGTGGAATCTGTAGAGAGTATTCTTAAACGATTTAAGACAGGAGCAATGTCTTACGGATCGATAAGTAAAGAGGCACACGAAGCAATCGCAATTGCCATGAATCGCATTGGTGGAAAGAGCAACAGTGGAGAAGGTGGGGAAGACCCGGAACGCTTTTTCCCAATGGAAAATGGAGATTGCAAGAATAGCAGAATCAAACAGGTTGCTTCAGGAAGATTTGGTGTTACTAGTTACTACTTAGTCAATAGTGATGAAATTCAAATAAAGATGGCACAAGGTGCAAAACCAGGTGAAGGTGGTCAGTTAGCTGGCCATAAAGTTACACCGGAAGTAGCAAAAACAAGAGGATCTACACCGGGAATTGAATTAATTTCACCACCACCACATCACGATATTTATTCAATTGAAGACTTGGCACAACTAATTTATGACCTTAAGAATGCGAATGACCAAGCGCGAATTAACGTGAAGCTAGTGGCAGAAGCTGGTGTAGGAACAATAGCTGCAGGAGTAGCGAAAGCAAAAGCAGATGTCATCCTCATCAGTGGGTACGATGGCGGAACAGGTGCAGCAGCAAAATCAAGTATTAAACACGCGGGGCTACCTTGGGAGTTAGGTCTTGCAGAAGCTCATCAAACATTAATTCTGAATGGTCTACGTGAAAAAGTAACATTAGAAACGGACGGAAAAATGATGAATGGGCGCGACGTTGTCATAGCAGCTTTACTCGGAGCAGAGGAATTCGGTTTCTCAACATTGCCATTAGTAACATTAGGCTGTGTCATGATGCGAGTATGCCATTTAGATACGTGTCCAGTTGGGATTGCAACGCAAAATCCTGAACTACGCAAAAAAATGATGGGAACCGCAGATCATATCGTGAATCTCATGCACTTTATCGCTCAGGAAGTTCGCGAATATATGGCAGAGCTAGGTTTTAGATCACTCGACGAGATGATTGGGCAAACAAAGTATTTAAAGCGATCTGATAGAGGTAACTGGAAATCGCAACGTCTAGATTTAGCGCCATTATTGCACCAGCAATTAGAAGGCAACTTAGTGAAAGACAAACAAGACCATGAGCTAGAAAAAAATCTAGACAGTCGTGAGTTACTACCTTTATATCAGCAATCGTTTATAAAGGATGAGCATATAAATGCCGTCTTCCCAATTCGAAATATCGATCGATCTGTCGGCACATTACTTGGAAGTGAAGTATCGCGCGAGTTTGGTGAAAAAGGATTAGCAGAAGACACAATTAAATTGAATTTTAAAGGGTCAGCTGGACAGAGTTTTGGAGCATTTATTCCAAAGGGGATATCTCTGAAACTCGAAGGGGATGCGAATGATTATGTTGGAAAAGGACTATCTGGTGGGAAAATCATTATTCATCCATCTGTGAAATCAAACATTGTAGCAGAACAAAACATTATCATCGGGAATGCTGCTTTCTACGGCGCAACGTCGGGTGAAGCCTATATTAAAGGAATGGCTGGTGAAAGATTCTGTGTTCGGAATAGCGGAGCCAATGTAGTAGTGGAAGGGATTGGCGATCATGGCTGTGAGTATATGACAGGTGGTAGAGTCGTCATTCTTGGTGACGTAGGTAAAAACTTTGCAGCTGGTATGTCTGGTGGGATTGCCTACATCTTAAAATCAAATGAATCCCAGTTCACGAAGAAATGCAATCAAGAAATGGTCGTCATTGAATCATTAGATGACCAAGAAGAACTGGTCTTGGTGAAGCATCTAATTGATCGACATGCACGCTATACGAAAAGTAGAGTAGCCAACCGAATTCTAGAAAATTGGAAGTTTTATAGCACGCAATTTATTAGGGTCATCCCGAAGGAATATAAGCGTGTTCTAGTATTAGAAAAAATGAGTTGAATCACTACCTTAATATTTTTGAAATGTGAATTGGAGCGGAAGGCACGAGACTCCTGCGGGATAAAGGGTCAGAGTGAGACCCCACAGACGCGTTAGCGTCGAGGAGGCTCACCGCGAACCGCCCGCGGAAAGCGAGTGCCTGTAGCGAAAATCTAACATCAAGTTTTATTAATAGTAAGCGAGGTGAGATAAATGGGAAAAATCACAGGATTTATGGATTACAAACGGGGCTCACTAGATTATCGTGATCCAAAAGAAAGAGTGAAAGATTGGAAGGAAATAGCACTTCTTCCTTCAGAAGAAAAACTAAAAGAGCAAGCATCACGGTGCATGGATTGCGCAGTACCATTCTGTCAAAATGGCAGCGAAATTGCAGGAATGACAACAGGATGCCCAGTCTACAATCTTATTCCTGAATGGAATGACCTAGTTTATAAAGGGGACTGGAAGCGAGCGTATGAACGATTACATCGTACTAATCCATTCCCAGAATTCACTGGCAGAGCGTGCCCAGCCCCTTGTGAAGCTGGATGTATAGCATCACTAGTCGAAGATTCTGTAACGATTAAGAATATTGAGCGGGCCATTATTGATCGTGCTTTTGACGAAGGCTGGGTGCAACCACGAATCCCAACACAACGGACAGGTAAAAAAGTAGCTGTCATTGGTTCTGGACCTGCAGGATTAGCAAGTGCTAGTGAACTCAATCAGTTCGGTCATTCTGTTACGGTATTTGAACGCTCTGATCGAATTGGAGGACTGTTAACATACGGAATCCCAAAAATGAAAATTGAGCAACATGTCGTGGATCGTCGTGTGAAGCTTTTAAAAGCAGAAGGAATTGAATTCCGTACAAATATGGAAGTTGGAAAACAAATAACGGTGCAACAATTGCTAAGTGAATATGACGCGGTAATCCTCTGCATCGGGTCCACAAGACCACGGGATTTAAAAATACCAGGAAGAGAGCTTCAAGGTATACATTTTGCAATGGATTATCTCCACGCTAATACAAAGAGTTTACTAGATTCAAATTTACAGGATGGTAATTTCATCTCGACGGAAGGGAAGAATGTCATCGTTATTGGTGGGGGAGACACTGCGACAGATTGTATCTCTACAGCTGTCCGTCAGAACTGTAAAAGCTTAATTCAGTTTGATATATATGCAAAACGTCCATTTAGTAGAGACATTGATAATCCATGGCCACAATACCCAATTATTCACAAGGTAGATAGTGGTCAGGAAGAAGCTACTACGATGTTTGGTCGAGATCCTAGAGCATACTCCACATCAGCACTAGAATTTATTGGGGATGATAATGGCCGTGTTGTTGCTGTGAAAAGTTCGGAGATTCATAGCTACAAGAATGAAAAGGGAGAGAAGATTCGTGAGTCGATTCCTGGAACGGAAACGGTCTGGAATGCGGATGTAGTACTTTTAGCAATTGGATTTGAAGGACCAGAGCAACAGCTACTTAACCAATTGGGTATCGCTACAAATCATCGTACAAATATTGCTGTTTCCAAAGGAGATTATGCTACGAATCAACCGGGAGTATTTTCAGCAGGGGATGCAAGACGTGGCCAAAGCTTAATTGTCTGGGCCATTCAAGAAGGGAAAGAAGCTGCACTTGAATGTCATGATTACATCATGAATAAATAGGCAAACAGTCGGGGGTATGGCAATGGATTATATACAACAGCTATTCGCTAATCGTATTGGTGGTGCTGAATTTGGATTGAAAGAAGAGATATATAAATTTGAAAAAATAAAAAGAGCAAAACGTGCTGCACAGAAAGAAAATCCAAATACAGAACTAATCGATTTAGGTGTTGGCGAACCTGATGAACAGGCTGATGAAGCTGTAGTAGCAAGACTTGCAGAGGAAGCGGGGCAGTTAGAGAATCGCTTTTATGCAGATAATGGGATATTCGAATTCCAACAAGCAGCATCAGCGTATATGAAAACAGTTTTTGGTGTGGATGGTCTAGATCCTGAAACAGAAATAAATCATGTGATTGGTTCTAAGTCCGCACTGGCAATGCTACCAGCGGCCTTCATCAATCCGGGTGATATTACGATAATGCCATCACCGTGTTATCCAATACTTGGTACACACACGAAATATTACGGAGGCGAGGTAGTAAGTATCCCACTTCGTGAAGAAAATTCTTTCCTTCCTAATTTACAAGAAATAGAGAAAGAGAGTTTAGAAAAAGCGAAACTTTTGTATTTAAACTACCCGAATAATCCTACTGGAGCAGTTGCTACAAAGGAGTTCTTTGAGGAAGTTGTAGAGTTTGCTAGAAAACATAAACTCATCGTCGTCCATGATGCAGCATATGCAGCTCTCGTATTTGATGGAGAACAACCGTTAAGTTTCTTATCGATACCAGGGGCGAAAGAAGTAGGGATTGAGTTACACTCGCTTTCCAAGTCATTTAATATGACAGGCTGGAGAATCGGTTTTATTGCCGGCAATGAGAAATTGATCAAAGCATTTAGAACGGTGAAGGACAATAATGATTCAGGTCAATTTATCGCCATCCAAAAGGCAGCGAGTTACGCATTGGCTCATCCTGAAATTACAGAAAAAACGGCTTTGAAATATGCAAGACGACATGAACTTCTCGCAAATATATTATCTGAGTGCGGATTTACTGCTGAAAAACCAAAAGGATCATTCTTCTTATATACACGAATTCCAAAAGCAGTAGAAAATGGTCAATCGTTTTCCAGTGCGGAGGAATTTAGTCAATACCTAATTAAGGAACATTTAATTTCGACTGTACCTTGGGATGATGCAGGTCCATATGTAAGATTCTCTGTTACATTCCAAGCGAATGGTGTAGATGAAGAAATCCGAGTGTTGGAAGAGGTGAGGTCAAGGTTACGGAGCTCCACATTTATCTTTTAAAGGGGTGACATGAATGTTATTTACAAAAATGCATGGCTTGGGTAATGCCTATGTCATATTCAATCAATTGGATGAACCAATTGCAAATCAAAGTTTACATGAGCTTTCCAAAAGAGTCTCAGATGTCAATTTTGGGATAGGTTCCGATGGAATTATCTTAATTTCACCTTCCAAGGTGGCCGACTACCAAATGAGAATCTTTAATGAGGATGGATCAGAAGCGAAAAACTGCGGCAATGGATTAAGATGTGTAGCTAAGTTTTTATACGATCACATGTATGCAACATCCAGGAAGTTTACGATTGAAACACTAGGTGGAATTGTGAGCGTAGAGGTGGATGTGGATCAAAAACACAAAGTGAGAACTGTAACAGTGGATATGGGTGAACCGAAATTGCTGAAAGGGATGATACCAATGTTGGGTGACCCAGTTACAGTCACATTAAATGAAGCCCACCAATTTGGAGACTATTCCTACCATATTACAGCTGTTTCCATGGGTAATCCCCATGCCATCATTTTTGTGGATGATATAAAGCAGGTTCCTTTAGAGATAGTTGGACCTCTCATCGAAAATTCAAGTCTTTTCCCTGAGCGAGTGAATGTCGGATTTGTTCAAATTATTAATTCACATGAAATCGATTATCGCGTTTGGGAACGGGGATCAGGAATCACGATGGCTTGTGGTACTGGTGCATGTGCAGCAGTTGTGGCAGCAACGTTGAATAAGAAGGTGGATAAACATGTTCCAATTACCGTTCATCTACCAGGGGGAGACTTAACGATTAGTTGGGATGAACATGGGCATGTATGGAAACGTGGTCCAGCAAACTATGTGTGCCATGGAGAACTAGATGTAAGCATGATGAATACGGATATAAATCCAATTGGGAGGTTAATTATATGAACAGAGAACAAGTGATGAAAATAGTAAACGAAGAAAATGTAAGGTATATTCGCCTTCAATTTACAGATATCTTTGGAACGATCAAAAATGTAGAAATTCCAGTGAGCCAATTACCAAAAGCGTTAGACAATAAAATGATGTTTGATGGTTCATCCATCGAGGGATTTGTTCGCATTGAAGAATCAGATATGTACTTATATCCGGATCTTGATACATTCGTCATTTTCCCTTGGACAGCAGAAAAAGGAAAAGTAGCACGTTTCATTTGTGATATCTATCATCCGGATGGAACACCATTTGAAGGGGATCCGCGCAATAACTTGAAAAGGGTTCTGAAAGAAATGGAGGCTCTTGGTTTTACCGATTTTAATGTAGGACCTGAACCAGAATTCTTCTTATTTAAGTTAGATGGTAATGGCGAACCAACATTAGAGCTAAATGATCATGGTGGCTACTTTGACTTAGCACCAACTGATCTAGGTGAAAACTGCCGCCGAGATATCGTGCTTGAATTAGAAGAAATGGGATTTGAAATTGAAGCATCTCACCATGAGGTAGCACCAGGTCAACATGAAATTGATTTTAAATATCAAAGTGCTTTAAGAGCTTGTGATGACATTCAAACTTTCAAACTTGTTGTGAAAACAATCGCACGCAAGCACGGGTTACATGCTACTTTCATGCCAAAACCATTGTTTGGTGTCAACGGTTCTGGAATGCACTGCAACTTAAGTTTATTTAAAGGTGATCAAAATGCCTTTTATGACGAAAATGGAATGCTGGAGATGAGTGATACCGCTCGACACTTCTTAGCTGGAATCTTAGCACATGCGCCTAACTTTACAGCAATTACAAATCCAACTGTCAACTCTTATAAAAGATTAGTCCCAGGATACGAAGCACCTTGTTATGTAGCATGGTCTGCAAGAAACAGAAGTCCACTTATTCGTATACCGGCATCACGTGGCTTAAGTACTCGTGTAGAAGTAAGAAGCGTTGATCCAGCAGCTAACCCATACTTAGCAATGGCCGTATTGTTAGCTTCCGGACTAGACGGTGTGAAGAACAATACACCAGCTCCAGAACCAGTGGATCAAAATATTTACGTAATGACGAAAGAACAACGTGAAGAAATTGGAATTGTTGATTTACCTGCAACATTAGCCCAAGCATTAGAAAACTTGAAAAAAGATGAGATTTTAAAAGATGCGTTAGGCAGCCACTTACTCGAGCACTTCATCGAAGCAAAAGAAATCGAATGGGATATGTTCCGTACCCAAGTACACCCTTGGGAAAGAGACCAATACATGACACAGTACTAATCGAAAAGCGAAAGGCGGCTAAAATGGAGGTTATTTGAAACCGAGCCCCTGCCGCCTGTAGCTAGCCAGAGAAAAGCGAAAGCGCCTTGCTAATCGATATAGTCTGCAAAATGCAGGCTATGTCGAGATTGTAAGGTGTGAAGCAAAGAAGCCAAACCGCATCACTAGACAAAATAAAAACGGAAAGAGTGATGACTAGTGTGTGGAATTACAGGATGGATTGACTGGAATAGAGATATAACGGAGCAAATCGTTACGGTCGAGAAAATGGCAAATACATTAGCGAGACGAGGACCAGATGCAACGAATGTATGGGCAAGTAATCATGTGGCAATTGGACATACGAGATTAGTTGTTGTAGATCCAGCTGGTGGAATGCAGCCAATGAAGAAACTACATCGAGAGCAAATGTACAAAATAGTGTATAACGGTGAACTCTATAACACCGAAGATATTAGAAAAGAATTGTTGAAAAAAGGTTACACTTTTCAATCTTACTCCGATACGGAAGTATTGCTAACAAGTTATATCGAATGGGGAGAAGCTTGCATTGATTACTTAAATGGAATTTATGCATTTGCGATTTGGGATCAAGCACGAGAAACTCTCTTTCTAGCAAGGGACCGATTAGGAGTAAAACCATTATTTTATCGAGAGCAAAATGGAACGCTCATATTTGGGTCTGAGATAAAGGCAATCCTTGCACATCCAAATGTGAAAGCAGAGGTGGATAGAGAGGGATTACAAGAAATTTTTGGGTTAGGTCCTTCCAAAACACCTGGCCATGGCGTATTTCGAGGGATTAAAGAACTACGACCTGCTCATGCGATGAAGTATGACCGCAATGGATTGAAAATTTGGCGTTATTGGAATGTGGAAAGTAAAGAACATACAGATTCATTACAGAACACAATTGATCACGTCAGACACTTAGTCCAAGATGCAGTAGAAAGGCAATTAGTTGCAGATATGCCGGTATGCACCTTTTTATCAGGTGGAATTGATTCCAGTGCAATTAGTGCCATCGCTGCTAATTACTTTGAAAAAGCTGGTAAGGGACCACTTCACACGTATTCGATCGATTATGAACAAAATAGTCAGTACTTCCAATCTAGTAGTTTTCAACCAGATGAAGATCGACCATGGATTCAAAAGATGGAACAGTTTATAGGTTCCCATCACACCTACTCCATTATAAATAATGAACAGCTAGCTAACTTACTCGATGAATCTGTCATATTACGAGATTTACCAGGTATGGCTGACGTAGATTCATCCCTTTACTGGTTTTGCCAACAAATAAAACAGGATTATACAGTGGCACTATCAGGTGAATGTGCTGATGAAATCTTTGGCGGATATCCTTGGTTTTATCGAGAAGAATTAATGAATCAAAACAACTTTCCATGGATGAAGTCGGAAAAAGAAAGACAGAGCTTACTACATGATCATTGGCAGCAAAAGTTAGACTTAACGTCATATGTACAGCAAAGATACAGCGATACATTACGTGAAGTTCCACAATTAGAGGGGGAAGATCAAAAGGAAGCTAAGCGACGAGAGATATCTTATCTAAATATGATTTGGTTCATGACGACATTGTTGGAGCGGAAGGACCGAATGAGTATGGGAGCTAGTTTAGAAGTGCGTGTTCCTTTTGCAGATCATCGTCTTGTCGAATATGCATGGAACATCCCTTGGGACATGAAGATGCTAGAAGGTCGGGAAAAAGGGATACTTCGAAAAGCTCTAGAAGGGATACTGCCAAATGAAATTCTCTATCGAAAGAAGAGTCCTTATCCGAAGACATATCATCCAAAATATATGAATTTAGTTAAATCGAAGTTAAATACAATGATCAATCAATCTACCTCACCAATCTTAGAATTAGTGTCAAAAGAGAAAGTAAAAGACATTTTAGATTCAAATGGATCCTCATTTAAAGTACCTTGGTTCGGTCAACTAATGACTGGCCCGCAACTCATTGCACATTTATCACAAATCAATTCATGGCTAGAAAACTACAACGTAAATATCCTTGATCATTAAGTTTGTACCAGAGGTCTATCCTCTGTACACATAAAAAATTGAATAATCGAAAAAGGGGAGAGATAATATGGGGGAATTGTTTTACATCAACAGTTTATGGATCATTTTAGGAGCAATCTTAGTAATCCTCATGCAAGGTGGGTTCGTATTGCTGGAAGCAGGATCAACACGAATGAAAAATGCAGGGCATATTGCTGGAAAGACAATCTTTTCATTTGGTATTGCTTCCCTCGTATTTTGGGCAGTAGGGTATGGATTTATCTTTGGTGAAAATGGTAATTTCTTTATTGGATTATCAGAGTTTTTCTATTCTGGTGCAGAAGTAGAGGGAGCAGCTTATTCAAACGCAGCGTTTTTCGTGTTCCAGCTTGCTTTCGCAGGTATCTCACTTGCCATCGCTTTTGGTGGATTTGCAGAGCGTGCTAAACTTTCTGTTTATCTCCTTTTCGCTATATTGTTCTCTGCACTTGTGTATCCAGTAATTGCACACTGGATCTGGGGTGGAGGCTGGTTAGCAGAGCATGGAAAACAAGATTTTGCAGGATCAACCGTTGTTCACTTAACTGGTGCTATGGCAGCTCTAGCAGCAACTATTCTACTTAAACCAAGAATAGGAAAATATAATGCTGACGGCACAGCAAATAATATTAGTGGTCACAATCAGGTGTATACAACTTTAGGCGTTCTTATCCTTTGGGTAGGCTGGTTTGGATTTAATGCAGGTAGTACACTAGGAGTAGAGGATGGATTCTTCGGCTTTGTTGCCTTAAATACAGCTCTTGCGGCAGCAGCTGGTTCTGTCAGTGCACTGCTTATATCGTGGATTGTATTAGGAAAATCAGATATTACGACCATGTTAAATGGAACATTAGCAGGATTAGTAGCAATTACAGCATCTTGTGCCTTCGTGGAAACTTGGGCATCCGTAGTAATAGGCTTAATTGCTGGAATCATAATATTCTATAGTGCTAGGTTCTTTGATAAACGTAAAATTGACGATCCTATCTTTGCATTATCTGTCCATGGGGTAGCTGGTGTTTGGGGTACTTTATCTACCGGATTTTTTGCGACACCAGAACTAGCAAGTGTAGGAAAACCAGGATTATTTTATGGCGGTGGATTAGAGCAATTAGGAGTGCAAGCGTTAGGTGTAACTGCATCTGGATTGTTTGCTTTCGTAACATCATTTGTCCTTCTATACCTTATTAGCAAGGTTTTAAATGGCTTAAGAGTAACGGAAGAACAAGAACTAATTGGATTAGATTTAAGTGAACATGGAGGATATGGTTATCCAGAAGCTTTCGCACAAACAACTGCACCGGATGCTAGTGGAACTACTTTTACAACAAATGCTGGTCAACCAGTCAGAGATTAAAGGAAGTGTTTATCCATGGAGGACCAGAAAATAATATCCTTTCAAGACTTGAAAAATTGGAAAGAAAGCACGCTAATAACTCATCAGTTTCATGCTGATGAGTTACACCTTTTTCATGAAAAACTAATGAAAACAGCTTTTCAGCTAGTGCATGATGGTATGACTACTGATTATGGAGCACCACCATGTGACTTTTCTTGGTTTGTAACAGGAAGTGCAGGTAGATGTGAGCAAGCAATTATTAGTGATCAAGATCATGGAATTATTTTCGCAAGGTCTACCCCTGAAATAAAGGAGTACTTCCTAACATTTGGAGAAAGAATAACGACTCTTTTAGAAGAGTTAGGTTACCCGAGATGTGAAGGAAAAGTGATGAGTTCTAATCCTGTTTGGTGTCAATCAATAGCTGATTGGGAAGCTCAAATGAATGCCTGGATACAAAGTAATACGTGGGAAACGATCCGTTATGTATTAATATTTATGGATTCACGCTCACTTATAGGGAACGAACAATTTGTAGCACATGTAAAATCCATCATATACCGATATATGGATAAAAACCCGTCCTTCGTACAAAGGTTACTCGATAACACGAAACATACGGTGAAAGCGATAGGGGTTTTAAATCAGTTCATTACCATCCAATCAGGACCACATACGGGCTGTATTGATTATAAACAGGCTGCTATCTTCCCTTATGTAAATGCTATTCGTTTGTTAGCCATCATGGAAGGGATAGAAGAAACATCCACTTTGCAAAGGATGAAGAAGCTTAGTAAATATGAATATCTACTTGAGGTTCACTACGAACACTTTGTTCAGCTATTGCATTTACGACTATTAGATAAAAATCAACGCAATTATCATGATAGTCGTTATATAAAAATAGCCTCACTGGAAAAACATGAAAAAAAGAATTTAAAGTTGATTTTAAAAGACTTAGAAACACTGCAGAAGCAGATAGAGGTTACGGTAAAGAGGTTGATCAGGGATGAAAGATAATTCCTTTCTTCATTTTATGAAACAGTTTCAAATGAAGCTTTCAACGAATGTTTATACTCCATTGCTTGGAAAAACTGACCCTAAGCATATTGCATTTTTAAGAAATCTTGAAAAAGAGATGGAAATAGAAAAGAGCCTCACGATTCCGTTAAAAGACTTACATGTCGTTGTATTTGATATGGAAACAACCGGCTTCGCTCCTGAACAAGGTGACCAAATCCTTTCTATAGGAGCTGTGAAAATGGGAGAAACGGCTAATGATACTTTTTATTCTTTAGTTCGGTTTGAAGGGCAGCTGACACCTGCCGTGAAAGAGTTAACAGGGTTGGACGAGGCAGAGTTAAAAACAGCACCATCCTTATCAGATGTACTTATTCGTTTTTATGAATTTGTGCAAACAGACACGCTTGTTGCACATCATGCAACACATGAAAAAAAATTCCTTCAACATGCAAATTGGAAAATCTTCCGAAAGCCCTATAAACATAGAATTATTGATACATCCCTTGTTTTTAAACTCATAGATCCATCCCTTAAGTTAGTTAGTTTAGACGATTATTGTAATCACTTTGAGGTGGAGGTGCGTGATCGTCATCATGCATTAGGAGATGCGCAGATGACAGCACAACTTTGGAGTAAATTTGTTTTTCAAATGAATGAAATGCAATGTCACACATTAATGGATGTATATGATCGAGTAGCTAAAATCTAAAATGAAATAAAAAAGCAACCCGGATTATCTCTGGGCTGCTTTCGTTGGTACATAACGAACTGGTATTTCACCTAAATCGTGTAAGTATTGCTTAATATCATGAACAGTTAATTCCCCGTAGTGTAATAAAGAAGCGACTAATGCTGCGTCCACCTGACCTTCGATAAATGTATCACGGATATGTTCTAAGCTCCCAGCTCCACCAGATGCGATAACAGGGATATTCACCGCGTCCGTTAACGCCTTTAATAATACATTATCATACCCATTTTTCATTCCGTCGCGATCAATGCTAGTACATACAATTTCTCCAGCACCTAATTCTTCTGCTCGTTGTGCCCATTCAATTGCATCTAAGCCACTGCTATTATGTGCAGAATGCGTATACACTTCCCACCGTATTATTTCATCTTCGTTATTTCTAACCGGTTTCGCATCAAGAGCAAGAACAACACACTGTTTACCAAAAATATCTGCAGCTTCACTTAATAATTCCGGTCGATTCACTGCGGCTGTGTTGACACCGACTTTATCAGCTCCAGCACGGAGAACACTCTTAAAGTCATCAATTGTGCGAATCCCACCAACAACGGAAAAAGGAACATATAATTGCTCAGCAACATGTCGGATCCACTCGTGTCTAACCTCGTGGCTTTGTAATGAAGCGGTCGTATCTAAATAGAGGATTTCATCTGCTCCTTGCTCGGCATATTTTTGCCCGAGTTCGGCAGGGTCCCCAATAATGGTTGGATTGCGAAATTGAACGTATTTTACGGCTTTATTGTTTGCGACATCAATTGCCGGGATAATTCGTTTCTTTAACATGAAAGTTCCTCCTTAGAAGCTGTTTCCGCAGAAATTTTGTAATAACGTGAGTCCAGCGTCAGCACTTTTTTCGGGATGGAATTGTACACCGACCACATTATCCTTTGCAATTACCGAACAAAATTCCTGTCCATAATCCGTCGTTCCAATTGCATCTTTATTATTACTAGGATTCACATAGAAAGAATGTACGAAATAAAAATCAGCTTTGTCTGGAATACCTTTAAAGATTGGGTGGTTTATTTGTTGCTGTACTTCATTCCAACCCATATGTGGTACTTTTACATCTCTTTTAAAAGGTAAAACTTTCCCCTCAAATATCGATAAGCAATCTGCATTATTTTCTTCACTAAACTCCAATAATAATTGCATACCTAAACAAATGCCGAGAAAGGGTGTTCCAGCGGCAATGGATTGTATAATTTTCGTGTCAATCTTACTTGCACGGATGATTTCCATCGTTTTTTTGGCATTACCAACCCCTGGGAAAATAATTTTATTGATACCAGTAAAATCTTCTGGGTTTGTTAGAAGTTTCGTTTGAAATCCGAGCTTTCTAACTGCTTTATCGACACTATGTAAATTACCAGCACCGTAATCAATTATTCCAATCATGAAATGTCCCCCAAACGTATTGAATATGAATATTATACTTCAATCCTCTAATGTGGTAAAGTGAAAATGGGTTTTAATTACAAATTTTGATAAAATGGTCTATTATTTTTAGAAAAATGGTAATTGTGCTTTAATAGGTAAAAAGGAAATTAGAAATGAGGATGAATATGAATATGTATACAATTGAACAAGTACAGGATAACCAATTTACGATTTATGAACTGCGCGGCCAAGCATCGATATTAAGAGTGGCTCCCGAACGAGGGGGAATCATTATCGGTTTTGAGGTGCAGGGGGATGAAGTATTGTTTTTAAATAAAAAAACATTTTACGAAGAAGATGCCAATGTTCGTGGCGGAATTCCGATTTTATTTCCAATCTTTGGCCAATTAGAAGAAGGAAAATATGAATGGGAAGGCAAAGTATATAATATGAAGAATCATGGCTTTGCACGTAACCTTCCATGGGAAGTAGTCGAAACGAATGCATCGGAAGACAAGGCGATGATCACATTACGTTTACAAAGCAGTTCAGAAACACTAGCATCCTATCCATTCGAATTTGAAGTTTTTTTTACTTATATTCTACAAGATAATACGTTAACGATTGAACAGGAATATAAGAACAAATCCAGCAATGAAATGCCAATCTATGGTGGATTTCATCCATACTTTAGCACTTCCGAGAAAAATTTGAGCTATGAAACAGATGCGGAACAATATCTAGATTACAATGATATGAAAGTAAAAAGTGTGCAAGAAGATGGTTTAGACTTAACGAATAAAGTGGAATCCTTTGTATTATTAGATGCAAAAAAGAAAGGTATTTCTTTTCCACTTCCAGAATTAAATAGGAAAGTACACATAAAATATGGTGACGAATTTAAGTATGTGTATTTGTGGACAGAACAAGATCAAGATTTTGTTTGTGTCGAGCCTGCAATGGGCAAGACGGATGAATTCAATCGGAAAGAAGAATTATTGTTTGTTGAACAAGGGAAATCAGTGAAAACGATGATGACAGTGACTGTAGAATAAGGAGCCGGCGATGATACCGTATTGAAACCATTGGGGGATTAAACATGGAAATAGTGTCAAATTGGCTAACGATGGATGATCAAGTGAAGGTGCATGTGAAACAATGGCAAGTTAGAGGAGAAAAGCCTAGAGCCATTCTACAACTATCTCATGGTATGGCAGAACATATAGAACGGTACGAAACATTTGCACAATATTTAGTGGAAAAAGGTATCTATGTTTTGGGAAACGACCATCGAGGTCATGGACAAACTGGAAAATCAGCTGGGCGTATGGGTTTTTTAGCAGAACAGGATGGTTTTGAGCGGATTGTCGATGATTTGTACACGATAACGTTACATATTCAAAAAGAATATCCAGAAACACACGTTTTTTTACTAGGGCATAGTATGGGATCTTTTGTAGCACGTAGGTATATTCAGAAATATGCAGACGCTATACAAGGTGTAATTATCTCAGGTACAGCATATTCTCCAGGTGTTGCTGGAAAGATGGGTAAAATGCTCGCTTTAATGGAGGAACGTCGATCGGGACCGACTGCACCAAGTCCATTGATGAATCGTTTAGTCTTTGGTGCCAACAATAAAAGTTTTCCTCATCCGAATACGGCATTTGATTGGCTTTGTAGTAATTCCGAAGTAGTGGAAAACTATATTGATGACCCTCTATGCGGTTTTATCTGTAGTTCACGGTTTTTTTATGATTTACTTACTGGTTTAGAAATGATTCATGATCCTAACCTAATACAAACTATACCGAAGGACCTGCCAATACTTATTTTTAGTGGTGATATGGACCCAATTGGTAATAATGGGAAAGGCATACAGAAAGTAGTACAACAATACAAAAAAAATGGGTTAAATAATATTGAATACAAGCTGTTTACGAATGGCCGCCACGAAATGTTAAATGAAGTAAATAAAGAAGAAGTATATACCTTTGTTTTTGACTGGATCCAAAAACAAATATAACGCGAAGCAGAGTGGCAAATTGTTGCTCTGTTTCTTTTTTTCATAATTTCTCCATTTTAGTAAACGATATTAGGGTAAAGGATATAACACGGAGGTGTAAATCATGTTAGACCATGAATTTAAACGACCAGATGTAAATGAAGATCATGTGGTGAATTTTGAAAGTCAGCTGGATGGAGATGAAAATGCTTATTCTCATTATTCTGGTTTAGCTCCCATTCCTCCGCATATTCATGGGCACTTGCATGGACTAGAATTTTTCATCTAATTTGGATGAATCACAACTACTTAGGAGGTTTTACAATGGATAATCCAAAGAATAAGGAAAAGTTGAAAGGTACAACGTTAGCGGGGAAAACATTTACTCCATCTGACTACAATAGCAGTTCTGAGTTAGAATCAGGTCTAGCTATGACACATGAACAAGTGAATGACACGTTAATGGAAGGAACAATCGACGGGGAGATAGATGACCTATCTAGTAAGACAATTCCGAGAAAAGAAGAATAATGACGTAGAAAGGTGCCTCATTTTTTCATGGGCACCTTTCGTCTATCCAAATAGTATTTTCGCAGCCTCAATTCCAAAATAGACCCCAAACCCAATCAAGGACAATGCGGATATAATGGAGATAATCTTTAAAACTCTTTCTGTCAGTAATTTTCTAAAACTACTAGCAACTGCAGCCATTGTCACATCCCAAAGTAAGATTCCTATAAAAATTGCGAGAGTATAAAGTAGTACACGTCCTGTACTATACACTGACACTGTTTTAGCAAGTACAGAGCCGTAAATTCCTAACCAAAATAAAATCGTTAATGGGTTTGCTAAAGACATTAAAAATCCAGAAATAAAAGACTTAGCAGCTGATTCTTTATCATTTCTTGTATTGGTAGTTAATTTACTTACACCGAGTAGATTTTCAAAACCAGTGTATACAAGCACAAAGAAGCCAAATAACCATAAAAAAGTTTTCATAAAAGGAATTTCTAGGAAGTGTATGATGCCTAAGAAAACTAAAAGCATGTAGACACCATCAGCAATCATTGCGCCTACACCTACCAACCATGCATGAAAAAATCCACTCTTAATCCCCTTGTCTAACTGAGCAGCATTAATTGGCCCAATTGGAGCAGCTAAAGATAACCCAAGAAAAATATACCCAAAGAAAACCCCCAAATCGTAAACCCCCCAATGAATTAGCTTGTACCATTCTATTCAAGAAAATGAAATATAGGACAACTTCTATGAAGGAGGTTCTGATTTAAAAACTTGTCCTTCTTTCTACAGAGGTACGTGCATATATTAAATTCAAGAATAATCATTGGAGGAAAGAAAATGTTTCATTTTATAGAAAAGGCAATTCTAGGGATGTTTTTACTACGACTCCTCTCCGGCAGTTTAGAAGTATTCGTCGCTTTCGTCATATTAAGGTATAACGATATCGAAAAAGCTCTAGTAGTTAACACATCCCTAGCGATGGTGGGCCCACTCGTATTATTAGCCACTACAACTATCGGCTTAATGGGAATAGCCGATAAAATCTCCCTATCCAAATTCATATGGATCATTGGAGGAGTCGCTTGTATTTTATACGGAGTAAAAAGTAACTGAACTCTTTGGAAAGTAATACTGAACTCTTTACTTGGGAAAGTAATACTGAATTCGCTCATTCCTGGTGATAAAACAACTGGCCAGGAAGTTTCGGCGTTCTTTCTTTTTTGTAGAGGGAGTAGATCTTGGGATGGAGAGTTCCATCATGTCCTGTTTGCAGATCAATTAGTAGACGAGGGAATGCTGGGGATTTAGAGTGTCCGGTACATAGGGGAAATGGTGGATGAGGTAACGTTGACGGTAGTATCGTGCCCAGTGAAGATGAAGAGTCACGGAAGAGGTAACGCTGAAGGCCTCATCGTGCCCAGTGAGGATGCAAAGTGACAGAATAGGTAACGGGGGCTGCTTCATCGTGCCTAGTGGGGATGAAAAGTGACAGAAGAGGTAACGCGGGCTGCTTCATCGTGCCTAGTGGGGATGAAAAGTGACTCGAGAGGTCACGCTAACAGCTTCATCGCGTCCAGTATGAAGCGAAAATCATTGAAGCGGTCACGATGAGAGATTCATCGTGACCTATCCAGTTTTTAAACGGATTAGCTACAAGATAATTCTGTATAGCTACAAGAAAAGTTATTGATCTCGCATGAATATAAGTGGTACTCGCAAGAATATCGAGTGAACCTGCAAGATTTCATGTGAACCTGCAAGAATACCAGTGTGGTGCAAAAATATCGAGTCAAGTCGCAAGAAAAATAGGTCCTCCCACAAGAATATAAGCTGTAGGCGCAAGAATATCGGGTGAACCTGCAAGATTATCATGTGAACTCGCAAGAATCCGAGTGTGATGCAAAAATATCCCGTCCTGTCGCAAGAAAAGTAGGTCCTCCCGCAAGAATATAAGCTGTACTCGCAAGAATATCGAGTGAACCCGCAAGAATACCACGCAAACCTGCAAGAATCTTAGTGTGATGCAAAAATATCGAGTCAAGTCGCAAGAAAAATAGGTCCTCCCGCAAGAATATAAGCGGAAGTCGCAAGAATATCGGGTGAACCTGCAAGAATATCGGGTGAACCTGCAAGAATCCGAGTGTGATGCAAAAATATCCCGTCAAGTCGCAAGAAAAATAGGTCCTCCCGCAAGAATATAAGCGGTAGTCGCAAGAATATCGAGTGAAGCTGCAAGAATATCGAGTGAACCTGCAAGAATATCATGTGAACTCGCAAGAATCCCAGTGTGCAGCAAAAATATCCCGTCCTCTCGCAAGAATATAAGCGGTAGTCGCAAGAAAAATAGCCCATCCCGCAAGAATAAAAGTGGTACTCGCAAGAATATCGAGTGAACCTGCAAAAATATCATGTGAACCCGCAAGAATATTAGTGTGATGCAAAAATATCGAGTCAAGTCGCAAGAAAAATAGGTCCTCCCGCAAGAATATAAGCGGTAGTCGCAAGAATATCGATTGAACCCGCAAGAATATCATGTGAACCCGCAAGAATATTAGTGTGATGCAAAAATATCGAGTCAAGTCGCAAGAAAAATAGGTCCTCCCGCAAGAATATAAGCGGTAGTCGCAAGAATATCGAGTGAACCCGCAAGAATAGCACGCCAACCTGCAAGAATCTTAGTGTGATGCAAAAATATCCCGTCCTCTCGCAAGAATATAAGCAGTAGGCGCAAGAATATCAACAGAACCTGCAAGAATATGGTGCAATGTAGCAAGAATCTCAAGTGGTCCCGCAAAATTAAAAGCAAAGTCGCAAGAATCTCAAGTGGTCCCGCAAAATTAAAAGTAAACCCGCAAGAATCCCATATAAATCCGCAAAAACATCCCATATCCCCCAACAATCTAAATACGAAAGCCCAAAAAAGGTTGTCCCTGAAGTCCAAATCACAGACTCAGGAACGACCTTTTTTAACCTACATTATCATCCTATTAGTGCCTTAATCCCTTGGTATCCAAAATAGACTCCAAATCCTATTAATGATATTCCAGATATTATGGAGATCCATTTGAGGATATTCGTGTTTAAAAACTTTTGGAGGCCGGATGTTAGTCCAGCGATTAGAATGTCCCATAACGTCAGGCCAAGAAATATCATACTACTGTAAATTAATAATGAGGATGAGCTGTTTACTTGTGCTGTCTTTGCTAAAACAGAACCGTATATCCCTAACCAGAATAAGATCGATAGTGGACTGGTGATAGACATAATAAATCCTGTTATGAAGCATTTAAATAGAGAGTCTTTTTCTCTGTTAGTGGCAATGGTAAGTGAATTTACATTTACCATACTTTCAACTCCTGTATACAACAGGATAAATGCGCCAAAAAGCCAGAGAAAGATTTGAACAATGGGCACTTCTAAGAAATGCACCATCCCCATATACACAACTAACATGAAAAATCCATCCGCAATCATCGAGCCGACTCCAACAATCCATGCATGCCAAAATCCATTTTTAATGCCTTTATCTAAACGGACAGAATTAACAGGGCCAATTGGAGCTGCTAAAGTAAAACCTAAAAAAATATAACTAAGCAAAATGCTAACGCTCAAAAACCACCACTCCACTCGGCAATAAATTATAGCTTGTACATTCTATGTGAAAATTCCCGCTAAATATTCTTATTAATTGCGAAACCTTGAAAAAACTTCCATCTATTTTCTTCAGAAAAATATGTCGAATGGGTAACCATCATAGAAAAAAAGACATAACGTAAATTTAGTAAAACTTTAATGAAGTAAAGTAGAAACAGATATTAGTGACAAGTGGAGGATTTAATAAGAGATGAATAACCCGATTTTTACCCCGAAACAATACAAATCTAAATTAGATGTAATGGAAACGGAAATAGCGATTAAAAAAATAAAGGATTGCTTTGAAAATTGTTTTGCAGAAGTATTACATGTAACGAAAATATCAGCCCCAATGATATTAAAGCAAGGGAAGGGGTTAAACGATAATTTAAACGGTGTGGAACGAACGGTTTCCTTTGATGCGCTGGACCTTGATAATTCCACCGTGGAAATTGTGCAATCTTTAGCTAAATGGAAGAGGGTGGCTCTAGCTAGATATGGTTTTTCCGAAAATGAGGGCATATACACTGATATGAGGGCTATTAGGCGAGATGAGATATTAGATAATCTTCATTCATTGTACGTGGATCAGTGGGATTGGGAAAAAGTCATTGCCAAAGATCAACGTAATCTATACACATTAAAAACAGAAGTATTAAAGATTTATGATGTAATGAAAGCAACGGAGTCATTCATAAAGAAACTGTATCCTGTGCTAACACCAATGTTACCGGAAGAAATCAATTTTATTACGACTAAGGAACTGGAAGCTTTGTACCCTCATTATTCACCAAAAGAACGAGAAGACATAATTGCCAAGAAGTATGGTGCTGTGTTCATTATGCAAATAGGTGGAGAATTACCGTCAGGACAAAAGCATGATGGTCGCTCTCCGGATTATGATGATTGGGAGTTAAATGGAGATATGATTTTTTGGTATCCAGTTTTAGAAAAAGCGATTGAAATATCTTCGATGGGAATCAGAGTGGATGAGAGTTCTTTACTGTATCAATTAAAAGCTGCCAGGAAGGAAAGTAGAAAATCATTAGAATATCACCAGTTAGTTCTAGATGGAAGGCTTCCATATACGATAGGTGGGGGAATTGGTCAATCCAGATTATGTATGTTTCTGTTGGGAAAATCGCATATTGGTGAAGTTCAATCTTCTGTTTGGGATGACCAAGTAATCAAAGATTGTAAAAAAAATAATATCCATCTTTTATAAACAAGAACAGGCAATTCCTTGTATAAAACGTACACGGAGTCGCCTGTTCTTCTTACATAATAAATGAATGCCTGTTAATAATAATTTGGAATGGAGAGGAGGAAATGCGATGGAAATACCGGCAAGAGCTGGTGCTAAAAGTGGTAAAGACGATAAAGGTGGTACCAAGAAGTTAGCTTGGTGGCAGTTATCTTTGCTTGGCGTTGGTTGTATTATAGGGACAGGCTATTTTCTTGGTTCTGGACTCGGTATCAAAATGACGGGACCTTCTATCGTGATTGCATTTATTTTAGCAGGGATTGGAACATATACCGTGACAGATGCACTGACAAAAATGTCTGCACAAGATCCGCAAGAAGGGTCATTCCGTTCCTATGCAAAAAAGGCATATGGCAAATGGGCTGGTTTTAGTAGCGGTTGGGTATACTGGTTCTCGGAAATGTTAATTACCGGAAGTCAGCTTACCGCGCTCTCAATTTTGACAAGATTTTGGTTTCCTAACGTTCCCCTCTGGATATTTGCTTCTATATATGCAGTCTTAGGTGTAGTAGTAGTCATTATCGGAACAAAGGGATTTGAAAGAGCTCAAAATCTATTTGCAATTATAAAAATAGCAGCTATCTTAATGTTTATCATTTTAGCGGTACTTGTGCTTTTTGGTTTGTTTGGTGGAAGTAGTAACGATTTTCGGATGCCAAATTCAGTTGGTAAACTCTTTCCTGGTGGAGTAATGGGATTGTGGTCTGCACTAATCTTTGGTTTTTATGCTTTTGGTGGAATAGAGATAATGGGGATTTTGGCTCCAAGGCTCAAGAAAAAAGAAGATGCAAGAAAATCAGGTACCATCATGTTGATGATTTTGGTGGCAATCTATTTAATTTCTCTATTTTTAGCTTCTAATTTAGTGGCATTTGATAAATTTAATACCGAAGAAAGTCCATTTGTTATCGCACTTGATAAATATCATTTAAACTTTTTTCCTCATGTATTTAACGGTGCAATTATCATTGCAGGTTTTTCTGCGATGTCCGCATCCTTATTTGCGGTTACGAGTATGATTGTTACGTTATCGGAAGATGGAGATGCACCTAAATTTTTTTCGAAAAAAGGTAACTTGAAATTTCACCCTTTCGCCATGGGACTTACAGTTTGTGGACTCATCGTATCAATTGTTACGGCACTACTGATGCCGGATCGAGTGTATGAATATATTACTACTGCTGCAGGACTCATGTTACTTTACAACTGGTTTTTTATTTTAGTTACTTTTCCAAAATTAGTAAAGGCAACTGGATTTGATCATGTAAAAAGGTTTTCCGGAATGGCGTTAATCCTACTTGCAGTAAGTGGAACATTGATTCACGGTTCGAGTAGACCCGGCTTTTTTGTAAGTATTGGTTTCATCGTAATCGTTGTTATTGTGTTACTTTTTATTAATAAAAAGAATAAGAAGAAAAAATGAGGAAAACGCACAGATTTTAGCATCTGTGCGTTTTGTGATTTACTTTTCTTCTTTTGTTAAATGATGGTTGTGAAGTGGTGGAACGATAATCCATCCTTTTTCCTTCGCTAACCTTAGAGCTTTAACCCCTAGAGCTGCTTTTTGTACATGGAATTGACCAAACATCATTCCGATATCTTCACGAAGTGATTCACCCATTATGGTACTACAAGCAACTAATCCAGCTGCGATGCTTGCAGATAATGCTGCTGAAATCTCCTGGTCAAGGAAGCGGGCCCCAACTGGAATTTCCTCTAATGCAGCTTTCGGACGATCGGGAGGCGTTGGTGGTAATCCTACACCATTCTCCTTAAGTAGTGCTTCAATTTCCTTTTCTTCTTGTTTGCATTGTTTTATTGCTTCTTCAATTAATTCTTTTAATTCTTTATCTCCAACATGATTAATCTTTGTTTGGTAAGCAGCTATCATTGCTTTTGCAGCAGTTAAAAATGACCAAGCTCCAAACACTTCTCCATAATGCATCGGTTCTTCTTTTGGGTTTCCACTAAGTATTCCCATCGTAAGCCTCCCATTTATTGCAAATATTATTGATGCACTTGATTTGTGCACTACATTAAGGTTCCCCCCGAACAATCTTAGATATACAAAGGTAAAGGTTCTATTAATTGGATGTTAAATGTGAGAATAGCGTTGCTGAAAGTAAGGAAATATAACAAGGTATTAATCTTTACAACAGATTATTTCATGAGGAGTTGAATTTTTATGCGTCATATAAAAGCAATATCAATGAAATTTATAGCAACCCTCGTGTTACTATACGCGATATTGGGGCTAATCTATGGGATGTCCTTTGGTTCGGTTTTCATGATTTCATTAGTATTAGGAATTACCTCATATATTATTGGTGATTTGTTCCTTCTTCCAAGAACGAACAATACGATAGCAACAATAGCTGACTTTGGATTAGCTTTATTGGTTATTTGGGTAATGACGGAAAGTATGGTAATTGGCGATAATGAGTTTACGTATTCTCTAATTTCAGCAATTGGAGTAGTTGTTTTTGAAAGCTTTTTCCATAAATATATGGCGATTTATATTCATTCCGAATCTAGAGAAGATGGTATGTACATTAAAAATTTCCGTTATCAAACAGAGGCTTCGGAAGAATTTACAGATAATATTTCTGATGTAGAAAAAAGAAATGATGTGGAAAGATAACGTATCGGGGGTTGCGGAATGACTGTTTATGTGTATCAAACATTCGAAATTCATCAAGAGAAGTTCCAAGAGGCCATCGAAAATTTACAGGAAATGAAAAAATATCGTAATGAGAATTTTAATCACAAAGTTGAAGTGTTAACCCCAATCTCAGGACAAGATCATACGTATGCTCTTTTGGCAACTTATGACGGATTAGGAGAAATGGAACTTCAAAATAAACGAATGTTTGATGATGATGAGTATTTAGAACTGGTTGGAAAGTTTTTCTTAGAAAACATTGTACAAGGCAGCATGCACACACAATTCTTCAGAGTCATGACAGAAAAAAAGAAAGACAAAGAAAAAAATGATAAGTAAGGTTTGTTTTGAGGCAGTACAAGAAAATATGGTTGAGTTCATAAGCCAAACTATTGCTTGAAATTCTTCAAAATAGTTTGGCTTTTACATACCTAACTTCGAAGGCTTTTTTATAAGAGGAAACTGCTTGTAGATGCGTTGTTCTAAATTACTTTAAAAATTACTAGCGAAGTGTATTTCCGTAGCGGTATAGAGGTAAAGAGTTACAACAAGTTAATTAATAATAATTCCCCAAAAGGAGCATGGATAATGTACAAAGAATTTCTTGAAACAGATCAGCGACCGTTTCCGATTCGAAATAATCGCTGGGTGATGACTCAAGTTTGGAAACAGCTACTTTTCTGTCATTGGCCCGTTCCAGCTGATTTGCTTAAAGAATATATTCCTCCACAACTGGAGCTAGATGTGTTTGATGGTCAAGCGTGGTTAGGGATTATTCCTTTTCAAGTAGAGCATATGCGTTTACGCGGATTGCCGCAGCTTCCATATTTGAGTACATATTTAGAATTAAATGTACGCACTTACGTTACATATAAAGGTACCCCTGGTATTTACTTTTTTAATTTAGATGCAAATAAGTGGATGGATGTTTTGGGTGCGCGAATTTTCGCGTTCCTACCGTATCGAAAAGCAGTCATGAAAATGGAGGTGGAAGGACAACATACTTGTTTCCAAAGTAACTACAATCAAAATGAATTGTTGGATATTGTGTATCATCCAGTCTCTGAACCAATTTTACCATCTAAATCAAGTTTGGAATTTTGGTTATTTGAGCGTTATTGCTTCTATACACCTATGGGGAAATCACTTTTTAGAGGAGATATTCACCATGATCGTTGGCGTGTGCGTAAAGCAGAGGCGAAAGTGCGAAAAAATACAATTGTCCCTTTTATACCTGAAACTTATAAAGAAAGGCCCCCATTGCTGCATTTTTCAAACAAAAAACAAGTATTTATATGGATGTTGAAACAAGTTAAATAAGACCTATTTTTCCCACTCCTGCTTTAAATTGAAACGATTATTTAAAATGATTAAATATACCCCATTTGTTTCCTGTAGGCAAATTAATATCCAGAATTTGTATATATTCGAAGTTCTTACCCAATTTTCCTCCTAGCAAACCGAGACATTTGACCCTAAAAAAATCTTGAATTCGAATCAAAACTAGTAAAATACTATCAGCTCTAATTTCATAGGCTTTTTATCCTGATTGACCAACATGTGTACAAATGATTAACTAGCGTATAGAAGTTAGAGAAAAAGCAATATATATAAGGAAAAATGAATGAATAAGGAGTTCTATATGCTGGTATTAGTGGATGAAATTTTAAGTTTACAAAACAATGATGAGTTTGTGAAAAAAGCTAAATTGAAAGGAAAGTATAATCAGTTAGATGATGCATTACGATTTATAAAACCTTCCTTTTTTACTAGAAAAATAGTTTTCAAAACTCCTACCTTAAATGAAGAACTCGAATATTTTATTAAGCTATTTGAAGAACATGATAAGATTGCTTATTTTTATGACTCGCGATTCAGATCAGGAGAGTTACTTAATCGCCTTCAAAATTGGCTTCTCCCCGATAAAGTTCTTTGGCCCATTCCCATAAACGGTAATAAAGCTGAATTGTTGTACTTTGTTGAAGAAGTACGAAGATTGGATGCTGAAAAAGCTACATATACCGATGTGCTGAAGTTAATGAAAGGCAGAGGGAGAAAAAGAAGAAATTGGGTAATATCACCAAGTCCAATGAAGGTAATTAGACCAAAGAAACATAATGCAATCTACAAGCCGAAAAATTATCAAGTGTTTGTTCTGATGGAAGTGTTAGCAGATAGGAGAATTAAAACACATCAAACTGGGACAATTGATCGACTTTGGAAAGTGTTGACAGAAGAACAGGAAACGGAGCAAGTATGGGCAGTTAGTAAGGGGCTGGATATTGATCTTCCTCACGCAATGAAACATGTTCAATTAGAAAATGAGTGTTTGCCTGTAGGGGTTCCATATATTCAAGCTGTCACCATATAAGGGATTAACGTCAGAATATTAATTGGTGGGGGAACAAGTATGATTAGTGCAAAAAGAAAGGCGTTTTTTTTCCTAACAATTGCGTTTATTTTAGCTGTTGTTACGGGTTGGTTCATTACAAGTCAAGTATCAGAAGCAAAAGAATTAATGGGGCAGTCGATTAAAGTAGCGGTTGCAAAAAAAGAACTGCCTGCGTACACGGAAATCACTCCTGAAATGGTTGAGTGGTTAAGTGTTCCAAAATCTAGTGCAGTATCCTCCTTTATTACAAATGAAAAGGATTTGGAAGAACATTTGCTAATCGTAGATGTAAAAAAAGGTGACTTATTAACGGATAATATTTTAAGAGCTCGGGTAGATATTCCTGAAGGTCATCGTGTAGTTTGGTTAAATCCAACACAAAACGTGATTATGGATCAAGCTATCTACAATGGAGATAAAGTAGATATTATTGCTTCTTATAAGTTAGATAATGGTGGAAAGATTGAAACAAAAAGAATTTTAAATGAAATAAGTGTCATCCAAAGTGAAAACGTTCAGTTAGAAAATAATCGAAGTGGGACGGCGATAAAAGTGTCGTTAACACTAGAACAAGCAGAACAATTAATCCATTTGCAAAATACAGCAGAGCAAATTAGGGTTCTAAGAATTAACCAACTAAAACCGGATGTTCCGAATCCAGTTCAAACTGAAGAAACACCTGATCCAAATCAGAATCAGGCAGAACAACAAAATAACAACGAGCAAGTAAATCAAGAACAGCAAGGTAATAATCAAGCACAGCAGCAACAAGAAAACGAAGAAAACAAAGAGGAAAAGAAGGAATAAGAGTAGCGCAAGTGCTCGTTTCCTGATTGTAAAAAGTAGAAAGCGTCAGAGCGAGTGAAGTGTGACAGGTGTTGCAATAATAGTCAAAAAGTTTGGTAACTTTACTAATTGAATAAATTAGTGTGTGAAATGAGGTCTGGTTTTGATGAAAAGCATCAATGCAATGGTGATCACTGAAGATAAATCTTTATTAATGGAAATACGTCGTATTTTAGATAACCATCATATCGAAATGAATGATTCCGATATATGGGAAGGACCATACAGTGGTGAAGAACATTATTTATATACGATTGTCGATGAAACGATTTTAGAAACAAATGATAACATTCAAGTTCCCTATAATACTATTTTGATAGGACTTGTGCGTGATCGTTCCTTTGAAAATGCGAGAAAATGGATGAAAGTCGGGGCAAAAGAACTAATAATCGTTCCCGATGAAGTGGAGAGTTTAGATGATATTTTACGAAAACCACTTCCCGCATTTAGCCGAGATCAATCGGGTATCGACAGTGATTTCTTGTCATTTGAAGGAGCTGGAGCGGTAAGAGCTTTTTATAGTGCCAAGGGTGGTACTGGAAAAACATTAATTGCTGCGATGGTAGCTCAGAACTTACAACTACAATGTGATAAACGCGTTATATTGATTGATTTTAATGTGCAATTTGGCGGAGTAGAGGTCGTGTTTGGATTAGAACCAGAGAGATCTTATATGGACCTGATGCCAGTTATACACGAACTATCCATCAACCATATTCATAACGTAGCAGTTAAAGAGGAAAATACAGGGATTCATATTTTATTAAGTCCGGCAAACCCGGAATATATCGATATGTCAGCTGATGAGCTAATTACAAGGGTTATTAGAACGTGCCGAAATCATTATGATGAAGTCATTTTGGATTTACCATCCACTTTTAACGCTATAACATTTAATGCTTTATCAGAGTCTACCCACATTTACTATGTATTAAATCCAGATAGTTTATCTGTTCGTGGGCTAAAACATTCTTTAACACATTTCCGTCGCTATCAAATCGGGAATAAGAACAATGTGTATGTCATTGTAAATCGTAAAAATAACAAAAGTGAATTGTCAGAGAAAAATATTAGTCAATTAATTGATTTGCCAATCGTTGGTACAGTTCGAGCTGACTTTTACGGGGTGCAGCCGTTCGTGAATATGGGGAAACCTTTCTATCATAAGAAGTCTGATAGTGGGGCATCTAAAACAACTCATGATGTCAGAATGATGGTAAGAAAGTCCATCGTGAAGGGAGGATAACCGTTCATGCAATGGTTGGGAAAGACAAATGAACCTGCTGCACGTGATGATTGGAATGTCATGGATGCAAAAATCGAGAAACGTGCAAAGCATTATCGAAGTCGACTGATTAAGGAGTCTGATCTTGAGACAATTACAACCCTCCCGCCGAAAGAGATGCGACAAACAATCGAGCGGTTAGTGTACCGAATGATTGAAGAAGAGCGAGCAATCATTCCACGTCAGGAAATGGAAGCGCTCGTGAAGCAGATTATCAATGAATCTGTCGGTTACGGACCATTAGAAGCATTATTAAAAGAAGATAGTATTACAGAGATTATGGTAAATGGTCCGAAAGAAATATACATTGAACAACAAGGTAAGTTAATGAAATCAGATGTTAGGTTTAAGGATGAGCAACATATTCGTCATATCATTGACCGTATTATTGCACCTATTGGTCGGAGAATAGACGAGAGCTCACCAATGGTAGATGCTCGACTTCATGATGGGAGTAGGGTAAATGCGGTGATTCCGCCAATTAGTTTAAATGGTCCAATCTTATCAATACGTAAGTTTAATAAAAATCCTTTTACACATGAAGATTTAATTGGCTTTGGAACTTATACAGAGGAAATAAGTGAATTCTTGCAAGCAGTTGTAAAAGCGAAATGTAATATTTTAGTTTCTGGTGGTACAGGTAGCGGGAAAACAACCTTGTTAAATGTATTGTCAGGTTCCATTCCATATGGTGAACGTGTCGTTATTATTGAGGATATGGCTGAATTAAAATTTGAACATGATAATTTAGTTCGAATGGAAGCACGTCCACAGAATATGGAAGGTAAAGGGGAAATCAACATTCGTGCACTCGTTAGGAATGCGCTACGGATGAGACCTGACCGAATTATTGTAGGGGAAGTCCGGGGATCAGAAGCTATTGATATGCTCCAAGCAATGAATACAGGACATGAAGGTTCCTTAACAACAGTGCATGCTAATTCACCTAAAGATGCTCTTGGAAGGCTAGAAGCAATGGTCATTATGTCGGGGCTATCCTTAACAGTCGATGTGGTACGCCAATATTTTGTAGGTGCACTAGATTTGATCGTCCAATCAGAAAGACTACCAGATGGAAAAAGGAAGCTAGTTAGCATAGCGGAAGTTACGGAAGAAAATGGCCGCATTGAAATGAAGGATATTTTTAAATTTGTTCGTCAAGGAACAGACGAATACGGAAGAATAAAAGGGTCATTCATCGCAACAGGGTATGTTCCTAAAGTGTATGAAAAGATGAAATCATACGGAATCGATATCCCAGAAACGATTTTCCAGGAAGGAGTGTTGTTATGAACCCAATCACTCTAGCTGGAGGAGCAACGTTTTTCTCTCTGTTTATCGCAATCTATTATTTTATTATGTATAAAAATGCGGAAAAGACCCACAAGAAAGTGGAGCCATGGTTCGATGCTACAGATGGTAAGGAAAGAAAGAGTTCCATTATTCTGATTGGAGATAAATACGATAAATCTGAGTTGGCAGAAGAATTACAGAAGAAGCTTATTCAGGCAGACATTCAGTTGAAACCGTCAGAATACATGGGGATTTTAATCTTCCTATTTGGCGCATTTATCTTTACAGGGCATTTTCTTTTTAAACTAATTTTCATTATTAATATCACTCTAGCGTATTTTGTGATTTGGTTCGGTTCGAAAATATTCTTGCGTTCACGCCAAAACAAATTAACCGAACAATTAAATCGGCAACTACCTGAGATTTGTAGAATGATGAGTAACACAATGAAGGCTGGCTTAACGATTCCTCAAGGTTTTGAAATGGTTGGAAAAGAATTGAAAGCACCAGCAGGGCCTGAGTTTCGAGGGATGGTACAGCAACTTCGCTTAGGTACTAGTTTCGAAGAAGTAATGCAGCAATTACGTGAACGCTTTGTCAGTAAGGAACTAAATATTTTTGTTAGTACTGTCGTTATTCAACATCGAGTAGGTGGAAACTTGGCAGAAGTATTAAGTATCATGGCCGACACGTTAGAAGAAAGAGCGAGAGTAAATAAAGAAGTAGATACAGTTACAGCGGAGGCAAAGTTTGTCGCATTAATTTTGCCGATAATGCCACTAATGATGGCATTAATGATGAACCTCTTTATAGATGGATTTCTTAATCCGTTATTCACGAAATGGGGCATCATCCTATTCGTTTTATTCTTAGGAATGCAGTTTCTTGCCTACATTATCATTAGAAAAATTACAACGATAAGGGTGTAAGTAGAGATGGGGCAGTATTTTGAAGTATTAGTCCAATTATTAGTTGTTATCACATTAATTTTAATTTTTATCGGTTTTATTTTCACATGGTTTTATATCGCGAAAAAAGATAAACTTCTCAATCATTTAAAAACAGATAGTTCATTCAAGAATAAAACGAGTTTGCAAGAACGGATTTGGACACCGCTCATTAAAGCGGCTGAATACGTAGGACCAACAGCGAAGAAATATAAACTTATGTTTGATTATGAGAAGGATGAAGTGATGATTGTACGTGCCGGTAATCCATTAGGCTTACGAGCAGAGAGTTTGCATGGTCTTCGTTTCGTACTTGGTATGGGATTATTATTCTTTGCCATCATT
This sequence comes from Lederbergia graminis, assembly GCF_042655485.1. Classification (NCBI taxonomy): domain Bacteria; kingdom Bacillati; phylum Bacillota; class Bacilli; order Caryophanales; family Bacillaceae; genus Lederbergia; species Lederbergia graminis. The sequence continues at coordinate 248,419 of NZ_JBHSMC010000003.1, forward strand.
TATTCCTTCCTTGGTATGCCTTTTGCACTTTTAGTTCTATTCATCTTTCCGTTGTTTGGATTCTCCTTTCCTTCCTTGTGGATTATGTATCAGGCAAAGGAAAGGCAGGAAATTATTAGTACATCCATGCCGGATTTTCTCGATACGGTTAGTATTACATTGCAAGCGGGTGTGTCATTAGATGCAGCCTTAAGGCAAGTAACAAACCAAATGGATGGACCTTTAAGTGAAGAGATTCAGCGGTTTAATAGAGAGATAGATTTAGGTGTTCCGAGACGTCAAGCATATCAACATATTTTAGATCGTAATACGGCAAAAGAGTTAGAGATGCTCGTTAATTCATTAGTGCAAGGTTCTGACCTTGGGGTTTCAGTTGCAACAACATTCCGTGTTCAGGCAGAAGACTTACGCTCCATGAGAGGATATAAAGCAAAGGAAAAGGCAGCAAAAGCAAGTCCACAAGTTACGCTTGTTACGACTTTCCTCGTTGCGCCGGCAGTATTTGTACTCATCATTGGATTGCTATTCTTAAACATTATGTATAATCCTGCTTCATTTGGATTGGATAGTTTTTTCTAATTCAAATAGTAGGGTAATGAATAAAAATTTAATTTCAATTAGGGAGGAATACACATGTTAACCAAGATGTATGTGAACATAAAAATGAAATGGAATCGTTATGTAGGAAATGAAAGAGGTGCTCAAGCGCTAGAATGGATCGCACTTGGTATGCTTGTGCTAGCGATTATGGGTGCAATTGCCGCTACAATGGAAGGCGATTCACAAATGGGAACAGCAGTGAAAAACCAAATTACGAAAATGATCAACAGCTTAAGTGGTGGTGAATAATTTACCACGCTAGAAAGAGAATTGGTTTTCTAAGGAAGTGGACCACTGATGAAGTGTATAAAAAAGTATATAAAAAATGAACGGGGATCACAGCTGATTGAATTTATAGCTGTGTTCCCAATGGTTATTATGGCAATGTTATTAATTTGGCAATTAGCATTAGTTGCATATACAGTTGTCGTTGCAGAAGCTGCAGCAAGGGATGGAGCACGTGTTGCCGCTGTCGGTGGTGATTATAGCGCTGCTGTCGATAGGTCATCGCAAGGGTTAGATGTTAGTACTTCCTTATCAACAGGTACTACATCATACGGGGAGGAAGTTACAGTTACAGTAACAGCAAAGATTCCTACGATGAAAATCCCTTTTATTGGCAGACTCGATTATACGCTTAGTGCAGATGCATCCATGCCGAAAGAGGAGGATGAAGACTGATGATTGGCCGCTACTTAAAAAACGAAAAAGGCAATACACTTCTCGTTATTTTGGGTGTACTCGTAGGGGCAATATTCATCAGCTTCATCTTTTTTGATTTTTTCACGACATTTGCAAACAAACGAGTGAGTCAAACTGGAGCAGATGCAGCTGCACTTGCAGCTGCAAATGAAATTAAAGAAGTGTATGATGAAAAGCTGCGCTCTGAAATTGAAATAAGAATGGGTCATCTGCGCGAAACTGCGAATGAGTTTGTAGATGAAATTCTGGAAGAGATAAATGAAGACTATGAAGATTCGTTAGAAGATTTAGATGAAGATGACCCGATTCCAGATCCACCAGATATTGATATGGATGCTATTTGGAATCAAGTGTTAAATCGAATGGATATCCCACATGAATTGCGTGATGCAGTTCGCTATGAATGGGTGGAAATAGATGCGATGGCTGCTTTGGAGTATTTTTTTGAAAATGTTTGGTATTTAGACTGGTTTAGTAACCAAGTAAAAGAGATAAACGAGGTTGCATGTGAAGCAATTATTAATGCTGAAGATCAATGGACAGAAGCTGCCAAACACTATGCAACGAAGAATGGATCAGATGAAGATGTAGATGTTGTTTTTAAAGGCGATGAATTTAAAGTAATGGTTCGAGTGAAAAAACCTGCATCTTTTATTACAGTGAGTGATGATGCCTTCGCTTCAGGTGAAAACGATGTATATTCAGAGGCGGAAGCGACCGTTAAAACACCTCGAGGAATAGATATTAGCTGTGACTAAGGTAGACTCAGGAGGTTCGATACATTGATTTGGAAAAAAGCTAAATATGTACTCTTATTTACATGTATTTTCACACTAATGTTAGTAGTTGGTTGTTCTCCTAAGTCAGACACCGCTCCACATAATGATAATAAGAAAAAAGAAGAAACAAATGGTGGTAAGAAGGATGTTATTCCTGAGGAAGACGAAGAGCCAATAGAAGTGGTATTAGAAGCTCCAGAAATACCATCGAATATTGCGTCCGTTATCTCTTACCCCGTTGGTGAATTTTCAGGTGAATTTTATGATGAGCAACAAGAAGAAATAGAAGCAAAGTTAGAAGAATTACCTTCCATCAGTGATGTAGAAGGAGAAGAGGTTGTTCAACAATATTGGAGTAAATTACGTTCTCTAGTTGCGGAAGAGTATCCGGACCCTGCTAGCGTAGTAGCTGAATGGAAACTTGCGGGATTCGGGGATCCAGATATTGAAGATCCTAAATTAGCATTTAAAGAGAATTATAATGTAGAAATTATTTTAGATGCTAGTGGAAGTATGGCGGCGTACTTAGGTGGAGAAACGATGATGAACCTTGCAAAAGATTCAATTCGTTCCTTTGCAGCATCTTTACCAAATGATGCGAAGGTAGGACTCCGTGTCTATGGCCATAAAGGAACAGGATCTCAAGAAGATAAAGCGATGTCTTGTGATAGTAGTGAGTTATTTTATGAGATTCAAAGTTATGATGAGAAGAAATTAAACGATGCATTGGATCAATTCGAGCCAAGTGGCTGGACACCAATTGCGGAATCACTTATTCGAGCACAAAAAGATTTACAGGGGTTAGACGGAGAAAATAATACGAATGTGATTTACTTAGTGAGTGACGGGGTAGAAACATGTGATGGAGATCCTGTAAAAGCAGCTCAGGAACTAGCGAATTCATCCATCAGCCCGCTCATAAACGTAATTGGTTTCAATGTAGATAGTGAAGGGCAGCAACAATTGAAAGCTGTCGCGGAAGCTGCAAATGGCACGTATTCAACTGTTACAAGTGTGCAACAGCTTCAAGAGGAATTCCAACGTTCACAAGAGATGGCATCTAAATGGATGGAATGGAAACAAGGAGCAGATACGGAAAACATTAATACCGTGTTAAATCGAGAAACGACTATTTTTGATTTTAAAAATAAATGGGCGGAAAAAAGTTCGCTTGAAATCCGCAACCTTGATGAGATGATTATGTATTTATATAAGACAGATAAAATTACAACAGAACAACGCAAGCTGATGAAAAACTACCGTAATAGTCTATATGATGTACTAAACGAATACGAAAACACAGCATACAATGATCTCATGGATTTAGCACAGCAAAGTTATAAAGAAATGGATAAAGCCATCCAAGAAAAATATAAAGCAAGTAACTAATTGGTTAAAGAAAGGAGGCTCGGCATGCGGGATAGGAAGATCATCCAAAAACTTTTGCATGTAAATAAAGCATTTATGCTGTTGCTGATGTTTATGTTTATGGTTCCTTCTATTAGTCTTGCAAGTAATGTCGGTGAAATTGAGTATGATGATAATCAATTAACACCTACGGAGCAGCAAGCAGGTGGAAGTGGTAATGGTTTTAACTGGAATCCATTCGATTGGGATTGGAATAGTATTGGTGAATTTATAGGAGGAGTAATAGACGGCATTGTCGAAGGTGTTGTAAATGCGATTGATGCAATGATCAACTTTTTAACATCTCTCGGTCAAATGCTTAGGGACCTCTGGGATTCACTACCTGACTGGGCTCAGGATCTGATCATTACTATAGGTCTGATTGTAGCCGTTGTTGTGGCGGTCGTTGTACTAATTGCAGTAGGTGTGGTAGGTGTAGTAGTAGGTGTAATTGCTATTGTTGTAGCTGCTATCGCAGGTATCGTCTACTATGTGATGTATGGTGGAACAGATGCCTTTAACCCGTTACATGCAGCAGCATGGATCTTCGGGGGAGCACTTGCAGGTGGACTTGTCGCTTTCTTGGCTCAAGCAGGTATATTAACTACTGCATTCACTGCTGCCCTAAATGGTCTGAGATTTGTTGGTGGCTACATCGGGTTAGGAGCTAGATCTGCCTGGTCGTTTATTTTTACACGCGGTCTGCTTCCAGCCTTTCATGCTGTGACGAATGGAGCACGTGCATTAGGGCTATGGTTTAGAATGCAAACTGTAAAAACAATACTTATTACGAATCTATATCGCTTTGCGCATGGTGGTTGGCTTGGATTAGGTCGCCATATATTTGGAATTGGTTTAAAAGGTGCTGGAGTTTCCGTCGCTTTTGATGTAATAATGAGTACAATTTCAGGTAATTGGGACTTTAAAGCAATGGGTGTCAATGCGGTCATCGGCTTCTTTGGATCAATATTGGGGGTTGGCCTCTGGACACGCGTTCGCCAAGCAGTCAGATGGGAAAGAATCGGTTGGCTCTTTTACGGTGCTGGGATAGGTGCTGGATTAGAGATATTCAAACAATTCATGATGGGGAAAGGCTTAAATTGGGAAAATGTAGGGATCTCTACATTAGTATGGTCGACATTAATTCCGATGAATCTATGGGTAAGTAAAACAGGTTTAACTGGATTAGCTGTTGACCTCGCCAAAAAGTTCCCAGGAAAGTATATAACCGATTTTTATAAAGATGTTATTTATTGGAACTCGCCAGATAAGCATCCGGATAATGGCTTGAAAAACATATGGAACGGAGCAGTGGATACGTACAACAACTTCCGCTTCACTTTCTCCACTGGATTTAAAAACTGGGTGTTTAGAATGTTTAGGATATACATTCCTTGATGTGAAACAGGATTTGTAAGAGTAGTAGAGCGCATGTAGAAGGAGTGGTGTTTTTGTCAGAGCGCATGTGGGGATTTCTCGGAGCCTTTTTCACCCTAACAATCATCGTTGGTGGGCTAACAATGGCCTACTACGGGGAAAGAGGCCAATTAGGAGTGATAATGGATAACACTGTACTCAAGCTTGCAGTTATTCTTTATTGCATGATCGGTGTATTTTTTATCATATTTACAGAAGTACGAAAAAGAGTCGAAGCTGGTAATACGAAAAAAGTTGGCATTACAATAGGGATTATCATTTTTGTTTTTGGTATCCTTGCATTAACACGCTTGTAGAGAAAAAGGCTGAAATTCGGCCTTTTTCTTATGACATTGGTAGTGTTCTATTGAAAGGAATTATTTATGATTCCTTAAAAAGGTGTAATAAAGTGCTATTCGAAATCCAAGTTGCACTAAGATTCCCGTTGAAGTGGATTAACGTCATAGAAGGGAATCAAAGCGTTCGTATGATTCCTATTCAAGCGAAAAAACAACATAGACGGGAATCAAACCGCATGTATGATTCCCGTTCAATCGAAAAAATGTTATAGATGGGAATCAAACCGCAAGTATGAATCCCGTTCAAGCGAAATTACGTCATAGAAGGGAATCAAATCGCAAGTGATGATTCCCATTCAAGCGAAAAAATGTTATAGATGGGAATCAAACTGCAAGTATGATTCCCGTTCAAGTGAAAAAACGTCATAGATGGGAATCAAAACGGATGTATGATTCCCGTTTAATCGAAATTACCTCATAGAAGGGAATCAAACCGCAAGTATGATTCCCGTTCAAGTGAAAGTACGTTATAGAAGGGAATCAAACCGCAAGTATGATTCCCATCGAAGTAAAAAACGTCATAGGAGGGAATCAAAACGGAAGTATGATTCCCATTCAAGCAAAAAAATGTCATAGATGGGAATCAAACCGCAAGTATGATTCCCGTTCAATCGAAATTACGTCATAGGAGGGAATCAAAACGGATGTATGATTCCCATTAAAGCAAAAAAACGTCATAGAAGGGAATCAAACCGCAAGTATGATTCCCATTCAATCGAAAAAACATCATAGACGGGAATCAAAACCTCAAGTATGATCCCCTTCAAATGGAAACAAAGGTCGAAACAAATTCGCTAAGAAATTTCCGTACTAGTAAAAAACGAGCTATAAAACATTTATACGAACTAAGAAACGAATCATAGATATAATTTTAGAAAGGAGTGGTACCATGGCAAATGAAGTGAGACCACCTTCTGCATTAGTCCCAGTGGAGGGGAGATATCGAAAAGCTGCGGAGCCATTTGTTGGTGCTTTAGAACTAGCCTTTATGAGCCCTGAAATTATATATAATAATGAAAAATATCGCCTAATTACGATATATTCTGGACGTTCAGGTAAAATTGCTGCTCAACATTTTCATCACTTTCACGTAGTTGATCATACAGGAAAAGTCGTAGAGCAAGAGCATATTGCTCAACATTGCATGAATGTTTACCAAATGTTATACGCTCATATGATCAGTGAGAAGGACTTAGAGTATTCTATATCCATCGATATCGAAGAGAATGAGAAACGCATTGAATCGTTAAAAGAGCTAAAAGATATTATTGTGACTAGTTATGACAAAAATAATCGTAAGCCGTTAAAATTATTTAAGGATTTTGACGAGGCGATTGCGTATTTAGAGTCTGTAAAAATGGCAGAAATGCAGATGCATGAAAGTGCTAGTAATTTGCAAAAATATGATTTCACAAATGCAGCAATACTAGATGAAGCAACATTTGAAGAAATGAGAGATTTAATTATTCAATTTCGTAAAGCGTCGAGGCAAAAAGCTATCGCATTAATGCAACATCAAGGCAGTCTTAGAATGACGGTATCGCTACTAAAGTTTGATGAAATGAAGCAATACTTATCTGATTATCAAAAGCATACAGCCCAAGCATTAATCAATTATTTAAATGGCGAAATAGAGTACCAGCAAATTGTTTATCATGCACATGATCATTTGCTCGTCACCACAAAAGGGTACATAAAGAAATTAGAAAAAATCCCGGATGATTTTATGCGTATTGCAGCTGACCAATTTCTAGAGAAAAAATGGCTTGTTACGAAGAAACGTCCTGCTTGGTTTGGGGCGAAAAAATAAAGATGGACTATTCCCTTATTCAACCTTCAAGGGAGTAGTCCATTTAACTATTAATAAGGCTCTGTTAAAGTTCATTGTTGTTAAGAACTTAGTTGATTGTAGTGGATGTACACGAGACTCCTGCGGGAACAGCACGAGCCGAAGATAGTGGTTTTCTTTGCCAAGTTAGCTGAGGCCGTGCCCGCGGAAGCGAGTGTACAGGAGCGAAAATCAACAACAGAGTTTAACAGAGCTATTAATAAAAATAATCAATGATAAGCACAATGATAATGAAAATGAGAATAGGAAGTGCTGTTATAAGAAAACCTTTTACCCAATTTATTCGCTCGTCTGCGGCACTTTTTGATTCCGTGTGATAGTTAGATCGTATTCTATCCCCACCAGCAAGTGCCCCCGTAAAGATGCCGGTTAGTAGTAAAAGTGCTACTACAATCGTACCAGATACTTTTAAGACGAACACCCAGTCACTCGTAACAATTCCGATAATGAAATGAATAATAGTAATGGCACATCCGATTATAAAAAACTTTTTAATGTATATCCCTCCGTCCTTTTAATTGATTTTTCGTAAAATTATAATTATTATATCATATTACGTCGGATGAAGAAAAATTACTAGAGAATTGGACATAAAGGTTATCTTTACAAGAAAATAAAAAAGAAAAGTGTTAATATGGTAAAAAGATAAAAATCGTACAACTAGGGAGTGTCTATTGTTGAAATTACTATGGGATTTGGATGGAACGATATTCAATACATATCCAGCAATATTAGCGAGCTTTTGTACCGTTCATGAAGAGGCGCTTGGTAAGCCAGTCGATCAAGAAGAAGCCTTGCGTTTATTAAAAAGAACATCTAAAGAAACGTTCGCATATTATGGAATTTCAGAAGAGTATCGAGAAAGGTTTAAAGAGTTGGATCATGCTCGAGCAGAATCTGGCTGTCCTCCGTTTGAAGGAGTGGAAACTATCTTAGAAGCTGCAGATATAAATGTGATTGTGACACATCGCACACAAGCATCTACGCGTAAATTGTTAAAGAAATTTGGACTGATGCATTATTTTAACGAGATTATAAGTCCAGATGATGATGGGTATCCAAGAAAGCCGGATGAAGGAGCATATCGTTATCTACATGATAAATATGATTTGGATTGGGCAATTGGTGACAGAGAACTAGATTTAATTCCTGCGAAAGCAGTCGGGTTAAAAACTTGCGCATTCCAAAACCCTGATATACAAGCAGATTTACATATTGATGAGTATACACCAAGCTTAATTGAGAAACTAAGTAAATAATTCACTTAAACTTAATGGACTAGAGGACGTGTAGGAAAAATGAATGACCATTACAAAGATGATAGCTTAACATTGCATACAGATTTATACCAAATAAATATGGCGAAATCATATTGGGAGGACGGCATTCACAATCGGAAAGCTGTATTTGACCTTTACTTTCGAAAACTACCTTTTGCAAATGGTTATGCGATTTTTGCAGGGTTGGAAAAAGTAATCCATTTTATAAATGACTTTCGCTTCAGTGAAACAGATATCGCCTATTTAAGAGAAGACCTCCATTATGATGAAGCTTTCTTAGAGTATTTACAAAATATGCGCTTTACGGGCACGATTCGTTCCATGAAAGAAGGCGAAGTTGTTTTTAGCAATGAACCAATAATCCAAGTGGAAGCACCTCTTGCAGAAGCACAAATTATCGAAACAGCATTACTTAATATTGTGAACTACCAAACACTCATTGCGACGAAAGCATCCAGAATTAAACAAGTTGTCGGCGATGAAGTGGCATTGGAATTTGGATCTCGTCGTGCGCAAGAGATGGATGCAGCATTATGGGGGACAAGAGCGGCATTTATTGGTGGTTTTGATGGAACGAGTAATGTTAGAGCGGGGAAACTATTTGATATGCCTGTAGCAGGAACACATGCACATGCGATGGTGCAAGCATACCGTGATGATTACACTGCCTTCATGAAGTATGCGGCAAGTCATCGTGATTGTGTTTTCCTTGTTGACACATACGATACATTACGATCAGGCGTGCCTGCCGCAATTCGAGTGGCAAAAGAACTAGGCGATAAAATAAACTTTATTGGAATTCGTCTTGATAGCGGTGATATGGCATTTTTATCAAAAGAAGCGAGAAAGCAATTAGATGCGGCTGGATTTACGGATGCTAAAATTTTCGCATCAAGCGACTTAGATGAGTATACAATTGTTCACCTTAAAGCCCAAGGCGCCAAGATAGATTCATGGGGAGTTGGGACAAAGTTAATTACTGCCTATGATCAACCAGCACTTGGAGCAGTATATAAGCTTGTATCGATTGAAGATGAAAATGGAGAAATGCAAGATACGATCAAAATTTCCAGTAATGCCGAAAAAGTAACGACTCCTGGAAGAAAAAAGGTTTATCGTATCGTAAATAGGCAAAATCATAAATCAGAAGGTGATTACATCACATTATGGGATGAGAACCCAGAAGATGAACCTCGTCTAAAAATGTTCCACCCGGTTCATACGTATATCAGTAAATTTGTGACTGACTTTGATGCTATCAACCTTCATGAAGTCATTTTTGAAAATGGGGAACAAGTATATCGATTACCAGCACTTCGTGAAATTCAAGCATATGCAAAAGAAAGCCTTAGCTACTTGTGGGATGAATATAAACGATCGCTAAATCCGGAAGAATATCCTGTAGACCTCAGCCAAAAATGCTGGGATAATAAAATGCGAAATATTGAAGATGTAAAAGAGAAAGTAGCAAAAATTAAAAGGGAATCAAAGCTATAGGAGGGATTTACAGAATGGACGATGTACAACGCGAAATCATTGAAGCACTAAAAGTAAAGCCGCAAATTGATCCAAAAGAAGAAATTCGAAAAAGCATTGATTTTTTAAAAGAGTATGTGTTAAAGCATAGTTTCTTTAATGGATTTGTACTTGGGATTTCAGGTGGACAAGATTCTACGTTAGTAGGTAAGCTTGCTCAAATGGCTGTAGATGAACTAAATGCAGAACGAGAGATTGAAAAGTATAAGTTCATCGCTGTAAAACTTCCATACGGAGTTCAGAAGGATGCGAAGGATGTAGAAGATGCGATTGCATTTATTCAACCTTCTGTACAATATGAAATTAATATAAAACCTGCAGTTGATGCGAGTGTCGCTTCTTTAAAAGAAGCTGGTGTGGAAATTTCCGATTTTACAAAAGGAAATGAGAAGGCAAGGGAACGTATGAAAGCTCAATATAGTATCGCTGCAACCTATAACTGTGTTGTTTTAGGAACAGATCATGCTGCAGAAGCGTTAACCGGATTTTTCACAAAGCACGGCGATGGAGCTGCAGATTTAGTGCCAATATTTCGTTTGAATAAACGTCAAGGGCGAGCGTTATTAAAGGAACTAAACTGCCCAGAACATTTATATAATAAAGTTCCGACTGCTGACTTGGAGGATGATCGTCCACAACTTCCAGATGAAGTAGCGCTCGGTGTTACGTACGAAGATATCGATGATTATTTAGAAGGAAAAGAAGTGCATGATACAGCAAGAAATACAATTGAAGCTTTGTATCGAAAATCTGCCCATAAACGTCATTTACCGGTAAGTATTTTCGATGATTATTGGAAATAGGTCAAATGAAGACTAAGAAAAATGTTATGATGACATTAATCTTAGTCTTTTTTTGTTTAAGAGAAGGATTTTTACAAAATAGACAGAATATTATTATTAACGCGAAAAAAATAGAGATGGCGGTGGAATTATGTCAAACGAACTACAACTTCAAGTGGATAAAATTCTTCAAAACATTGAGAAAGTAATGATCGGAAAGACAGATATAGCAAGACTTAGTTTAGTAGCATTACTAGCAGAAGGACATGTTCTTTTGGAAGATGTTCCAGGTGTAGGAAAAACAATGATGGTACGTGCACTAGCAAAGTCCGTCAATGCCTCGTTTAAACGAATCCAATTTACCCCTGACTTATTACCTTCTGATGTATTAGGTGTTTCCATATATAATCAAAAGGAAATGGAATTTACATTTAGACCCGGTCCAATTGTAGGCAATATCATTTTGGCCGATGAAATAAATCGAACTTCACCCAAAACTCAATCAGCTTTATTAGAAGGAATGGAAGAAAAAAGTGTAACCGTAGATGGAGTGACACTAAATTTAGAGAGACCTTTCTTTGTAATGGCGACTCAAAACCCGATTGAATATGAGGGGACGTATTCACTACCAGAAGCACAACTAGACCGTTTCCTTTTAAAAATGAAAATGGGCTATCCAAGCCTAGCGGAAGAGATGGAAGTATTAACACGTTCTCAAAAAGTAGCGCCAATAGATGAGCTGGAACCTGTCATATCGCTCGATGAATTAATAGAATTACAAAACCGTGTAAAAGATGTATATGTAGAAGAAACGATTAAGTATTATATTGTCGATTTAGCAAGACAAACTAGAAACCATGAAAATATATATTTAGGTGCAAGTCCTCGTGCTTCTATTGCGTTAATGAAGGCAGCACAAGCATATGCATTTATTGCTGGTAGAGATTTCGTCATTCCAGATGATGTCCAGTATTTAATGCCTTATGTATTTACTCATCGCATTATTTTAAAACCAGATGCGAAATATCAAGGTTTATCTACCGAACAATTATTACATGACATTATGGAAAATACCCATGTTCCAGTACAAAGGGCTGTACATTATAAATGAAAATGAAAAATCATCGTTCCAGAATAATAGCGCAGATTAAACCGGTATTGGGATTAATAGTTCAATTCGTTCTTGTTGCTGTTACATTCTCCTATGCAATGTTCCAAGGTGGATTTGTAAGCTGGTTCTTATTTTTCAGTTTTATACCATTTGCTATTTATTCTATTTTATTACTAATCTATCCGATAAAAGAATTTGGTGTAGAGCGTACGTTAGAAGCTCGAGAATTTGGAGCGGGCGACCATGTGAACGTTAAACTTACACTTACAAGAAAAAGAGCTTTTCCGATTCTGTTTTTAATCGTGGAAGATATTTTACCTAAAGGTATTAATACGGATCAACATAAACAAGTTATATTCCCAGGGTTTAAAAAAATGCTCTCTTATTCATATCGCATTGAAAATGTGCCAAGAGGGGAACACGTTTTTGAAGGAGTTCGATTAATGGCAGGGGATGCGCTTGGACTTACGGAGAAGGAGCATTGGTTTGATTGCCAACAGACAATACTCGTGTATCCACGCTATGAAGAGCTCACTTATCGACCACTAGAAAGTCGCTTTGAACAAGGGGGCACAGCCTCTGCACTACAATTTCAGAAAGACACTACTCTTGTAGCAGGAGTAAGGGAGTACCAACCTGGCGACCGATTCTCTTGGATTGACTGGAAAGCAACTGCTAGGAAACAGGAATTAGTATCGAAAGAGTTCGAAATAAGACAGACGAATGATTTGTTGCTTGTACTAGATCGAACAGCATCTCCTAGTTTCGAAGAGGCAGTCGTCTTCGCTGCCTCTGCAACAAATTCTATCTTATCGCACGGCGGTCAAGTAGGTTTATTTTCTGTAGGAGCAGATAAAACTTTTATTCCGATTAGAGGTGGAGAACAGCAACAAAAGCAAATTTTTCATCATCTAGCAAAAGTAAAACCAGATAGTGATTTACAATTAGCGAACATTCTCGAAAGTGAAACGGTTATTTTTAGACAACCTGCTGTTTTACTCGTGATAACCTCTAAGCTTGATCAAGAGTTTATTAAAAGTGCCGGATTATTTTTACGAAGAAGAGGGACTATCATTGTCTACTATATTCGTAAACGTGGAGAACAAATGAATGAGAAGGAACTGCAAATGAAATCAGCTGCACTATATAAAGGGTTGATTATCAAAACACTATATGAAGACGAGTTTCGAACAGCGTTTACAGAGGTGGAGAGGGCATGATAAATCAACAAAAAATATACTTGTTTGTCCTATACTTTTGTGGCTTTTTACTTTTGTGGGAATGGCTGAGACCGTTAACTGATATTACAAATACCGGGCAAGTCCACTATTTTGTTATTTTTATAGCGCTCAGCTTAATAATCAATGTTCTACCACTATATAGTTCCGTAAGAACAGGAACAAAAATAGTTTTTATCCTATATTTTCTCTACAATATGTTTGCAGGAGAACACAGTAGTTTTATTGCTTGGAGTATCTATTTAATCGAAGATGTAATATTTAATATTGGCTTACTATTTTCATTAGATGTCGTAAATATAACGGACTTATTCCGTACGGTCCTCTTTTTTATTTTACTATGGATCATGACATATTTACTTCGTTACTGGCTCACTGTTCGCAAGAAAATTTTCGTCTTTTATTCGATGACGGTCATTTATATAGCGGTTATTGATACCTTTACGATTTATAATGCAGAATGGGCAATCGTTAGAATTGTAATGATAGGTTTTATCCTATTAGGGATTTTGTTTTTCCAACGCTTACTGGAAAAAGAAAACATTAGGAACCGCTATTCATTATTAGCGCAATGGACAGTTCCGCTTGCATTAATGATTTTAATTAGTACATTTATTGGCTATGTTTCTCCGAAAGCCGGACCAATATGGCCAGATCCTGTGCCATTCTTGAAGTCTAATGCCGATAATGTGATGCCAAGAAATAATGGAGGCGTCTCGAAAATTGGCTATGGCTCAGATGATACAAATTTAGGTGGCCCTTTTATCGGTGATGACAGTGTAGTATTTGAAGTTTGGACACAACAAGGTAGAACATCAGGTCCTGCAGGACATTATTGGAAGGTAGAAACTAAAGACACGTATACAGGAAAAGGATGGACAACTTCGGTGGAAGCGGTGCCTGATTTGGATGTAGGGGTTGGTACGGAATTTCGATTGCCGTTTGATATCCCGATAGAAACGGAACGGCAACGTAGAGCGCATTTTGAGATGAAACTGCTATACCCTCATATTATTTATCCATATGGAGTTATGGGTGTAGATGGGGATATATCTAATGTAAAGATGATTACAGCATTGGAGAAATTCATTCCGTTTTCTGCTGAAAATGAAATAGTCAGTCCAAGTGAATATGCGGTTAGTTATGAAACACCACAGTATAGTTTACAAGAATTACGTAATACAACATCAATATTTTACTCCCTTCCTAACGGTGTAAATGAGGAATTAGTCAATGAGTTTTTGGAAGGATATACGCAATTACCAGATACATTACCGGAACGCGTTCGGGATTTAGCTCTCGAACTGACGAAGGATCATCATAATTGGTACGATAAAGCGAAAGCAATTGAAGCCTATTTTAAGAATGGTGAGTTTACGTACGATCAGGAAAAGGCTGCTGTTCCAGGTAAAAATCAAGACTACGTAGATCAATTTTTATTTGAAACACAAGTTGGCTACTGTGATAACTTTTCCACTTCTATGGTTACATTATTGCGTGCAGTTGATATACCTGCTAGATGGGTGAAAGGTTATACATCAGGTCACCTGATTGATACGGTGGCAGATAGTACGCTATTTGAAGTAACAAATAATGAAACACATTCATGGGTAGAAGTATTTTTCCCTTCACAAGGATGGGTTCCGTTTGAACCAACGATAGGTTTCACGAATTTTTCTAGTATTGTCGATGAAAATGCAGTTCCGGAAGAGCCAACAGAGGAAGAACCTGTAACGCAACCTACTGAACCAACAACGCCAGAACCAACAGAACCAGAAACACCGACTGAAACGAATAATGAGCCAGAAACAGAAGTGAAAACGAGCTTCTGGGAAACAATGAAGACATTTTTCACAAAAAACTGGATCGTATTAGTAGGATGTTTTATCGTGTTACTATTATTGGGAGTTTGGGCATATTGGAAGCGAAGTAAGTGGATGCCATATATTTTGGTAAGGAAATATAAGCGGAAACATAATAGTGATACACTTGTCCACGCGTATGGAGATTTATTAAAACAGTTGAAACGTATTGGCCTAGAGAGAGAAATCGGACAAACGCTTAGAGATTACTCCTCCAATATAGATTCGTATTTTCATACAGATGAAATGAGTAAATTAACGGAACAATATGAACGAGCAATTTATCGTGGTGATAACTCCCAGGATAATTGGGAGAGTACAAGTGAATTATGGGAAAATTTAATAAAAAGAACAACTGGTTGACCGTGTTTCCGAACAGGTATAAAATGAGGACTAAAATAAATACGCGAAATGCTGCCAGTTTGCTATTTCGAACTGGTTAACGGAGGGTCTCATATGCCAGGTAAATCGGAGTTACATAATCAAGAAATGATTGTTGTTCTAGACTTTGGTAGTCAGTATAATCAGTTAATTACGAGAAGAATCCGTGAATTTGGAGTATATAGTGAACTACATCCACACACGATTACTGCAGATGAAATTAAAGCGATGAATGCAAAAGGAATAATTTTATCTGGCGGTCCAAATAGCGTATATGGGGAAAATGCATTTAAATGTGATGAGCAATTATTTGACTTAGGTATCCCTGTTTTCGGTATTTGCTACGGCATGCAATTGATGACAGTTCAATTCGGCGGAAATGTCGAAAGAGCTAAAGAAAGAGAATATGGAAAAGCTACTTTACAACTGAAAGAAGATTCTGCATTGTTTAAAGGACTTCCTCAAGAACAAGTTGTTTGGATGAGTCATGGCGATCTAGTTCAAAAAGCGCCAGAAGGCTTTAAAGTAGTTGGAACAAATCCATCATGCCCAGTTGCTGCAATTAGTAATGAAGAGAAACAATTTTACGGAGTGCAGTTCCACCCAGAAGTACGCCATTCTGTTTACGGAAACGATATTTTGAAAAACTTTGTTTTTGAAATATGTGGCTGTAAAGGTGACTGGTCCATGGGGAACTTCATTGAAGTTGAAATGGAGAAGATTCGCCAACAGGTTGGAGATAAAAAAGTACTATGCGCACTAAGTGGTGGAGTTGATTCCTCTGTAGTAGCAGTACTAATCCATAAAGCAATTGGTGACCAGTTAACATGTATTTTCGTTGACCATGGCTTACTACGAAAAGGTGAAGCTGAAAGTGTGATGAAGACCTTCACAGAAGGTTTCAATATGAATGTAATAAAAGTTGATGCGAAGGATCGCTTCTTAAGTAAATTAGAAGGCGTATCAGACCCTGAAAAGAAACGTAAAATCATTGGTAATGAATTTATTTATGTATTTGATGATGAAGCTGCAAAACTTGAAGGAATTGAATTTTTAGCTCAAGGTACACTTTATACAGATATTATTGAAAGTGGAACAGCAACAGCTCAAACAATTAAATCACATCATAATGTTGGTGGTCTTCCAGAAGATATGCAATTCAAATTGATCGAACCATTAAATACATTATTTAAAGATGAGGTTCGTGCACTTGGAACAGAGCTTGGGATTCCAGATGAAATTGTTTGGCGTCAACCTTTCCCTGGACCAGGACTTGGAATTCGTGTCCTAGGAGCCGTAACGGAAGAAAAATTAGAAATCGTCCGTGAATCTGATTATATTTTGAGAGAAGAAATTAGGAACGCTGGCTTAGAGCGAGATATCTGGCAATACTTTACTGTATTACCAGATATCCGTAGCGTAGGTGTAATGGGAGATGCTAGAACGTACGATTATACGATTGGAATTCGTGCTGTAACTTCTATTGATGGTATGACATCCGACTGGGCAAGAATACCATGGGAAGTACTAGAGAAAATCTCTACTAGAATCGTTAATGAAGTAGACCACATTAACCGCGTAGTGTATGACATTACTAGCAAGCCACCTGCAACAATTGAGTGGGAATAATATAAGTAGAGCTGCCTTAAGTCATTAAGGTAGCTCTTTTGTTATTTTAGGATAACATTTTTTCGTTAATAGGATTGACAATGAATTTAAGAGGTGTTATTATAAAACTCCTGTTAACAACTCCTATTAAAAATCATCCCGAAAAAATATTATTCGAAAATGATTGACAGAGACAAGTTAACATGGTATATTAATAGAGTCGCTGAAACACAATAGCGAAGTTTGATCTTTGAAAACTGAACGAAACGAAGCGTTAACAATAATTAAGTAAGACCAGCAATTTTGAGCTACAAACTACTTTTAATGAGAGTTTGATCCTGGC
>NZ_JBHSMC010000004.1:0-68494 GCF_042655485.1 Lederbergia graminis
CTCAGGTCGGCTACGCATCGTCGCCTTGGTGAGCCGTTACCTCACCAACTAGCTAATGCGCCGCGGGCCCATCTGTAAGTGACAGCCGAAACCGTCTTTTAACCTCCCCTCATGCGAAGGAAGAAGTTATCCGGTATTAGCTCCGGTTTCCCGAAGTTATCCCAGTCTTACAGGCAGGTTGCCCACGTGTTACTCACCCGTCCGCCGCTAACTTTTCGGGAGCAAGCTCCCAAAAAGTCCGCTCGACTTGCATGTATTAGGCACGCCGCCAGCGTTCGTCCTGAGCCAGGATCAAACTCTCATTGAAGTTTGTAGCTCAAAATTGCTGGTCTTACTTAATTATTGTTAACGCTTCGTTTCGTTCAGTTTTCAAAGATCAAACTTCGTTGCTGTCTTGCAGCGACTTTTCTATAATAACATAAGTTATTTCAGTCAGTCAAGACATTTTTTTAATTTCTTTTTTTCATCATGTCCGTGTCTTTCGGACGAGTTATAATATATCACGTATTTTATTTGAAGGCAATAGATTTTTTAATATTTTTTTATTCTATCCATTCATTTTATAAAACTAACCATCATAAACTACATTAAAAAGGAGTATAAACATTGTGCTAACGAATATTGCTTTTATTATTACAATAATTATGACCTTATACTTGTTTAGTTATTCTTATATTGAAGCACTACGTATATCTGATGCAGAAGAAAAAGTATATGGAGGCACATTTATATTTTCTTCCATAATGGCTTTTGTATTTTCTTTTATGACATATTTGTTTGTGTAAATTAACTTTGCATAATATTTCTTTTAAAAACCATTACCATCATCGGGAATGGTTTTTCTCTTATAATTATCTCGCAGAAAAATTAACACACTTGCAATTATTGTACTCCCACCTAGCCATTGAGTCCAAATAAGATCTTCTTTTAAAATAAAATATGCTAGAAGTGCTGCCCCAACTGGTTCAAATAAGATGGCCATCGAAATAATAGAAGTAGATACCCACTTTACTGCCCAATTAAATAAACTATGTCCCAGCAATGTTGGGAAAATAGCAAGTAAAATAAAATATCCCCAATCTTCAACTGGATATGGGTAAAATGCTGATTTAGATATAAGAACGTATATAAATAAAACAATTGTGCTAATCAAATAAACAATAAATGTATAAGGTATAAGCGATATTTGATTTCTAACTACTTGTCCTAGCAATAAATATGCCGTTATGAGAGCACAAGCAATTAAAGCTAACATGTCACCAAACAGTGCTGTTCCACTTATTTGAAAGTCTCCCCAACTAATAACGAAGCTTCCCAAAATTGCAATGAGTCCACACAATATTGCCTTAAACGAGTACTTTTCTTTAAACCAAAAATATGTAGCAACAAACGCAAACAGTGGCTGAAGCGTTACTAGGACAGTAGAACTTGCTACAGAAGTGTAGTTTAACGATTCAAACCAAAGTATAAAATGAAATGCCAGAAAAACACCTGCTAAAATCGTGTATATCCATACTTTTAGGTTAAATTGTTTCAGCGTTTTCATATACTTTGGAAAAAATAATGGTATCATAATTAATACACTAAAAAATAGCCTATAAAACGCTATTACTTCTGCATTTGCGGATGACAGCTTCACAAAAATAGCAGAAGTTGATACTGTTATTACACCTAATATAACAGCAAAATAGGGGTTCACTTTGAATGAATTCATATGTTACTCCTTAAGGGGAAGTTGTATTATTTTTTTACCAATTCATATTGTAATCTATTATTAAATTGTAATCTATTATAAACAAGAATTGTGATAGGAGAGTGAATAAATAATGGACTTCATCGATATTGATTTAATTATTAAATTAGGTATTTCCGCTTTACTCGGTCTCATTATCGGAGTTGAACGAGAGTTAAAAAGAAAACCACTCGGCCTAAAGACAAGTCTTGTTATCTCAATAATTAGTTGTTTGCTTACAATAGTGTCAATTGAATCTGCATATATGTTTCCTGGGAATGATAATGTAAGAATTCAGATGGATCCACTTAGACTCGCTGCCCAGATAGTATCCGGGATTGGATTTCTCGGTGCAGGTGTAATTTTGCGAAGAGGGAATGATCACATATCAGGTTTAACTACAGCTGCAATGATTTGGGGAGCAGCCGGAATTGGAATAGCTGTTGGGGCAGGATTTTATTCTGAGGCAGTAGCAGGAGTCGTTCTTCTTATTATTAGCGTTGAGCTTATCCCCTTTACTATGGCGAAACTTGGACCAAAGAAAATGTTCAAAAAAGAGTTACTAATAAAAATCACGGTTGATCACCAAGAGAGTATTGAAAAAGTTCTCCATAAGTTACAGGAAGAAAAAATTAATGTTATTCAAACAAGAATTAAAGACTTGAAGGAACAACCATTACATTTATTAGAATTAAAAGCCCGAGTAAATTCAAAACAAACAGTCACAAGTATATATTACACAATTTCGTATATTGACCATGTAAAAGGAATTGAAATAATTAGTTAATAGCCCTTGCACTTTCACAGAAAGTTACTATAATAATTATATACGTGAATTGTTTTGGGGGATTAGCTCAGCTGGGAGAGCGCTTCGCTGGCAGCGAAGAGGTCAGCGGTTCGAACCCGCTATTCTCCATACGTGGAACCCTTGTATATCAAGGGTTCTTTCTTTTTGTCCAATTATATTTACTGTTGAAATACTTTTTGGGTACCATTTTCTACATAGAAGGTATTAAATTTTCCTGACAAAACAAACTGATTACATCAATATGCAAAAGTTCATCTAATAATTTTATAAGTTTTGTTCCTATATCTTCCTATGAATAAACTACATCTTCATTATAAGTTCCAAATTTCCCATCTGAAGCTGCCCTTGTGAAACCAAATAAAGTTTCGTCCTTCCAGGCTCCCACTGATTGTACTTTGTTTAACATATCTTCAATATCTTGTTCTTGTCTTTCTTTCCACCAATCTACATCATTATATAGCCTAATAACATAAGAAGCTTTGATTCTTCTTTCAGTAAAACTCAAATTTCAGTATTCAAGTTTTGGTCCTCCAAATGAGTTTTACTTAATTTAAAATCAATGTGACCGTGGTTTATTTCTTCAACTAACCTGTCCCTTTAATAAATTCAAGAAGAAAGGGTGCTTCTCCTTCTTCAAGTATTGCACCCGTTAATTTAAGTACATTACTTCACAAAATATATAGGATAAATGGCAAAGTTTTAATATACTTTTCTATTTTTTTTAATCCTGATTAAACCACAGTGGGTCTTTGTCATCAACATCGCCATTATAATTAATTAGAATCTCATCGCCTTTTTTTATATTTCTGTAAGCATAGAAATTAAATGTATGGTTTTTAAAATCAATCTCATAATTTGCATTAGGTTCATAAGAATGATTAAATAACATTCCATAACCAAGAAGTATAGCAGAATGGTTTTCCCCATACTCAAAAGCGTAATCAGCGAGTATGGTTTTTTCGATGTGTTGATGCTGGTCGTTGGGATAAGAAATTACAGGTGCTTCATGTAAAAGCTCTCCTTTATTAATATCACGTGTAGCAAATACCCCTCTATTGAATTCTCCATCACTAAGTGAAGATGTTTTTACCTCAATCATGTTGTTCACCTACTCACTTTTAAAAATTAATCTTTCTAACTGTATCATTAATTTTAACATCGAACTGTAAATTGATTCTTTTTAATTATCGCACCAATTAGTTTAATAATAAAATAATAAAAGCTATTATTGCCCATTATAATCTCCCGGTACAATTGTTATTAATTTATATTTCCCTGTTTTTTTCATCAAATTATATTATTAATCGTTCGTAAATAAAAAATATAATCAGTCGATGTCCCCTCGTGACCCAATTGCCTGATCATCGCTGCAATATTTCCTCTGTGATACGTTCCATGGTTTACGATATGTTGAACGATTTCAAAAACTTTGTTATTGAATTGATTACCTTTAGTATTTTTATAAACGACTGTATTTTCAACACTTTCTATATTTATAAAGAAATGGTTGATATCATCATACAAATCATCCAATTTATATTCAGTTTCTTCAATTGTATTTAATTTCTTTTGACCAATTTGTTGCAAATACACCCCTTTTAATCGCAAATACCACATTTCATCCACTGCAAGCATATGACCAAATGTTTCAGCAATCGTAGGAAACACGCTGTTCACTTGATTTACAAAGACTTCTTCGGGAAGAGACCTCAAATGTTTAATTAATTTTTTGTTTGCCCATACATGATATTCAAATAATTGTATTGTTAATTTTTTCAATACTACCACTCCAAAACTAAATTTGATAGTAAGAATTTCAACACATAAATATCATAATCCTGCCCTTTTGTTCACAATTAAAATACTGATATGGGATACTCGATTATTTTTCTTTCCTTTGTATAGTAGAGAAGGACACCTCAGAAAATGCCAGCAATCCCAAAAATGGAATAAAGGGTAATAGATGTGATAAGTCACAATCCATTACCCTGTTCCTTCCGTGATGATAAATTTCATTACTATTTCATGCCAGTTTGAGTAAAATCTTATTAAAATACTTTTAGAACATAAGATAGAGCATGATTAGTGTGAAGCTATTTACTAAAAGTCACTGACCATGGCTGAGTCCCAGTGATTTTGCTTTCACATCTTACCTTTAGCAAGTTCTTGTATACCTCTCCTGGTCTGACTGTTTCCCCATTAATTTCACATTGTGTTGCTGCATAACCATCTGGTACCCAAATTGTAAGTGTTGGACTCGTACCAGCAATACCGTTAAGCTCTCCAGAAAGGGTTAATGTTGAATTATCCCAGTTTAATTCATTCAACTCAACTGCACCTTGGAGGACATGACGATCTGTCCCAATCAACATAGGGTGCTCTTCTCTCGCGCGAATAGCAAAAATAGCGCATTCGCCAGGGTTCAAATCTACAGTAAAAATACCATCAGATGAAACTTTCACTAATTGTTGTGACCAGAACTCGTATACTAGCTGATTCGTCCCACTAGCATTAGACCATATATCTTTGATGTTGATTTCCCTTCTCGTCGAAGCTGATTCACTCCAATTAAACACGCCCAGAACTGTCCATGTTCCGAATGGCTGCTCGACATTTAATTGATACAGTGTAGGATAATCTGATTCAAAAAGATCGAGTGGACGCGCCGCTTCCCCGTATACAGGAAGAATTTTTTTAAGCAAATCCAACTTGGCATCTGGCAGTGCATATAATTGATCACCACTGATGACGGTACCGCCTGATAATGCCATCACAGAAGCCACAGAACGACCTTGATCCTCATCTAATAAACCAAAGCCGATAATGTCAGGGTCATTCGACCACAGACGGTTGTGCATATAATAACGCTTGGCGATTGCCGGAACATTACTTTCCAATTCCTTTGTATATTGTCGCCAGTTTAGACGATCGAAATCCCATTCAATCCGCCAACTGTCTGCTATGCCAACAGCATTCATCGGGCCACAGTCCAATAGATGACAATCATTACCGATAGCATCACGAATCGCTTGTAATCCTGCCCGGTAAGCACCTGCGCGACCTTGCGTATTATCATAGAACTCTTCAATTTCTAAAATACTGCTGTAAGAAAAATCAATCTTCACCATTTCATAGCCCCACTCATGGCGAATCTTCCTCAATTGGCTTTTCAACCACTCAAGGGCCTCTGGATGCGTTGGATCGAGTGCAAACCCACTTCCTACTTCTTTTCGCTCGCCACTCATTTTTTTCCCGCACCATTCTGGGTGTTTTTTGGCTACATCAGATTCCGGATCCAAGCTATAAGGCGCGACCCATAGTCCTGGCTTCAATCCCAATTTACGTATTTCGTCCGCAAGCGAGCCCATTCCATTCGGAAATCGCTCATTAGCTTCCCAGTCACCGTGTCTTTGCTGGTATCCGTCATCAATTTGAACGACATTTAAGCCATAGTCCTTAAGATGTTTCGCAATGAAACGAGCATTACGCAATATTTCTTCTTCAGACGTATTATGAAAAGTGTAGTACCAAGAACACCATCCCATTAAAGGGTCCTTCGGTTTTATCTGATAATGAGCCTGGATATAATCTGCATATTGAATTAACGCATTATGGACACTGTCTCCCCACGTTATCCCAAACCAATCGGTACTCAACTCACCACCAACCGGCAATGTAACCTTTGGAGCATAATTGGAACGCGATGTAAGTCCAAGCCCAAATGTGCCGGATAGCGGTTGAACTCTCCAATCACTTTCAACAATGACCTCTCCCTCGGACACATCAAAGGTAACGTATCCCGCTACGATAGCGTTCCCTGTTGCCTCGCTTACCGCCGCTATATTCCATCTACTTTGCACACTTCGTCCAATCATAATTGACTCTACGCGGCCTGGATCCATAAACATATACCCGTTCGTCAATAGCCCAATTCGCCAACTGTGCTCCTGAGGGATATAGACAGCCCCTTCGTCCATTGGGATTGCTACACATGGTTGAAGGTCGATAATCGAAAGTGGTTCTGACCCTTCATTTGATGCTACTGCCTCACTGAAAACCCCAGGCAAATCATCATAGACTTTCACTTTTACCGTTAACGTACATTTCCTAACTTCATCTATACATGTCATTATCACCTGACGACCTTGTCCATTTTGATCGGATATACTTTCTTCTCTGATCTTTCTCCTCACATCGTCTGCGGAAGAAAGCTCTCCTCCTTTCCACTTCACTTTACTTACTGCATTCA
This sequence comes from Lederbergia graminis, assembly GCF_042655485.1. Lineage (NCBI taxonomy): Bacteria > Bacillati > Bacillota > Bacilli > Caryophanales > Bacillaceae > Lederbergia > Lederbergia graminis. Next base: position 6,790 of record NZ_JBHSMC010000004.1, read on the forward strand.
GTAAAAGTGGTGAACCATCTGTCAGCCATGCACTGTAAGTCCCTCTTTCAGAATCTACAACTAATTTCATCGTTTTTGTCAAAATGATACTTTTGCTCTCTTTGATCACTTAAATCCCCCTTATAAACTAGCGATAATATTCAACTCCAAGAAAACCTCTTGATATCGAATGATAAGCGCCATTTTAAATGATATCGTTTGATACATGACAAATAGTTCCGAGTAGTTTGCTAGCTTTTAAATCAACTCATAAATGTGCTCTGTATCACAGGAATGCGTCTTTCTAAATTATCAAACTATACATAATATATAATCGATTATATATTATGTATAGTTTATCAACTGGCATTTTTTTAAACAATTAATATATAAGACAGTGAATATAACTTCGGGGTTAACACAAAATCCTTCGAAATGGAAACGGGTTTTATTTACACTATAATTATTATCTGCACCATTTCGGTAATAATCACAAGGAAAGCGCTTATTTTGATAATTAACCTTCAAAATGAGCGCTTTTGGCTGTTTAATATATAGAAACGGATAGTAATTTAATGGAAACCTCTCTAGGTTTTTTAAAGGGTATTGTTAATTTTTGTTGAATATTAATATACAAAGAAATTAACAGGGGGAATAAGTATGAATTCAACTAAATCTCCAATTACATGTAAAGTAAATACTGTATTTATTCATGTTAGTGATCTAAAAAAATCTGCCAAATGGTATAGTGATTTACTTGGGTTAAGTATTAATATGGACGAAGTTAAATCACCTGTTTACAATATTCCCGTAACATCAGAAACTGGTCTTACTTTAGATGATCATAAGTTTGACCCGAGTTTTAAATTGAATCCTTCAGAACACGCATTATTTAACTTTTACGTCAGAGATATTGATGAAGCATATCACTACATTAAAAACAAAGGGATACAAATTGCTAAAGAAATAGAACGGATAGGTGATTTTGCCTATTTTAATTTTAAAGATATAGATGGTAATGTTTTAATGGCTTGTAATAGCTAAATTTCCGTTGGTGCTTGTACCGGTCTTTTTCAAAAACTACTATATTTGTACATCAACCTACTCCTGATTAGAATTTTCTTTCTTCCACGGTGGGTCTCCATTTTCATTTAATTTTTGATTAGTTTTATATATAGAGTATGGCACCAGAAAAGCTAGGATTGTGCAAATAAGTATTAATTTACTTGGTAGAAATCCAAGGAATGAATCTATCAAGAATATCACTTCACCTTCTTATCTTTTGATATATCGACAACACCGTCAGTGCGCACTTTCACGGTAACATTCACGTGTATGTTACTTTTAGAGAAATAATTCTCACCATGATCCCAATTGTTATGTAGCTCTTTCCAAGTATCATAATGAAATTTTTTCAACTTATTCTCCATTCCAAAAATATCTGTTTCTAAATCTTTTTGCGACTTATGAATCGTTTTTTTCGTAATTTCCTCTACTTTCTTCGTTATTGCCCGTTCTAAGCCTTTAATTACTCCTTTTTCTTTTAGTAAAACAGTGCCAAAGGTTTCTTGGATTTCACCTTCTAATTTTATCGTTATTGTGATATCTAAGTTTTGGGGATTTTGATCATTTATTTTTATTTTACTATTCGCTCCCCTGATGGAGTAGACCGTTAACTGATCATTAAAATCAAACACAATTGGTCCTCGTACATTTTCACCAATGATGAGATCAAAACCTAACATCTCATCCATATTTAAGCTTCCGGTAGTTTTTTTAGCATGTCCGTTATAAACAGACCCTCCCTCAAAATTTAACTTCTTGTCTCCAGATGATATTTTTGCTAATACAAAACTACTTCCAGTAAGCAAATATTCATGAATATCGCCTACCCTTACTGGCCTAATTTCTCCAGTTTTAGTTAGGCTATTATCTAGAATTTTGTTAATATAACGAGTAGGTAATTTTTCGTTTTCAGGTTCAATATTTAATATATCTTTTGCTTTTCCTTTTGCAATAAGGACTTTAATTCCTCTTCTCGTATCGCGATTTCGAATCAAAACATCCATTACATTAGCAAACAACTCAGGAATTGCTGCTACTTCCTCCGAAATCACTACTAGTTTTACATGCTCAAAAAATGGAATCTTATTTGTTTGATTTGCAATATCTTGGGCTATTGCATACATACTTTCTCCACTAGCTGATAAATTCATATAACCTTTACCACCTGCGCCACTGTTACTAGGCGTCCCTAAATTAGGTGGGACAGCAATTTGACTTGTTAATAGTAATCGATGATGACCTTTTGCACTCTCATTTTCTTCCGCCAAGTCTACCGCCATCGCTACTATAAAACCTCTTTCTTCAATATTTACCATATCCCAGCACCCTGAGAGAAGCAAAACAGAAATTAGCGTACAGAAGAGATGAGATATTCTTTTAACCATTTGACTTCACCCTTCTAATTTTAGCGATGATGCTTAACGAAATTGTAATTATGAAAACAAAGGAGATCATGTAAGTGCCAAGAATATTGCCAAATACATTTAACTGAATGGTGTTTTTTGGAATTAGCCCAATATAATAACAAAGCGGGCTTAATATGAAAATGAGTTGCATTTTTTTAATTCTTTTAAAAATTGAGTTCAATGCTAAAATAGCTATATCAAATGACATAACTGCTGTTGTAAAAACGCTCATTGTCCAAATGACGAAAAATACAGCTTCCACTCTTTCCAAGATTCCTCCTGGTAGCTCAATCCTCTTTGCCAAATCTAGAGTTGGATACAATAAATGTGATGTGGCAGTATGACCAAAGACTAGCAGACAAATGGAATACACCAAAATATACAATCCTACCGGAATAACCATACCTATCATAGCTAGCTTTGGCGCCTTTTTAGGCTTATCCACAAATGCAATATAAAAGAAAACAATACTCATTCCAATATAAGAAAGAGAGCTTGCATGGATCGCTTTCAAATGTCCTTTCAAATCTGTATTGAATGCTGGCATTAAATTGGAAAAATCAAGCCATTTGAAATTAGCCGTCAACACAAACAATGCGATAAAAAGGATAATTGGCAAAAAAAGCACATTCAACCTGAATATTGCTGCTCTGGATCCAGAAACAGCATATACAACTACGAATAAAAATATTAAGGTAATAATCTCAACTGGCGTTTCATCAAATAAATATTGCTGTGATGTATGTCCAAGTACACGGATATCATACGCTAAGACGAACAAATAAGAAATTCCAAATAAAAAACTGATGAACATAGCTATTGGTTTAGAAACAATGATGGATGCATAGGAAAAAAAGGATTGACGGGGAAATTTTGCTGCTAACTTTGCCATTAACCAGATCATAACTAAACTAATACCACCCGAAACTATTAAAGCAACCCAACCATCAGATCCAATTGTATTACTCGCAATATCTCTAGGTAAGGAAAGTACTCCTACACCAATTACCATCGAAGGTAATGCAATCATAAATTCCTTGCTACTAATTATCTCATCTCCGTATTCAAAAGATTTCATGACTCTTTTACTCCTTTATTTGCAGATTTCGCGTCCTCTGGGTCAAGAAGTATAGGTCGTCTCGTTAACATGGACATCGGGGCACGGAGAATTAAATCTTTCCAATCCCCGACCATACTTGGAGAAAATGGAGTTGAGTAAGGTATTCCAAAGCTTTTCAAATTTGTCACATGAATATTTATCATAATATATACAAGGATGATACCTAATAGTCCAAATGCAGACGCGGCTATCATAAAGCCAAAACGGATGATACGAAACGTAATACCAATACTGAATGTAGGGTTTGCAAAGGCTGCAATAGCCGTAAGACCAATGACGATTACCATAATTGGACTAACTATAGCTGCCGATACTGCAGCCTCCCCAATTACCAACCCACCTACAATTCCAATTGTTGGCCCTATAGGTGTTGGTAACCTTATACCTGCTTCTTGTAATAATTCCATTGTAATTACCATAAGAAACGCTTCCACAATCGGTGGGAATGGAACTCCCTCTCTTGAAGCAGCTATCGAAAGAACTAAATCAGTCGGCAATAAACCTGGGTGCATCGTCGTTAAAGCAATGTATAAAGCTGGTAAAAACAAAGCGATAAATGCTGCAAAATAACGTAAAGAACGTAGCAACGTCCCAATTAACCACCGTTCATAGTAATCTTCTGGCGATTTTAATATATCTCCTAATGTAACTGGCGCTATTAAGACAAATGGAGTCCCATCTAATAAAATTACTACTTTCCCCTGTAGCAATGCAGACACAGCACTATCGGACCTTTCTGTATTATCCATTTGCGGAAATGGCGATAGAAAACTATCTTCAATCCACTGTTCTATAAATCCTGACTCTGGTGCATCATCAATATCAATTGTTTCTATTCGTCTAATTACTTCTTTGTAAAGAGTTGGATTTACTACACCGTCTATATAGGCTACAACAAGACTGCGCTTTGTTCGCTTCCCTATTTGATATGTTTTTAAACGTAGTGAAGGGCTCTGTATGTGTCTCCGTAGTAGTGATAAATTCGTACCAAGACTTTCAACAAAAGCTGTTCGCGGTCCACGGACAGTGGTTTCGGCAACAGCTTTATCAATCGAGCGTTGTTCTCCACCTTTTGTTTCAAATAATAATACGGTTTCCTGCCCATCTAAAAAGAAAATGGTTTTTCCTGATAGTATCGCATTGATTAAGTCTTCAAAACCATTCGTTTTCTCTACTGAGCTCACTGAAATAAAGATTTGATATATCTCTTCAAATAGCTGATTCTTATCATCTGCTACTTGCTTTTTCACAGACATCGTAAGTAAATTATTAAGAATACTATCTTGAAAGAGCTGCCTATCAATTAATCCATCCATATAAGCAATTGCGATTGGTACATTCGCTTCGCCACCAATTGTAAATTCCCTAATTACTAAATCATTCGGATTATCCAGAAAACTCCGCAATTCTTGTAAATTATCTTTTAGGTTTTTTTTTAGCTTTTCAGATTGTTGCTCGGTACCGCTTTGTTTTGCATCAGACTGCCTCTTTCTAAACAAACCGCGTGCCATACAATCCCCTCATATCCCAAAAATGTAAGTTAGCTGTACATATTTGGTATTCCAATTACATCGTTTTTTATTCATATTGTGAACATAAAAAAGACTACCCGTTATACAAGGGTAGTCTCTCCGATTATTTTAATCTTTTTTCAAGCTCTGCTTTTTTATCTTCGAATCCTGGTTTTCCTAGAAGTGCGAACATATTAACTTTATATGCCTCAACTCCTGGTTGGTCGAATGGATTTACTCCTAATAAATAACCACTTAATGCACAAGCTTTTTCAAAGAAGTATACTAAATATCCAAATGTGTATGCATCCATTGCTGGAATTTCTACCACTAGGTTAGGTACTCCACCATCAGTATGTGCAAGTAATGTTCCTTCAAATGCTTTATCATTTACAAAGTCTACTGTTTTACCTTCTAAATAATTTAAGCCATCTAAATCAACTTCTTCTCCAGCAATGACTAATTCATGACGTGGATTTTGAACTTTTATGACAGTTTCAAATAGATCACGGCGTCCTTCTTGTACATATTGTCCAAGAGAGTGAAGATCTGTTGAGAAGTTTGCTGAAGCTGGGAAAATACCTTTCTGATCTTTTCCTTCACTTTCTCCAAAGAGTTGTTTCCACCACTCTGAGAAATATTGTAAACCTGGCTCATAATTAATTAGCATTTCAATTGTTTTACCTTTGTTATATAAAACATTACGGATTGCTGCATATTGATAAGCTGCATTTTCTTCTAATTCTGGGCTACTAAATGCTTCTCGAGCATCTGCAGCTCCTTTCATCATCGCTTCAATATCAACACCACTTACAGCAATTGGAAGTAATCCTACTGCAGTTAGAACAGAATAACGTCCACCAACATCATCAGGAATTACAAAAGTTTCATATCCTTCTTCGTCAGATAGTGTTTTTAAAGCACCTTTTGCACGATCTGTTGTAGCAAAGATACGAGCTTTTGCTTCTTCAGCACCATATTTTTCTTCTAGCAATTTACGGAAGATACGGAATGCTAATGCTGGTTCTGTTGTAGTACCAGATTTGGAAATAACATTGATAGAGAAGTCTTTCCCCTCAAGTAAATCCATTACATCTCTCATATATGTAGAACTAATATTGTTTCCAACAAAAATTACTTGTGGAGTTTTGCGCTGTTCTTTTGATAATGCATTATAGAAACTATGATTTAACATTTCAATAGCTGCGCGCGCTCCTAAATAGGAACCTCCGATACCAATAACTAACAAGACATCACTATTACTTTTTACTTTTTCAGCAGCTTTTTGAATACGCTCAAATTCATCACGGTCATAATTTACTGGCAGGTCTACCCATCCAAGAAAATCATTTCCTGCGCCCGTTTTTTCATGAATTTGTTGATGTGCAGCAGATACAGCAGATTGCATATATGTAACTTCGTGCTCACCGAAAAATGCTAAAGCTTTAGAGTAATCTAACTTGATATGTCCCATTTCCTAACCTCCAACAATATTTTCATAAAAACTATATGGTATAACTCTAGCCGAATGTTGTCATTTTTTCAAGAACTTATTCGATTTTTAGATAATAGTAATGCAAAAAGGCTACTACTTCCACTAATTTCGTGTGGAAGTAGTAGCCTATAATTAGTTAAAATTATACCCAGCCTCTAAATCTAGAAGCTTCCGCAACATTACGTAAACCTACCATATAGGCAGCTAGTCGCATATTCACTCGTCTACTTTCGGCAGTATTATAAACATTATCGAATGCTTCGACTAGTTTTTGACGTAATTTTTCATTTACCTCTTCTTCGCTCCAATAATAACCTTGGTTATTTTGCACCCATTCAAAATAGGAAACTGTTACACCACCAGCACTAGCTAACACGTCTGGCACAATCAAAACTCCACGATCTGTTAAAATTCTTGTTGCTTCTTCTGTAGTTGGTCCATTAGCCGCCTCTACTACAATCGATGCTTTAATATTTGGGGCATTTTCAGCTGTAATTTGGTTAGAAACTGCAGCAGGTACAATAATATCACAATCAAGTTCAAACAATTCTTTGTTCGAGATTGTATTCTCAAATAAAGTTGTTACAGTACCAAAGCTATCACGACGATCTAGTAAATAATCAATATCAAGGCCGTCTGGATCATGAAGTGCACCATATGCATCTGATATACCTACAATTTTGGCGCCAGCATCACTTAGAAATTTGGATAGAAAACTACCTGCATTTCCAAAACCTTGAATTACTATACGAGCATCCTTTAAGTCAATTCCACGTTTTTTTGCAGCTTCTTCAATACAAATAGTTACACCTTGTGCAGTTGCTTTTTCTCTACCTTGTGAACCACCAAGCACAATTGGTTTTCCAGTAATAAAACCAGGTGAATCGTTTTCACGAATTCGACTATACTCATCCATCATCCAAGCCATAATTTGTGAGTTTGTATACACATCAGGGGCAGGTATATCCTTTGTCGGGCCAACAACCTGACTAATGGCACGCACATAACCACGGCTTAAGCGTTCAATTTCTCCCATTGACATTGTTCGTGGATCACAGATAATTCCGCCTTTTCCACCACCATATGGAAGATTTACAATTCCGCACTTAATACTCATCCACATGGACATTGCTTTTACTTCTTCCTCATCTACATCGGGATGGAAGCGTACACCACCTTTTGTCGGGCCAACCGAGTCATTGTGTTGTGCACGAAAACCTGTGTACACATTAACAGATCCATCATCCATCCGCACTGGAATTCTCACTGTTAACATTCTCATTGGTTCTTTTAGTAATTCATACATTTCTTCACCAAAACCAAGCTTATAAAGGCCTTCCTTAATTACTTCTTGTGTTGATGTAAATAAGTTTAGATTTTCTGCCATCGTATTATTTCGCCTCTTTATTGTGTAATCAGATTCATTATAGCATTTTGCATGCACTTTTTTAATACATATACCTGCGCAAATCTAATTATTCTAATTAAGATACATTTGGTGGTCCTTAACCTTATAATAACAAAAAAGGATGCCTCCGTAATAGAGATATCCTCTTTTATTTTTTATTTATTTATTTTTTATTAATTCACTGCTCTCGGATTGATTAATCCATTCTTGTAACTTGTCTTTTAACGTGTTAAATCCTTCATTATTTACTTCTTCTAATTTAACAGCAGTTTGACGACGTGGTTTTTTCGCTGCTTCCTGTTGCTTAGGTGCTTCTTCCGTTGCACGAATAGAAAGGCTTATTTTACCATTTTCTTCATCTACAGTTAAAACTTTCACTTTTACTTCATCACCGACAGAAAGTACTTCATTTATATCTTTGACAAAACCATGTTTAATCTCTGAAATATGAACTAATCCTTGAGTTTGTTCGTCTAATGCAACAAATGCACCGTATGGCTGTATTCCTGTAACTTTTCCTTCTAACACAGCGCCTGCTTCATAATTTGTAGTCATGGTAACACTCCTAATTTAAATTGAATTTACTCCTAAATATACGCAATTATAAATTTTAACATAGAGAAATGATTGATTCCACCTATTTCTACTATCTAATTTTCCCTTATAAATAATTATCAAACCATTTATGTAGTTTCTTTGTAATTAGGGTAAGATATCTATAGGAGGTGAAGGTATGCCAGTAACCGTTTCTTCACAATATTTACGAGTAAATAACATCGATATTTATTACGAAGAATATGCAAGTGCTAATTCAAAGGAAACGATTGTATTATTACATGGATTTTTATCTTCATCGTTCAGCTTTCGCAAACTCGGGCAATTATTATCAAATCATTTCCACGTGATTTCTGTAGACCTTCCACCTTTTGGTAAAAGTGGTAAGAGCACAAAATTTCATTACTCATATAAAAATATAGCGACAACCGTTCTACAGTTACTACAACAATTAAAAATTTATGAGTACTATTTGGTTGGTCATTCCATGGGCGGGCAAATTGTATTGAACATGATATTACAGAGACCAAACCAAATAAAGAAAGCCGTGTTATTAAGTAGCTCAGGTTATATGAAAAGACTTAAAACCTCTTATATTCTTTTATCGTATATTCCGCTATTCGATAAATATATTAAACATCATTTAAATAAAACAGGTGTACTCGGTAACCTACATCAGGTTGTTTATGATAAAAAAATGATTGATGATGTTATGATTAATGGGTATGCTGAACCTTTTTTGGATAATCGCATTTTCAAATCACTTTGTAAAATGATTCGCAATCGTGAAGGTGATTTATCTAGTGAACAACTACAGACAATATCAACTCCATGTTTACTAATATGGGGAGAATTCGATAAAATTGTTCCTATAAAAGTTGGAAAACGACTTGTGAATGACTTGCAAAATGCCCAACTAGTAATATTCAAAAATATTGGCCATTTAGTTCCAGAAGAAACGCCTATGCGTACATATGATGAAATTAAAAAGTTCATACTACCAATATGATGCTTTTCACTGTAAATATAGCTAAAATGAACATATTATTAAAATAAAGATTTTTCACAACATAGGGGGAAGAACGGCATGAGACATTTAGAAACATTTATTGACCGCAAAAATACAGCTTCATTAAAATGGGATGCTTTGGAAAAATATTATGGTGATAGTGATTTATTACCTATGTGGGTGGCTGATATGGATTTTCAACCTCCCGAAGAAGTTATTAATATATTGAGGAAGCAAGTTGAGCACGGTATTTTTGGATATACCATTTCTAGTGAACAAACAAACAATGCGATTATTAATTGGACAAGTAAACGTCATAATTGGAAAATTAACTCCGAATGGATTTTATTTTCACAAGGTGTAGTTCCTGCTATCGGTTTAGCTATTGAAGCATTTACAGAAATAGGAGATAAAGTTATGCTTCAATCCCCTGTTTATACTCCTTTCTTTCAGATGATAAATAACAATAACCGTGAAGTTGTAAACTCACCATTAGTATTGAAGAATGGACATTATGAAATCGACTTTGTGGACTTTGAAGAGAAGTTAAAATCTGGGGTTAAATTATTTTTATTATGTAGTCCTCATAATCCTGGTGGGCGTGTTTGGACATTAGAAGAACTTACTCAAATTGCTGAGCTATGTAAGAAATATAATGTACTAATTGCAGCTGATGAGATTCATGCAGATCTTGCTTTACCACCACACAACCATATACCAATTGCGTCTTTAGATAATTCTTATACTGATTTTATCGTAACATTTATGGCTCCTAGTAAAACATTCAATTTAGCAGGGTTACAGGCCGCTTTTATTGTTGCTCCAAATAAATCTTTACGTAATAAGATTGTAGCTGTGCAACAAAAACAAGGGTTAACTTCCTTAAACACATTTGGAATACTAGGAATGCAAGCAGCTTATGAACACGGTGAAGAATGGTTAGATAATACCCTTGCATACATACAAGCAAATATTGAGTTAATAAAAAAAGAAATTAAAAATAGTTTACCTACTCTTGAAGTAATTGATCCTGAAGGAACATACCTTGTATGGATTGATTGTCGTAAAACTGGATTAACCGATCAAGAAATCCGGAAACGATTATTAGAAAAAGGTAAATTAGCTGTCAACTTTGGTAATGCTTATGGTCCAGGCGGAGAAGGCTTTTTTCGCATCAACACCGCATGTCACCGCTCCATCATAGAAGAAGGTCTACAACGACTAAAAATAGCTTTTACTGAATAAGCTCTGTTAAACTCTGTTGTTGATTTTCGCTTCTGTACACTCGCTTTCCGCGGGCACGGCCTCAGCTAACTTGGCAAAGAAAACCGCTTTGCCAAGTGGATCTTCGGCTCGTGCTGTTCCCGCAGGAGTCTCGTGTACATCCGCTACAATCAACTAAGTTGTTAACAACAATGAACTTTAACAGAGCCACTGAATAAAAAGAAATCCATTTGTGTAGCTTCATTAAAGAAGTAATGAATAAAGTAAGTAGTTGCTACACCAAATACAAAGACGACTTAAAAATTACATTTGTAAATTTTCAAGTCGTCTTTCTATTTATAGTTTAATTCCAGTTTTGTTTATTTATTTTTCTGCATCTGCTGGTTGGCGGTCTTTTGTAATTTCACCACATGCTATTCTATCACCAGCATCTCCAGCTGGTTGTGACATACCATCATCTGCTCCAGAATGGATGACAATGGATGTTCCTTCCTTTGTATAAAGAGAGTCCTTCCCTTCTTCAAATGAAACGCTAGGAGCAATTAAATCAAGTTTTACACTACCGTCGTCCTCTACGATTATATTAGGAAGATCGCCAGCATGTGCACCTTTTGGATTAAGTAGACCATGTTCTTTGTCCTTCTCCGGGTTAAAATGTTCTCCAGCTGATAGAAAATCCGGAGGCGTACAAGAACCTACTTCATGAATATGGATAGCATGTACTCCGGGTGGTAAACCTTTTAATTCTCCAGAGATTTTTACCCCTTCTGTTTGTTCCTCCATTGTAATTTTTCCTAATGAATCACCATCACTATTTTTTACATCAACTTCAATTTTTTTCGGAAGCTGAGTAGAACAAGCAGTTAAGAAAAGACAAAATATAACTAATATATATTTCCGCACATTGAAACCCCCAATTAATAAGCTATATTTTGTCATTATAACCATCCAAAAAATAATTTATCCTAATAAAAAGAGAATAAAAAAAAGCATCTTATTGATGCTCTTTTTGACGTTCACGGTTTATCCGCTCTTCTAATTCTTTCGTTTTTAACTCTTGTTTTTTCGAAATTCTTTTGAATAATATAAGTGTGACTATAGCTCCAATAACAAAAAATGCCATTGTAATAAATGCGGGAATATATTCAGATTTATCTTCCGGAAAATATAGAAAAGGCATATTGATTAAAAATGCATCCATAATTGATAACAAGGATTTCATCCCTTCCGTCTACATGTATAACATAATTATAACAAACGTTATGGATAAAATCCAAGCTGTCAAAAATATGAAACTCGACAATTATGTGAAAACAAATATTGCTACACTCATATTATTTTAGATAACAAATTCCAAATAACTCTTGCTTCTTCTGGACTATCGGGTGTAATAACTTTATATCCCGGAAATGGCAGTGCTTCAGATTTATCACGGATAAACTTGGAAACATATCCATTATCCATCATTGCCAGTTCATAAAGTTCCTGAGTCTCACCACTAAAAAAGTTTTGTTTACGACTAATGGCCCAGCGGAACCAACTAAAGAAAGCATTATCTGATTCTTGATAGTGTTCCATTAACTTATTGGCCTCATCATATCGCTTTAATCCTATTAGACAAGCAACTGTTGGATAACGAACCCCTTGATGATCACCAGGATTCAATAGTAAAATTTGATTTAAATAGGTAAAAGCTTCATCAAACCTATCTTCATCAAATAGCCACATCCCATATTTAAACAACGCTCGTAAGTATGGACGGTTTGTAACGACTTGCCAAGGGACATCGGAGGATGTATCAAATAAAGCTTGTCCTTTGTTAATTGCTTTTTTAAACAAACTTCTGTCGTCCCGTTTCTCAGCATTCCATAACAGTACATCCACATTCTCTGAATCAAGTAAATGGGCAATTTCAATACAATTATCTTTTAATCGTTGATCATCAGCAAAATATGCATCATACACATAAAATTGTGCTTTTTCTTCCTCATTTTTTGGTTCATATGGAACATTTATATATGCTTCTATATATCGTTTCATTTCATTCTCAGATGTAATCTCATGTTCTTTTAAATGCATATAAAGTTGCCAATTCGTAAATTCAGAGGGACGAGCATCTGTACCTACTTCAAATGCCATACCTTTAAACTGGGAGTCATCTACATCCTCCCATTCTTCCTCAATGAATTGGGCAAAGTTTTTTTCATGTGCCGATGCATTCGTGGCTGATACTTGATAGTACTCACATATTCTTTTCTTCGTCCATTCTAAATCAAAGTACCCTTCTGTTAATCCATATTGTATGACTCCAGCAGCAAGCGATTCTGGCTTTTTTATATTATTTACAACATTATGTTTATGCATATATGCAATTAACATCGCCATTAATTCATCACTTTTAACTTCCATCTCAATCATGCCATTGTAAACAGCAAATAACACTTGCTGTTCTTTATCAGATATCTCTCTGTCTTCCAGTTTCTGCTTCACCCCGAAAATATAGTAAGCTTCCACTATCGAATTCAACCAAAAGTCTTCTATATCATGATAAGAATTTGCCAATTGTTTTATTTCACGCTCTACATGTGTAAAAGTATGATTCAAAGTTAGCACACCATTTAGTGGCATCCACTTCGTATCAGTAGGATCAACAGGTACAAAATGACTTAATACATAATCATTCTGATTAGCAGAAAAGCTTTCATTAATCGGTACAGTAAAGTTTCCTTCCATTAACAAATCCTTAATGATCGCTTCTTCATTCTCAATTTTAATTACTTGACCAAATATACGAAGTGGCTTTTTCCATATTTTTAATGTTTCTTTTATTTCTGCTGATAAAGTACCAGATTGGATTTGCTTTACGAGAAATTCAATCCAAATATCCACTTTATATGTAAAGAAATAGGCGTCCCCTAGAATCGTACTTAATCGTTCATTATCATAACGTTCAGCTAAAGCTTCTTCCTTACCATCCAGCCATCGATATAGATCAACCATTTCCTTTTGTGTAGGATGTGCATGAAAAAACTGTTGTAAAACTCCATGCAACACTTCTACTGTTTCTATTGCTTTTTGTTTCGTAATACAACATTTTTTATACTTTTTACCACTGCCACAAGGACAAAGATCATTACGACTTACCATATAAAAAACTCCTTTTTGTTAACAACTGTTTAATGATTGGAGTCTCATCTTTCATCATCAAAAAGTGTTTTCTCCTCTTCGCGACTATGAATTTCATTTACAGCGATAAGAGCATGAAATTTCATCATTACATCACTTGTTATTCCATGTTCCTGTATTAATTGTTGAATATCGCGTAAGAGTATTCTAAGTATTTCATGGTCTCTTGCTAATTCAATCACTGCTTCTTTCAGTTCTGGTTTTTCTTTCACCATTTCTTGATAAAAACCAGACTCTTCCGTATCTGCATGGGCAATAACACGTGTTTGCCAATATTCTATTAAATCATCTGCAGCCATTTTTGCCGCTTCGATTTCACCCTGTTTTAATAAAGTAACTAATTCATCTGTTTTTTGAATAGCTCCAGAACGAGCTCCTTCATGAATTGCGTGATGTGCGTGATGTTGTGCTAACGCTGGTCCATGCTTTGCCAAATTACTTCCTCCCCAATACTTAGCCACCAATATAAGACATATTGATTTTTTTATATTTTTTAGCCGTTTCTTCTGTTCTCTCATCGGAATAACGGTCTTGGCGTTTCTCCCAAACATCAATTATAGTTTGTTCTAGCTCCTCGTCTGATAACTCACTTCGTACTAGAGAACGCAAGTCAACACCATTGCCTGCGAACAGACAAGTATATAGCTTTCCATCTGATGATAACCGTGCCCTAGTACAGGAGGAACAAAATGATTCGGATACAGACGTAATAAAACCTACTTGTGTTTCAGTATCATTATATTGGTATCTCTTTGCAACTTCTCCAAAATAATCTTTTTCCACTTCATCTATGTTAAATTCCTTAGAAAGGAGTTGAATAATTTCTTTTTTCGTGATTACCTTCTTAAAACTCCAAGCATTGTCATTACCAACATCCATAAATTCTATAAATCTTAATTCTAGTCCATTCTCCTTACAATACTTCGCCATCGGGACAATTTGATGTTCATTTAATCCCTTTTGTACAACCATATTAATTTTTACACGAAAGCCCAATTCCTTCGCAAATTGAATTCGTTCCAAAATTAAATTTGAAGAAATTCCACGCCCATTAATTTCTCCAAATAATTTAGGGTCAAGTGCATCTAAGCTAATATTAATTCGTTTTAAACCTGCATCTTTTAGCCGCTCTCCGTAAACATTTAGAAGAACTCCATTTGTTGTTAATCCGATATCTTCAATTCCATCAATAACGTATAGTCGCTTAATTAATTCGTCGATATTTCGTCTCATAAGTGGTTCTCCACCCGTTAAACGAATCTTCTTCACTCCTAATTTCGCAAATATATTGGCTAATCGTTCAATTTCTTCAAACGATAGTAATTCACTTTTCGGTAGGAATGCGTAGTCGTCTCCAAATATTTCTTTTGGCATACAATAGGAACACCGAAAATTACAACGATCGGTGACGGAAATCCTTAAATCTCGCATTGGTCTATTCAATTGATCACGTATCGTTTGAACCGTCATCATCATTCACTTCTTTCTGTAGACTAATGTGATTTTCACTATGCCCCTCAGGTTGTGGCGCCTTTAACTTGCAAGGTGCTCCCCCTTCCGCTCCAATCACTTTAGTTATATATTAAATCTTGAACTTAAAAACTAGTTATTGCAGTTGCCACTTATCTACGCCTTCTTCAACACCTAAAAGTAACACATCAACCTCTGTTCCTTTTTTATATCCTCTCGTTCCACCAGGAAGGACCATGAACGCATTTCCTCGCGCTATCGAAGTAACTGCATTAGATTTATTAAATCCTGCAGGTGTTATATATGCCTTTCCATCTTCAAACCGATAAATACTTCTTACAAACCGCATAAAAGGATTAGGCTTTGGGAAATCCTCCGTTAAAATTGCTTTTGCATATGGTAAAAATGGTTTTTTGCAACCCATCATCGTCAAAAGAGCTGGGCGTACAAATAACTCAAATCCACTAAAACAAGCGGAAGGATTACCGGATAATCCAAAAAGCAATTTCCCTCTCACAGTAGCAACTGTTGTAACACTACCCGGGCGCATCGCTACTTTATTAAAAAGCACTTTTGCTTTAAGTCGATCATAAATAGCAGGTAAATAATCAAAATCACCGACTGAAACTCCACCAGTTGTAATTAGAACATCACATTCTTCTAATGCTTTTTCTACAATTTGACAACAAACGTCTAAGTCATCCATTCTCATACCATATGATTTAGAGGCTATTCCCATTCGTTTTAATTGTGCGATAATCATTGGTCCATTACTATTTCGTATCTTTCCAGGTTGTAATGGCTCATCCACATCGATTAACTCTGTTCCTGTCGATAAAATACCTACAAAAGGTTTTTTAGCAACATCCACTTTCGCATATCCAAATGTAGCTAAAAGCGCAACTATACCTGGATGGACTATGGTACCAGCTTCAATAAGTTGTTCCCCTTGTTGAGCATCTTCACCTTGTCGCGATACATTTTCTCCTTTAGCAAAAGGCTTCCTTATCGTAAAACCACCATCATGTTCTACTGTTTGCTCCAGCATGACAATAGCATCCGCACTTTCTGGAATTGGAGCACCAGTCATAATACGAACTGCTTCCTTTTCCCCTAATTTCCTACTCGTTAATTGGCCAGCTCCAATATGATCGATTACGTTAAATTGTTTGCGATTATTTCCACTTGCGCCAATAGAATCAATGGAGCGAATTGCAAAGCCGTCATAGGGAGAACGATTAAATGGTGGAACATCATGTTGAGCAATAATAGGCTCTGCTAGAATTGAATTGTAACTCTCGTCTAAACTGACAGTAATTGTAGGCATTGCTCTAGAATGCTGTAAAACTCTGTTAATAGCTTCCGAAACTTGAATTGGCTTTCTTATTTCGACCATCTTTTTCCCTCCACAATCGATTTGCATATTCGGTCCGTATTTCTCCTATACAGCTTATACATACTAGCTTTTTAATTTCAATCGTTCAAAACAATTTAACTTGTTTTCGTATTTGTTTCCATCACAAGCTTAAGACGATCTTGATAGTACATTAATATAACGAGAATTAAGCTGGCCAATGCCACTTGTGACAATAACATAAATCCTATCGCATAATGACCAGTAATAGAATGAATAGCAGCTAACATAATCGGAGGGAAGAACCCACCTAGTCCCCCCATCATAGAGACAATTCCATTTACAATTCCTGCTTCTTTATTGAAATATTGAGGGACAAGTTTAAATATGACACCATTTCCTATTCCTGCTGAAATCCCGATTAAAATGCATCCAACAGTATATAGTCCCATACCAGGCGAGAATGCGAGTACGATAGCTGCAAATGTATATACGGCAAAAACTCCTATTAAAATAAACAGAGGCTTAAACTTATCACCAAGCCATCCACCTAATGGACGTAAAAATGTTGCAACAGCAATAAAACCAGCCGTTCTTAGACCTGCATCCACTTTATCTAAGGAAAATTCGGACACAAGAAAATTTGGTAAATATACGGTAAAAGCTACAAAAGAACCAAATGTAATGAAATAAAACAATGAAAAGAACCACAATTTCTGATTATTGATGACACCTTTAATTTGTTGCATAATTGGTGCCTTTACTTTCACTTCATGACGATCACCAAAAAATATATTTAAAACTAAAAACACTAATAATAAAACTAAGTACAATTTAATTGTGAAAGACCAACCGAACTTTGTTGCTAACATAGGTGCAGCAAAAGTAGAAATAGCTGTACCAATATTTCCTACCCCATAAACACCGTTTACTAATCCATGCTTTTCTTTTGGATAATATTTAGGCAATGAAGTAACTCCTACGGAAAACACCGCTCCACCTATCCCAAGAAGTAAGCCTCCAAGAACCAAATCCATGTAGGAATTTGCTTCACTTAAATAATAGACAGGAAATAATAAAATGATAAAGCTAATCATAAACACCATACGTGCTCCAATGATATTAGCATAATATCCAAGTGGAATCCGTAAAACGGAACCTAACACAACTGGGATTGCCGTTAAAATAGCAATTTTTTCTTGAGGTATTTGAATATCTTCCCTAATAAAAGGTAATAACGAGGAAATTATTACCCAAACCATAAAACCAACAACTAAATTTAATGATTGTAGTGGTAGTTGTACTTTCCTAATCATGTAATCTCACCTTTCCTTTGTCACTAAGATCAGTATCTAGTTAATATTCTAAAGACGATACGTCCAACTGGTAATAGGGATTCTCCCTTAATTACTCGGGGGAATCCCTGTATTGTGAAGAAATGATCATATAGAGACAAAAAAAGACTCGCTATCATTAGCAAAGTCGATTAAATGATTTTTGTATGTAATTGTTGTGTTAGTTTTTCTTGATCTACTGCTTTCATGACCTTTTCTGTCATCGGAAATAAAACACTCTCCTCTTTCACAAAATGAACCATTAGTACTTCATATGCTTCGCCAGCGTCTTTCACTAAGTCCATCATTTCTTCTAGAGTAAGATTTTCTATATTTGATAACGTGTGATGTAAAAAATGGCCAATGTAACCGTCAATATCATCATGTTCTGCTTCAATTGTTACAATCGGTCCTTGCTCTTTACCAATATAAAGTCCTAGTAATGGGAAGAAATACGCTTCTTCCTTTTCACAATGGTTTTTCCAAGGCTCAATAAATTCTACTAATAGTTTTCGCAATCTCTTTATTTCCATCCTACCTTCTTCGAGAGTATAAACACCTTTTTCAAAATTTAATACGATTGCGTGCCACTCATTCATTAAATGGGTGAGAAATAAATGCTCATTTTCCAGTATACGCATGGAAGGTTCTTTAAACCTAAAAATATTAGTAACGGTCATATTTCAAACTCCTTTTAAGATACATTTAAAAATGGAGTAACCTCTTCTTCAATGCAAATTCAACTAGCTCAGGTCGACTTTTCAAATGTAATTTTTCCATTATTTTCGCCTTATGTGCTTCTACTGTTTTGACGGATATAAAGAGCATTTCCGCGATTTCCTTATTGCCATAACCTTTTGCAACTAATGGCAAAATTTCTAGCTCTCTTTTTGACAACACTTTATATGGATCATTCTCCACAACATTTTGGTCATTCTTCACGAATTCACGTACTAGAGATGTAGCCATCTTTGGGTTTATATATGTTTCACCATTGTAGACAGTACGAATTGCTTTTAGTAATTCATCATCTGGAGAATTCTTTAACACATAGCCATGTGCTCCATTTTTTAACGCATGGAATAAATATTCTTCATCATCATACATCGTTAATATGATTATTTTCGTATTTGGAAAGTCCTCACTGATTTTTCCTACAGCAATTAATCCACTCTCTCCAGGTGGCATGCTTAAGTCGAGTAATAAAATATCTGGTTCGTATTTTGCTACTTGTCGATGAGCTTCAATACCATCTGCAGCTGTACCTACAACTTCCATATCTTCTTGTAAATTAAGAATCATGGTAAATCCACTGCGAACCACTGCATGATCATCTGCAATTACAATTTTCATATTGTACTCCACTCCTTAGATACCTTCTTCGATAATGGAATTGCCAAATGGATAATCGTGCCTTTTCCAATTACTGATTGTATCGAAAGATTTGCTCCTACTAATTCTGCTCGTTCATGCATTCCAAATAGGCCTAAACCGGTTCCTTGTGCTTCTTTCGCATCGATATTAAACCCAATACCTTCATCTTCAACAATTAGTTCCAAATTATCTTTTGTAAGAAAAAGCCGGATTTTCACTTCATCTACCCTAGCATATTTTAGAGCATTAAATACAGCTTCTTGGCAAATTCTATATACCACAGTTTCTATTTCACTATTAAAACGTGCTCCTTGCATTTCGGCATTAAAATGCACTAGTAACCCATAGTTTTTTTCAATCCATTTAAAATGTGTGCGGAATGCAGCTTCTAACCCTAAATCATCTAGTAATGCAGGTCTAAGTTCAACGGATAGATTTCTAACTTCTTCCAGTAAACGATTTAGAGATGCTTCCGTCTCCACTATTTTATCGCGAACTTCTGTTGAAATATCCATATACATTAAAACACGGAGTTCTACTAAAGAACTAATTAATTCTTGGGCAATACTGTCATGAAGTTCACGAGAAATACGTTTTCTTTCGTTTTCCTGTGCGTTAATCGTCCTTTGCATTAAATTACTTTTGTAAAACGATTCTTTTACTTGATTATGCCGAGTTAAGTTTCGTAACATAAACACTTTTATTCCACGTTGCTTATCAATTATTTGATATGTCGCTATATACGGAATAACACCTTTACCACGCGTATCTAAAAAAACTTGGAAAGATGTAAAGTCTTGGTTTGGATTACCCATAAAACAACCTTCGCACGTCATTTCTTCTTTCTCATTTGTAAACCCTCGACATGTTAAACAAAATCCTTTATCCACTTTCGCAAGTAAATTTTCCTTTACATAAGGATCTAAAATTTCCTCCGCTGCAGGGTTCATGTTGATGAGTTGATTATGACGATTAAAAAAGAAAATTGCTTCTGAACTCTCATAGAATAATCTCTCCATTAATTCATTCATCTGTTTATTTTCCATTACCAACTCACCCCGTTAAAACCACTTGCAGAAATTTGTTTCAGAAATAATGTATAAACATGTTGATAATCTTTTAATTCACTCGTCTTAGTATCACGATTCCCTAAAAGAATAACACCTTTTACCTTATCTTGCTGCCCTTCAAAAATTGGAAATGCGACTAATCTTTTCAGATCTTCAGATACAACAATTGGATAATTATATAGGTCGGTTATGATGTTATCTGTAATATCCTTTATATACATAGGCTTACCGGATTTATAAACTAATCCAGCAATTCCTTTACCTGATTGTAATACAACACGTTTGTAACGATTATTAATATTCCCTGATGCATATTGCCATTTAAGTACATAATCAAGTTGTGAAGTTTGAACAAATGCCAGTGCGATTAAGTCTATCGCTGATTGTGCTCTCAATTCATCGATTAATGTTTGATAATCTATGTTATTGTCCATCATCTATACCTTTCTTATGAGGAGAAGTGGATGTCTTCTCCCCCCTTCATTGTTGATGTGTACGATTTTTCCGATAGAGGATGTAGCTACGTCCTACATAGTTTAATGGTACACTCCATACATGTACAAGTCGAGTAAATGGCCATAGTGCAAAAATTAAAAATCCAGAAAGAATATGCAATTGAAATGAAATCGGTACATCTCTCATTAATGCTGGATCCGGATGGAATGCTAACAAGTCTCTAAACCAAACTGAAATGGATGTACGGTAGTCAAAATCAGGTTGCACGGCATTTGTTACTAATGTTGCATACATACCTAAGCAGATGATGAACAGAAGCAATGTATTAACAATTAAATCAGATACAGAACTTAATTTACGAACATTTTTGATTGTAAATCTTCTTGTAGTTAAGATTAACATTCCTGCAAATGTTACAAATCCAAAGAATCCACCAATGTACACTGCCCCTAAATGATATAAATGATCATTTACTCCTATTGCTCGCATCCATTCTTTCGGGATACCAAGACCAGAAACATGTCCCATGATGACTGGAATAATCCCAACATGAAATAAAATACTTCCTATCATTAATTGTTTCTTTTCTATAAATTCACTAGATTTAGCCGTCCAATTAAACTTGTCATGTCGATAACGAAAAATGTGACCGACAATAAAGATTACTCCACAAATGTATGGATATATCACCCACAAAAATTGCTCAAACATGTTTTGGATCTCCCTTCTTCAAGCATGACTTAACAGTCGCTCGCAACCCCTGTATTAATGGAGCATATGGACTATTAAACTCTTTCAGCGTGTTTAATAGATGGAATGTTCCATCTTCTATTACAGCTAATAGAATCTTAAAACTGTCATCTGCTCGCGGATCCCCTAACCAGTCTGCAGCATAGATAAATTCGCAAATTAATGGAAGACTATCAGATAATTCCCCATTTGGAATTTCAAGGCCAAACATTTCATAAAGCACTTTTAAACGTGCTAGCATTTGCCCTCTTTCTTTACTATCTTCAAATTTCACGTATGTCATGTACAAGGTTGCTCGCTTTTGAAAATCAAATGTTGCTACATATAACTCTTCTAATTCTTCTAGACTGTAAGCATGGATTTTTTCCCAATATTTCATCACATGTTCGTAAGCGGGACTAGAGGGAGATACAGTTCCCTCTAGTAATTGTGGATGAAATGTCCTTTTTTTAGGGTAAGACAGCTGATAAGCTAGAAAACCAAAAAACTCTTTATGTTGATGTAATTGTTGTAAATCAATCACGCCAAATTCCCCCATAGAAGTTTTCTTCATATAACTGTTTCCCTGATTTATTTGGAATTTGCTGTGGACCACATCCATCACAACCATCATCAAAACCAGTTCCACCTTGAGCCCGGTATGGATCTAAATAACCTTCACGATGTGATGTTGGTACTACAAATCTATCTTCGTATTTAGCTATCGCTAGTAATCTATACATTTGTTTTGTTTGATGAGCAGTTACGCCAACACGTTCTAGTCTACTTTCATCAAACTCTTTACCTGATGAGATTGCTCGCATGTAAGAGCGCATCATAGCCATTCGTTGTAGAGCACCTTTCACTGTTTCAGTATCACCAGCTGTTAACAAATTAGCTAAATATTCAATAGGTGTTCGCATTTCTTCAATGGCAGGGAAAATCATATCTGGGTTTTTAATCGAATCTTTTCCTTCAAAGTAATTCATAATTGGGCTTAAAGGTGGCACATACCAAACCATCGGCAATGTCCGGTATTCTGGATGCAACGGGAAAGCTAGTCGATATTCAATAGCTAGTTTATATACCGGTGAATTTTGCGCTGCCTCAATCCATTTATCTGCAATTCCATCCTTTTGAGCTTGTTTTATTACTTCTGGATCATTTGGATCTAAAAATAAACTGCACTGTGCTTCATATAAGTCTTTCTCATCTGGTGTTGCTGCTACTTCTAATACTCGGTCTGCATCGTACAGTAATACTCCTAAATAACGTATTCTACCTGTACATGTCTCCGAGCAAACTGTTGGTAATCCTGCTTCAATACGTGGATAACAAAATGTACATTTTTCTGCTTTATTTGTTTTCCAGTTAAAATATACTTTCTTATATGGGCATCCAGTCATACAATAGCGCCAACCACGACATGCTTCTTGATCAACAAGGACAATTCCATCCTCATCCCGTTTATACATAGCACCAGAAGGACATGATGCTACACAACTTGGGTTTAAACAATGTTCACATAAACGTGGTAAGTACATCATAAATGATTGTTCAAAATTAAATTTGATCTCTTCTTCGATTTTCTCGACATTCGGATCCTTAGGACCTGTAATATGTGCTCCAGCCAAGTCATCTTCCCAGTTTGGTCCCCATTCAAGATTCATATATTCACCAGTAATAACCGATTTCGGGCGTGCTACAGGAGTGTTTTCTTTCTCAGGTGCATTTGTTAACACTTCATAATCATATGTCCATGGTTCATAGTAATCTTTCATTTCTGGCATGTCCGGATTATAGAATATTTTTCCCAACGCAATTTTGGATAACTTATTTCCTGATCGCAATTCTAATTTACCATTACGAAGTTGCCAACCACCTTTATATAGGTCTTGGTCCTCCCAACGTTTTGGATAGCCAATCCCTGGCTTTGTTTCCACGTTATTAAACCACATATATTCTGCACCAGGTCGATTTGTCCATGTACTTTTACATGTCACACTACAAGTATGGCAGCCAATACACTTATCTAGATTCATCACCATGGCAATTTGTGCTTTAATCTTCAAGCCAGTTCACCTCTTTCATTTTACGTACTGCTACATATTCGTCTCGTTGATTCCCAATTGGTCCATAGTAGTTAAATCCATAACTTAATTGCGCATAGCCACCTACCATTTGTGTTGGTTTCATATGAATCCGTGTTGGAGCATTGTGACTACCACCACGTTCTTTCGTAATCTCTGAACCAGGAACATTAATATGCTTATCCTGGGCATGGTACATAAACATCGTCCCTTTTGGCATCCGGTGACTTACTACTGCTCGTGCTGTGACTACGCCGTTTCGATTATATATCTCAAGCCATTCATTATCATCGATTCCATGTTCCTCCGCATCGACATTACTAATCCATACAGTTGGTCCACCGCGGAATAACGTTAACATGTGTAAGTTATCTTGATATGTGCTATGAATATTCCATTTTCCATGTGGTGTTAAATAACGTAATATAAGGTCATCCTTATTTCCTATTATTTTCTTGTCTTTATTACCAAATACCATTGGAGGTAATGTAGGTTTATATACCGGTAACGCCTCTCCATACTGTAGGAAAATTTCATGGTCTACATAAAAATGTTGGCGTCCAGTTAAAGTGCGGAACGGAACTAGTCTTTCAATATTCGTCGTAAAAGGTGAATAACGTTTACCACCTTTATTGGAACCACTAAATACAGGAGTCGGAATTACTTCACGTGGTTGTGCTGTAATACTTTCAAACGTAATTCTTTCTGCTGATCGATCTTGGGATATATCTACTAATGGTACTCCGGTATCTTCTTCCAACGACTTATAAGCCTTTTGTGAGACTTGCCCATTCGTTGCAGAAGATAAATGAAGGACTGCATTTATTGCTTGACGAGCAGTGTTAAGTTTAGGTAATCCATTTTTAATCGTTTCATCGAAATGAACACTATTAATCTTCTTCAATTCTTCATATTCATCTGAAACTGAAAAACTAACTCCGTGTGCTCCGACTTTCCCATCAGCAAGTAAAGGACCTAATGTGATGTATTTATCATAAATTTGTGTGTAATCACGATCTACTACTATAAAGTTAGGCATTGTCTTTCCTAGTTCAGCTTCTACTTCTCCTTTTTTCCAATCCTTTACAATCCCTAAAGATTGTGATATTTCGCCTTTTGAATCGTGGGCTAAAGGTGAAGTGACTACATCTTTATAAACTCCTGGCATCTCTGTTTTTGCCATTTCAGAAAATACTTTTGCTAATTCACGATATATATCCCAATCCGATTTAGATTCCCAAAGCGGATCCACTGCTGGATTAAATGGATGAACGAACGGATGCATATCCGTTGATGATATATCATGTTTTTCGTACCAAGTAGCTGCAGGGAGTACAATATCCGCATACATTGGTGTTGCAGTCATACGGAAGTCTAAAGCAACAAGTAGATCTAGCTTTCCTTTTACTTCCTCCCGCCATATAATCTCTTCAGGTTTTTCGTCTTCATTCGGAATTGCTAATAGTCCGTCACTTGCCCCAAGTAAATGTTTCATAAAATATTCCTGTCCTTTTGCAGAACTAGAAATTAAATTGGAGCGCCACACAAACAAAGTACGTGGAAAGTTTTCAGGTGCATCAGGGTCTTCTACGGCAAAGTTAACTTTTCCAGAAACAACTTGATCGTATGCTTCTTTAACAATTGCTTCATCTGTAGTAAATCCATTCACCTTAGCATCTGTTGCAAACTCCAAGCTGCTTTTATTAAACTGCGGGTAGGATGGTAACCATCCCAATCTTGCAGCCAACACATTGTAATCAGCTGGATGTTGATAATGTACTTTATCAGCAGTTGGTGACTTTAATCGGTCTGTTCCAGCTTCTTCATATTTCCATTGATCTGTTGCAAAGTAGAAGAAGGATGTAGCGTTTTGTTGACGAGCTGCTTTTTGCCAATCCTTCGCGAAAGCAACTGAGCTCCAGCCTTCAATTGGCCTTACTTTCTCTTGACCAACATAATGCGCCCAGCCACCACCGTTAACTCCCTGAGATGCAGTTAAGATGACAAGATTCAGGATGGAGCGATAAATTGTGTCACTGTTAAACCAATGATTAATTCCCGCTCCCATTATGATCATGGAGCGCCCTTCTGTATCAATCGCATTCTGTGCAAATTCACGTGCTACTTGGACTACAACTGATGCTTTTACTCCCGTTACTTTTTCTTGCCATGCTGGTGTGTAAAAGGACGTAGCATCTTCATATCCTGTTGCTGCAAATTTACTATTAGGACGTTGAATTCCGTATTGACTTAACATTAAATCATATACAGTAGCAGCATACTGAATGGACCCGTCTGCTAATGTGATCTCCATCACAGGAATATCCCGTTTAAAAGTACCGTTCGCCTGGTTTTCAAAATATGGGAATACTATTTCTTTCCACTCAGAAGTAACTATCTCTACACTCATTGCTGGATCAATTTGTGAACCATCTTCATTTTCAAGGATTAAGTTCCAATTTGAATCCTCTTCCCATCGCTGTCCCATCGTCCCATTAGGAACGATGACATTATTAGAAATTTCATCATATATTACAGGTTTCCATTGTGCATTTTCCGATACTTCTCCTAGGTCACTAGCACGTAGGAAGCGCCCAGCTTTATAGGAATCCTCATGTCTATCTAACAGAATTAGAAATGGTAAATCTGTATATTGCTTTGCATAGTTTATGAACATTGGCTCTTTGCGCTGTACATAAAATTCATCAAGAATAACATGGGTCATTGCTTGTGCAACAGCAGCATCTGTTCCTGGGTGTGGAGCAATCCAATTATCTGCAAACTTTACACTTTCTGCATGATCCGGTGCTACGGAAACAACTTTTGTTCCTTTATAACGAACTTCTGTCATAAAATGGGCGTCTGGTGTTCTAGTTAATGGAACATTTGAACCCCACATAATTAAATAGCCAGCATTATACCAATCTGATGATTCTGGTACATCGGTTTGTTCTCCCCATATTTGCGGTGATGCTGGTGGTAAATCAGCATACCAATCATAAAAACTGAGCATCTCTCCACCTAATAAGGAGATAAAGCGAGCACCAGATGCATAACTTAACATCGACATTGCTGGAATAGGAGTAAAGCCTGCTATGCGGTCGGGTCCATATTTGCGAATAGTATAAAGTAATTGGGCAGATATTAACTGTAATGCATCTTGCCATGTAACACGGACATGTCCACCTTTACCTCGTGCTTGTTTATAAACCTTACTTTTTTCAGCATCTTCCACAATACTTGCCCACGCATCCACTGGACTAGAATGATCTTGTAATGCACTCTTCCATAAGCGCCTTAGCTTTCCACGCATATAAGGGTATTTCACTCGTAATGGGCTGTATTCATACCAAGAGAAAGATGCACCTCGTGGACAACCACGCGGTTCGAATTCTGGCATATCAGGACCACAGGATGGATAGTCTATTTGCTGATTTTCCCATGTAATAATGCCGTTTTTCACGAATACTTTCCAACTGCATGATCCTGTACAGTTAACACCATGGGTTGTGCGGACTACCTTATCATGTGACCATCGCTTACGGTACATATTTTCCCAATCTCTACTTTTTTCTTCGAGGATGGACCAGTTTCCAGAATATCTTTCAGTTGGTTTTAAAAATCGTAATCCAAATTTCCCTTTCATAAGTACCTTCCACTCCCCTTCTCTCCATGCATCATAAGATGTTGTACTTATTCCTATATTTCCATTGTGAAGGTTTATACAAAGTACTCCCATTAGGGAAATACCTAAAGATGTAGTGGGAATCCCTGAAAACATTCCTAATTTTTCTAAGTAGGTAATAATTGATAAAAAATGGTATTATTTAAAAAGAAAAGAATACACGTAGGGAAAGGCATGGTTTTATGGATACTTTAAAGAAGAAACGATTATTCAAAGAAGTGCAACAAATTGTGATGATTACAATTGGAGCAATTATTGCTGCTGTAGGACTAGAATTGTTTCTAGTGCCAAATTCTATTTTAGATGGAGGCGTAATAGGACTTTCTATTATAGGGGCAGAATTAACTGGATTTAAAATGAGTTTGTTCATTATAATTCTAAACTTACCATTTCTTTTTATCGGCTTTAGAAAAATTGGTATTAAATTTACTTTACATACTTTATATGGAGTAGTTGTATTATCCATAGCAACTTCTTTTCTTCATCATTTAGAACCATTTACAAATGATTTATTTTTAGCAACGATAATCGGAGCAGTAATATTAGGTACCGGTGTTGGCTTGGTAATTCGAACAGGCGGAGCATTAGATGGTACTGAAATTATCGCGATTATTATTAGTAAAAAGCGTCCTGTATCAGTAGGTCAAACAGTTATGATTATCAATGTGTTCATTTTTACACTTGCAGCTTTATTAGTATTTAGTTGGGAAACTGCGATGTATTCCATCATTACATATTTTATTGCTTATAAAATGATTGATATTGTGGTTGAAGGTTTAGAGGAATTAAAATCAGTAACGATTATTTCCGATACTCCAGAAGAAATTGCTAACCGATTAATAAAAGAATTAGGTAGAGGAATTACCTATATTCATGGCGAAGGTGTATATAAAAATGAGCCAAAGAAAATTATCTATTCCATCGTTACCCGAATCGAATTATCAACCGTACGTGCAATTACACACGAAATAGACCCAAAAGCACTCATCGCAATCGAAAATGTCTCAGACATCTCAGGCAGCAACTTTAGAAAAGAAAACGCGCATTAAATAGGATAGCAGTAAATTCCGAAGATAATCCCAAAGGATTACAAACATAAATAAAACCCGAACTATCATCTAGTTCGGGTTTCTTTATTAGAGTAATAATTGCAAAAAAATTAATATGTGAAGACAGTAATTAAAAGATACAAGCGGAAGAAATACACGGAGACTCCTACCATGAAAGCAAAAAATTCTAATTACGAAAAAAGACAACAATAAATAAAACCCTTCTAATTCGTAAAATAAAAAGCTATACCTACCATGTGCAAGATAGTATCAGTATGGACTACTTAATCCATTTTCATCCTCTGTGGTGTATAGCCGGTTTTGTGATACATGGTTGACTGCGGGAATAAAGGCCTCATATATTACATTATTAGTAGCAGATACTGTTGATTGGAGCGGCAGGTGGCGACTCCTGCGGGACTAGCGTGCAGGTGAGACCCTGCAGATAGAAAAGCGAAGGCGACTGATCAGCGGCGTACGAACGGGAGACATTCCTGGACTGAGATAAAGGAAACACGGCGAGGAATGAGCCGCTGTTGACTTATCGTAGGGGAAGGAATGGATCGTTCGTTAGCCGTTAGGAGCTTGAGCTAGACAAGGAGCGGTGCGACTGAAGCGGCTCACCGCTCGCCCCGCGGAAAGCGTCCGCCTAGAGCGGAAATCAACTATTATAATTTAACACAACAACCTTTTCTTCCGTCATTTCCCTAATAGCATATTTTGCACCTTCTTTTCCCATCCACTGCGGGAATAAAGCCTCATATATACACACTATTAGTTGCGGACACTGTTGATTGGAGCGGCAGGCGGCGACTCCTGCGGGACTAGCGTGCAGGTGAGACCCTGCAAGGAGCAGTGCGACTGAAGCGGCTCACCGCTCGCCCCGCGGAAAGCGTCCGCCTAGAGCGGAAATCAACTATCAACATTTTAAAATTAAACCTTCATAAAAAAGCTGCCCAAAATGTACTTTTGGACAGCTTTTTATATTCATTACTTAAGAATATCAATACTCTCAATTACTACATCATCCACTGGTTTATCCCCACGTGCTGTTTCTACATTAGCAATCTTATCAACAACATCCATGCCTTCAATTACTTGTCCAAACACTGTATGTTTTTGATCTAAGTGAGGTGTACCACCATTTTCTTCATACGCTTTTGCAATTTCTTCTGGCCATCCACCATTTTTCAATTGCTCTGCAGTGGCAGGTGCATCAGATTTTTGCACAATGAAAAATTGGCTACCATTCGTGTTAGGGCCTGCATTTGCCATTGATAAAGCACCTCTAATATTGAAAAGAGTCATTGTAAACTCATCTTCAAATGCATCACCATAAATACTTTCTCCACCCATACCAGTTCCAGTAGGGTCTCCACCTTGAATCATGAATTCATTAATAACGCGGTGGAAAATGATTCCATTATAGTACCCATCTTTCGCATGAGTAATGAAATTCTCTACTGTTTTTGGTGCTGCTTCTGGAAAGAGTTTAATTTTGATAGAACCCATATTAGTATTCATTTGTACTAATCTTTCATTTTCTGCTACTTCTAGTGATAATTGTGGATATACTGCCATTTCTGCATCTCCTGCCTTTTGATTAGATTTGTCACTTTGTTGTGAATCCTGTGATTGTGAATCTTTTTTTTCAGTACTCTCTTCTTTTTGTTTACTATCCAGCTTAAGCTCTTCACCTTTACCGCATGCAAACAATAGTCCTACAAACAGAAATAAAACGGTACCAAATACAAGTTTCTTTTTCATCTAAAACCCTCCGAAGACTACTTTACATTATTTGAGAAAAAAAATCATCCTCCTTCACTTTTCTATCGGAGTCTTTCATAATAGAAGATAATAAATTAATAGGAGGAGACTAAAATTGCAAATTAATGATATTGTAACTGGATTTAAAAATACAGGTAAATACGTTGGCGAAATTACATCGATTAATGATGATACATACACTGTACGAATTCTTGCTGTTCTAATTCACCCTAAACAAGGTGATTTACACAACCCTAATCAAGCAGATGTGCCTTTCTTTCATGAGCGCAAAGCACTTGCATATCGTGAACAAACAAACATTCCATTAAAAATGGTCAAACCATACAATGATGGAGTGCCAAATTATAAACAATCCTTAAAAGAAGCTGTTAATAAATTGCAAACAACATTGGAAAAAGACCCTGATAATCAATACAACATCCGCAGTTTAGAAGCACTACAATCCGTAAAAAAAGAATATGAATTAATGTACGACATACAATTTAATTAATTTTCCAATAACAAGAGAATCTACAATACAATTCGAGCTGTATGGAAATCCTATATCTATACCTGCTTAACAAATACAATCCGCTTCTAATTATAAATTCCTAAAGAGATCTGATCCTTACGTGATAATTACATTACACTAAAAGATAAAAATCGAACTATCTTAAAATTAAATGATAGTTCGATTTTTTTATCTATATTCCTTTGCCCCAGTCTCTTTCACAATTTTATATTAACGAAAAAAATTCATATGAGCTGCAATTAATCCGAGCTATAAGGTTGAAATTATTTGTGATTAATTTATACTATTATTTAGGAAGGCGAAATACTTTTTGTGTTAAATAACAATGTGACAGCAGATCATGATGAACAAATTAGTATAAGCTCATGATGCTTTGCTGCACTAAAAATTAAGAAGGTGTTTTCAATTACTATTGCGAAACGCAATCTGCTCATCATGTGGATATGTAACTTCCTTGTAGCAGCCAGTATGACAATGATCATCCCTTTTATCTCGTTATATATTGGTACTTTTGGGGACTTTAGTGATGATTTTATTCAACGTTGGGCTGGATTTATATTTGGAATAACATTCCTGAGTGCTTTTCTAATGTCTCCTCTTTGGGGAAGAATTGGAGATAAATATGGGTTTAAAAAGATCCTATTAATCAATGGATTTGGGATTGCTATATCCGTCTTTTTAATGGGTATTACTAGCAGTGTAATTGGACTATTTATTGTTCGATTATTTATGGGGATAGTTACTGGTTTTATCCCTACTTCTATCGCATTAATCTCCAAACAAACTAGTAAAGTAGAAGCAGGAAAAGTACTGGGGACATTACAGACTGGAAATGTATCTGGAAGCCTATTCGGTCCTCTAATTGGCGGATTCATGGCGGATGCTGTTGGTTTTGAATATACATTCATCATTACATCAATTTGTGTCGCACTTGCCACTACTGTTGTTTTATTTGGAATAAAAGAAATAAAACAATCGAAAACAGATAAAGCAAAAGCATCGCATACTCGAAAAGATGTGTTAAAACAAATTATAAATCGCAAAGCACTAGTAATGGTAATGATTGTTGCTTTAATCGTCCAAATTGGAAACTTCAGTATTCAACCACTACTCGCTCTATATGTAGAAGATTTAACAAAAACTACTGCTGTTGCTTTTCTATCTGGACTTGCCTTTTCTGCCACAGGTTTTGGTAATTTATTATTAACGAGACAATGGGGAAAACTTGGTGACTCCATAGGATATGAAAAAGTATTATTAATCTTACTCATACTCGCATCCATATTAATTGTGCCACAAGCACTCGTAACAGAATTATGGCAACTTGTCCTATTACGATTCCTTTATGGAATGGCTGTTGGTGGAATGTTACCATGTATAACTGCTTATATTCGAATGGAAGCTCCTCTTCAGATGCAGGGAGAAGTCTTAGGTTATAATCAAAGCTTCAGATTTTTAGGGAATGTTACTGGTCCAGCCTTAGGTGGATTTGTTGCAGGTCATGCAGGAATTTCTTCTGTATTTTATGTAACAGGTAGTTTATTTATATGTGCGATTGGAATATTATGGTGGAGTCTTCGCCATAGTACCGAACAAGTAAATCAACATTATGAAAGCAGCCTCTAGATCTTATTTCTAGAGGCTGTTTTTTTATTTTGTATTTGTGACTAAATTATTACATTTACTTCTCCAATAATCTATTCCTTCCTATTTATTATCTTTGTGATAGTTATCATTATATAAGCAGATAATAATGGAACAGATAAAAAACTACGTTATAATCATGTTAGACTATTGATGTTGTTTGTTACAAATTGAAAAAGGAGGAGTTTTCTTGTCACCATTACATATAGCTATCATAGCCCCACTTCTATTGGCTATATTTATACCTTTATTTTATAAATATCTTCCCCGCATACATACAGGGTGGTTTGTATTATTTCTACCAGCAATATTATTTGTTTACTTCCTACAACGAATTCCCGAAGTCAAAGATCATGGTAGTATTCAAGACACCTTCGACTGGATTCCATCTTTAGGGATTAATTTCACAGCTTATGTAGATGGACTAAGTCTTTTATTTGCCCTATTAATCACGGGAATAGGGACACTAGTTGTTCTGTATTCCATTTATTACTTGTCTAAGGAAAAGGAAAGTTTAGGAAACTTTTATGTTTATTTACTCATGTTTATGGGAGCTATGTTAGGTGTTGTTTTATCTGATAACCTAATCGTTTTATATACTTTTTGGGAACTTACTTCCTTCTCTTCATTTTTACTAATTGGCTATTGGTATCAAAGACAAGGTTCACGTTATGGTGCACAAAAATCCATGTTAATTACTGTATTTGGTGGACTAACCATGTTAGGTGGATTCGTACTACTTTATATAATGACTGGATCATTTAGCGTTCGCGAAATAATTGCAATGGCAGGAGATATAAGCACGGAGCCATATTTTATTGTAGCTCTAATTCTTGTATTGCTAGGTGCTTTTACGAAATCCGCACAATTCCCGTTCCATATATGGTTACCAGATGCAATGGAAGCACCTACGCCAGTAAGTGCTTATCTGCATTCAGCAACAATGGTTAAAGCTGGTATTTATTTAGTAGCAAGAATGAGTCCAGTATTTGCCGAAGAAGGATTATGGATTTGGTTAGTCGGTGGAATAGGATTATTAACGATGCTATGGGGTTCTTTCAATGCAGTGAAGCAAATAGATTTAAAAGGGATTCTTGCCTACTCCACTATTAGTCAACTTGGTCTCATCATGTCTTTGCTTGGCATAGGTGCAGCAGCTCTTCATTATGATCACTTAGACGAGAACATTTATATGGTTGCAACGGTTGCTGCAGTATTCCATTTAATTAACCATGCTACATTTAAAGGTAGTTTGTTTATGGTGGCTGGAATAGTCGATCACGAAACAGGCACAAGAGATATTCGCAGGTTGGGTGGGCTGTTTCAAATTATGCCAGTAACCGCAACGATTGCTTTAATTGGTACATTTTCCATGGCAGGTTTACCACCATTCAATGGTTTCCTGAGTAAAGAAATGTTCTTCACTGGCATGATTAATGTTTTATCTTTAGATATATTCAATCTTGATACATGGGGCATGATTTTCCCTGTTTTCGCATGGATTGGAAGTGTATTTACATTTGTTTACAGCATGATGTTATTTTTCAGAACATTTACTGGAAAATTCAAGCCTGAACAATTAGAAGTAAAGCCTCACGAAGCTCCAATTGGAATGCTCATATCACCTATCATATTAGGAGCACTCGTTATCGTTTTTGGCTTTTTTCCAAACCTCTTGTCCAAGTCTATTATTGAGCCAGCAGCCGCAGCGATTATGCCTGGATTAGTGGAAGCTGGACATCATTTTGACGTGCATATCTCATTCTGGCATGGTTTTAAACCTGAATTGTTCATGACGATTGGTGTTGTAATACTAGGGATTATTTTGTACAAGACGTTACCAAAATGGGGAACGTTGTATGATAAGTTTCCGAATAATTTTACGTTCAATCACATGTATAATACAGGTTTGGTTAATACGGAAAATGCTTCGAATAAACTAACAAATGTATATATGACCGGATCGATTAGAAGCTATATGATTTATATATTCATTTCATTTGTTGGTATCATGTGTTTTGCTCTAATTGAAAAAGATGCATTTACGATAGATACTTCTAATCTTGCGCCAATTGGCTTATATGAAGTGGTTCTCGTATTGATTATTGTGATAGCCTCTTTCACCATTTTAATCGCAAAATCGCGATTAATTTCTATCATTGCGCTTGGTGCTGTAGGATATACCGTATCATTAATTTTCGTTCTATTTAGAGCACCTGACCTAGTGCTCACACAACTCGTAATTGAAACAATTTCAGTTGCACTATTCTTACTTGTGTTTTATCGACTACCACGGATGAATAGAAGAGTGGAGAACAGAAAATTTAAGCTATCAAATGCAATTGTTGCTGGCGCAGTGGGTGTTATTGTTACCCTTGTTGCATTATCAGCACATAGTACTAAATTATTCTCATCCATATCAGAGTACTATATTGAAAATACAGCAGATAAAGCTGGTGGTGGTAATATGGTGAATGTCATTCTCGTTGATTTCCGTGGATTTGATACGATGTTTGAAATTGCCGTATTAGGGATTGCTGCACTAGGTATATTTGGAATGATTAAACTACGTCTTAATGGGAGGAATGAAAAATGAATACAAATGACCTCATATTAAAAACAACAACAAAAGTAGTAACATTTGTTATCATTTTATTCTCACTCCATATTTTCTTTGCTGGACATTATTATCCAGGTGGTGGGTTCGTTGGTGGCCTTCTAACATCAGGAGCAATAATCCTTTTATTACTAACATTCGATATTAAGACTGTAGCAAACAGTCTTCCCATTGATTATAAATGGATGATTGCCATTGGATTATTATTTGCCATAGGAACAGGTGCTGGGGCATTAATCTTTAATGTTCCCTTCCTTACCCATGCTTTTGATTATTTTCATCTCCCCATTTTAGGAAAAACATCGCTCCATACAGCGGTATTATTTGATATTGGGGTTTATTTAGTTGTTGTTGGTACAACGATGACCATTATACAAACGATTGGAGAGAGCGATTAATGGAGATTTTAATGTCTGTATTAATTGGTCTATTATTTGCTTGTGCCGTTTACTTAATGCTTTCAAAAAGTTTACTTAGGATTATTATTGGAACATCACTCTTAAGTCACGGGGCACACTTATTGTTGCTAACAATGGCAGGTGTGAAACGTGGAACGGTACCACTTCTTGGAGAAAATGCTGAGAGTTACACGGACCCGATACCACAAGCACTAATTTTGACCGCGATTGTTATTAGTTTTGGAGTCACCGCATTTTTCCTTGTACTTGCCTTCCGCACGTATCAAGAACTAAAAACAGATAACGTCGATGAGATGAGGGGTACTGAAAATAATGATTAACTTATTAATTCTTCCAATCATAATTCCGCTAATTACAGCGGCAATATTGATTTTTTTCTCAAAGAAAATTATTGTTCAACGCTGGATATCTACAATTTCTATGATCGGGACTATTACTGCTTCCCTTCTATTGATTAATAAAGTTGATAAAAATGGTATTCAAACATTAAACCTTGGTAATTGGGATGCTCCATTTGGAATAACACTCGTCTCTGATATGTTATCTGCACTCCTTGTTACAACAGCTTCTTTTATTGCATTGTGTTGTATTCTTTATTCTTTTAAAGGTATTGGACAAGCAAGGGAGAAATTTTATTATTACTCGATGGTGCAATTTTTACTAGTTGGTGTAAATGGTGCCTTTACAACTGGTGATATTTTTAATCTATTTGTCTTTTTTGAAGTCATGCTAATGGCCTCTTATGTACTCCTTGTTATTGGTGGTACAAAAGTTCAATTAAGAGAAACGATAAAATATTTGTTAGTTAATGTGACCTCCTCTGCATTATTTGTTATTGCTGTTGGTTACCTCTACTCTATCGTCGGTACTTTAAACATGGCCCATATTTCTGAAAGAATTGCTGAAGTGAATCAGCCTGGAATTGTTACTGTTATTGCAGTGTTATTTTTAATTGTTTTTGGACTAAAGGCAGCTATTTTCCCTTTATTCTTCTGGTTACCTGGTTCTTACTATGCACCTCCTGCACCAGTAATGGCGATATTTGGTGCATTACTTACTAAGGTTGGTGTTTATTCAATACTTAGAACCTACACATTGATTTTCTACCACGATCAAGGATTTACGCATGAGATTCTAATTGTCTTTTCACTAGCAACAGTGATATTAGGCTGTATTGGAGCAATTGCATACAAAGATATTAAGAAAATCATCATATATAACATCATTATTGCCATTGGTGTAATTATGTATGGTATAGGATTAATGAATAGTGATGGCTTAAGTGGTGCTGTTTTCTACTTAATACATGACATGCTTATTAAAGCAGCATTGTTCTTACTTGCAGGTATCATCATTGCTATTACTGGTTCTAGTAAGTATGAAAAATATAGTGGATTAATAAAACATTATCCATTCCTAGGTTGGGTATTCTTCCTTGCTGTACTTTCCCTAGCGGGGATTCCACCGTTGAGTGGATTTGTTGGAAAAATATTAATTGCTAGTGGTGGCTTTGGTAGTGGCGATATAGTTGGAGCACTTATCATCTTGTTATCTAGCCTGTTTGTTCTTTATTCTCTTATGAGAGTATTTATCAACAGTTTCTGGGGTGATACAACAAAAAGCAAACCAAACAAGGATATACATGTTGGGAAATTGCTCATTCCTGTGGTGATATTGATGATTTCTGCCGTTTCGTACGGTGTGTTTTCTGAAACAGTTAATTTTTATGTCATGCAAGCTGTAGAAGTTCTAATTAATCCTTCACAATACATTGACGCAGTGTTGTATTAACCACAGTAAGGAGGAATGCAAAAAGTGGCTTTTCAAATTTTATTAAATTTTTTACTAGCATCCATTTGGATGTTTTTCCAAAATTCAATTTCTGTAACGACATTTACAGTAGGCTACCTTCTAGGATTATTGATTATATTTATTATGCGCCGCTTCTTTTCATCGCGATTTTATTTTTATCGGATACTAGCTATAATAAAACTCTTGTTGATCTTTATACGTGAGTTAATATATTCGAACCTAGCAGTTTTAAGAAATATATTAAGTCCTAAACTTACCATTCAGCCTGGAATATTTG
Organism: Lederbergia graminis; assembly: GCF_042655485.1. NCBI lineage: Bacteria > Bacillati > Bacillota > Bacilli > Caryophanales > Bacillaceae > Lederbergia > Lederbergia graminis. The sequence continues at coordinate 44,427 of NZ_JBHSMC010000004.1, forward strand.
CTCTTGATACAAAGCTTACAGCAGAATGGGAAATCACCCTGCTTGCAAACTTAATAACTTTAACTCCAGGGACACTTGTAATAAACGTTTCAAATGATAAAAAAACACTCTATATCCATGCAATGGATATTAAAGATGTGGAAGATACGGTGAAAAGTATTAGAAATACTTTTGAGAAGACCATTATGGAGGTGAGTCGCTAGTGCTTGAAACTGTATTAACAATCGCACTTTTTGGATTTGCGCTATCATCCCTATTTTTATTAATACGTATCGTAAAAGGACCTACTACACCTGATAGAGTAGTTGCACTTGATGCAATGGGAATTAATTTGGCTGCAATTACAGCACTAGCTTCTATGTTATTAAGTACAAAGGCGTTTCTCGATGTGATTATTTTATTTGGTATCCTTTCTTTCATCGGAACTGTTTCATTTTCGAAGTTCTTACAGAAAGGGGATATTATTGAATATGAGCGCAGGGATTGAAATTACAATATGTGTTCTAGTTTTAATTGGTACATTTTTAAGCATTGTTTCAAGTGTAGGTGTTTTGCGTTTACCTGATGTATACACTCGTAACCATGCAGCATCCAAATCTACAACGCTAGGCGTATTAGTAACATTAGGAGCAACATTGCTTTACTTTTACTCTGCAGACGGAGAAATAAACCCACGAATTTTATTGGGAATAGTATTTATCTTTTTGACTGCTCCTGTATCAGGTCATTTAATAGCACGCGCTGCTTACTTTTCAGGAGTAAAACTACATAAGCGTAGTGTACAAGACGACTTAGACGTTAAGACAAAAGAGATAAAATCCAAATAAAATTGTTTATGTATCACCTTGCATTTGTAAATTTAATACAAAAATTCATCTTGACATCATCATATTACTAACGTTATGATTATTCTAATAATTTAACAATTGAATTACTTTTCTTATCAAGAGAAGCAGAGGGACTGGCCCAATGAAGCTTCAGCAACCAGCCTACTGGCAAGGTGCTAAATCCAGCGAACTTTTTAGGTTCGAAAGATGAGAAGGAACGAATGTCATAAACTCGTAAAGCCTTCTTTTGAAGGCTTTTTTTTAACGAAAGGAAGAAAATATGTATGAATTTACTAGAAAAATTAAAATCTAATGTACTAACCGCAGATGGAGCCATGGGAACATTACTATACTCATACGGTATTGATTATTGTTATGAAGAATTAAATCTTGCAAAACCAGAAATAATAGAGAAAATTCATCAAGAGTATATTTCAGCCGGTGCTGATATTATTCAAACAAATAGTTATAGTGCCAATGCTATTAAACTAGCTCGTCATGGTTTAGAAAACCAAGTAAAAGCAATTAACGAAGCCGCTATCAACATTGCTAAACAAGCAGCTGCACCTGGTGGACAATATGTCCTTGGAACAATTGGTGGCATACGTGGAATTCGCAAAAGTGATGCAACATTAGAAGAAATCATTACATCTGTAAATGAACAAGTACAATACCTCCTAGCAGGTAATCCTGATGGACTCTTACTAGAAACATATTATGATTTTGAAGAACTATCCACAGTAGTAACTCATTTACGAAAATTAACAGACACCCCCATTATTGCTCAAGTTTCTATGCATGATCCTGGTGTATTACAAAATGGACTAGCACTAAACGAAGCATTACACCAACTTGTATCGATAGGTGCTGATGTTGTCGGTGTTAATTGTCGACTTGGTCCATATCATACCATCCAAGCATTTGAATCTGTAACATTACCTAAAAACGCATTTTTATCTGCATTTCCAAATGCAAGTCTCCTTGATGTAGAAGATGGTCGTGTCGTCTTTGAATCAGAAGCTGATTATTTTGGACGTGCCGCTCTCCTTCTACGTGATGAAGGTGTTCGTTTAATCGGTGGTTGTTGTGGGACTACACCAAAGCATATTGCCGCTGTAAAAAAACGAATTGGAGAAATTCCTCCAATAAACAAGAAAACTGTCACTCCACAAAAACCAATCGTTATTCGAGAAGCTGAGCCAACTAAAAACGAACCACTCCATGAAAAGGCGAAAAAGAAAAGGACTATAATTGTGGAGCTAGATACACCTCGACACCTTGACACCACTAAGTTTATTGATGGAGCAAAAGTGCTAAATGAAGCTGGAATTGATGCTATCACAATGGCAGATAACTCCTTGGCATCTCCGAGAATTAGTAATATGGCAATGGGATCCATTTTAAAAATGGAAAACAACATTCGTCCTCTTGCTCATATTACGTGTAGAGATAGAAATTTAATTGGACTACAATCACATTTAATGGGACTGGATGCACTTGGAATTCATGATATTCTCGCTGTTACTGGTGACCCAACGAAAATAGGAGATTTCCCTGGTGCTACGAGTGTATATGATGTTTCTAGTATGGATTTACTTCAACTAATTAAAAAGCTGAATGAAGGTATTTCATTTTCCGGAAAGCCATTGCGGAAGAAAGCTAATTTCTCTGTCGCAGCTGCTTTTAATCCAAATGTTCACCAATTACACCGTGCCGTCCAACGCCTAGAGAAGAAAATAGCCAAAGGTGCTGATTATTTCATTACACAGCCTGTTTATACGAAGGAAAAAATTATTGATATCTATGAAGCAACAAAACATTTATCAGAACCGATTTTCATTGGTATTATGCCTCTTACAAACATACGAAATGCCGAGTTTTTACACAATGAGGTACCTGGAATAAAACTATCAGATGAAGTATTAGAGCGTATGCGGGCATGTGGAGAAAATCGTGAACAAGCGACAGCAGAGGGTGTTCAAATTGCAAAAGAACTAATTGATACTGCTGCTGATTTATTTAATGGTATTTATATTATAACTCCACTCCTAAGATATGACATGTCTTTACAGTTAGTTCAGCACATCCATCAAATCGATAACAAGAAAGAGAGAGAAGATACCTATGCCAAATCAATCAATTGAACAACAACTTCAGAATCGAATACTTATTTTCGATGGTGCAATGGGTACGATGCTACAAAATGCTAATTTAACAGCGGATGATTTTGGTGGAGAAGAATATGAAGGTTGCAATGAATACTTGAATCTAGTAAAACCCGAAGTAGTTTACAACATACATCGGGAGTATTTAGAAGCAGGTGCCGATATTATCTCCACTAATACTTTCGGTGGAACTCCTATTGTATTAAATGAATACAATCTCGGAGATAAGGCATATGAGATTAACTTCCGGGCAGCAGAAATGGCTAAAAAATGTACAAAGGAATTTTCCACATCAGATTGGCCACGTTTTGTAGCTGGTGCTATGGGGCCAACGACAAAAACGTTGTCTGTGACTGGTGGAATAACATTTGAAGAACTTTCTGATGACTTTTATGTACAAGCAAAAGCATTAATTGAGGGTGGCTGTGACTTACTCTTGTTAGAGACAAGCCAGGATATGCTTAATGTGAAAGCTGGCACACTTGGGATAAAGCGGGCTTTTGACGAAGTTGGTTTCGAAATCCCAGTGATGATTTCCGGAACAATCGAGCCAATGGGAACAACTCTTGCTGGCCAAAGTATTGAGGCGTTCTATATCTCCATTGAACATATTAAACCTCTATCTGTCGGACTAAACTGTGCTACTGGACCAGAATTTATGACAGATCATTTGCGTTCTCTATCTGATTTAGCGACAAGTTATGTTAGCTGTTATCCAAACGCTGGTCTTCCCGATGAGGAAGGACATTATCATGAGTCACCTGAATCTTTATCAAAAAAATTAGCAGGTTTTGCTGATAAAGGCTGGCTCAATATTGTTGGTGGTTGCTGTGGTACAACACCGGCCCATATACGTGCAATTCGTGATGCTGTTGATGATAAAGCACCTAGAAAAAAACCGGAATTGGCACATGGGCATGCTGTTTCTGGAATAGAACCACTCTTTTATGATGAATCGATGCGACCATTATTAATTGGTGAACGTACAAATGTTATTGGGTCACGTAAATTCAAACGACTAATCATTGAAGGTAAATTTGAAGAAGCTGCAGAAATTGCTCGTGCACAAGTAAAAGGCGGAGCACATGTTATTGATATTTGCCTTGCCAACCCAGATCGCGATGAGCTAGAAGACATGGTTAATTTTATGAAGGAAGTCGTTAAGAAGGTAAAAGTACCTCTTGTTATTGATTCTACTGATGAAAAAGTAATTGAGGCAGCTTTAAAATTTTCACAAGGAAAAGCCATCATTAATTCTATTAACTTAGAGGATGGTGAGGACCGTTTTGATGTCATCCTTCCCCTTGTGAAAAAGTATGGTGCATCTGTTGTAGTTGGAACGATTGATGAAACCGGAATGGCTGTCACACGTGAACGGAAACTAGAAATAGCCAAACGCTCCTACGACCTACTTGTCCATAAATGGGGACTACAACCGGAGGATATCATCTTTGACCCCCTCGTATTCCCAGTTGGAACAGGTGATGAACAATATATTGGATCCGCAATCGAAACAATTGAAGGAATTAGGCTGATTAAAGAGAAACTTCCACGTACATTAACAACATTAGGAGTAAGTAATGTTTCCTTTGGCCTCCCTCCAGTTGGACGTGAAGTACTAAATGCAGTCTATTTATATCACTGTACGCAAGCAGGACTTGATTATGCAATTGTTAATACGGAAAAATTAGAACGCTATGCATCTATTCCTGAAAATGAAATAAAGTTAGCAAATGATCTTTTATTCCATACAAATGATCAAACTCTTGCAGACTTTACAGATTTTTACCGTGATAAGAAAAAGGAAAAATCAGAAGATGATATACCAAAAACAGTTCCAGAGCGACTTGCTTATTATATTATCGAAGGGACGAAAGAAGGACTTATTCCAGATCTAGAAGCTGCATTAAAAATGTACGACACGCCATTAGATGTTATAAATGGGCCATTGATGGATGGAATGGCTGAGGTAGGTAGACTATTTAACGATAACCAATTAATTGTTGCGGAAGTTCTTCAAAGTGCAGGAGTTATGAAGGCATCTGTCTCCTTTCTGGAACAATTCATGGAAAAAAGTGAGGATGACTCAGGGAAAGGCAAGATTGTACTTGCCACTGTAAAAGGCGATGTTCATGATATTGGAAAAAACCTAGTAGATATAATCTTAAGTAATAATGGATATAAGGTGCTTGATATTGGAATTAAGGTAACTCCTGCAACATTAATTGAGGTTATTCGAAAAGAAAAACCAGATATGGTTGGTCTTTCAGGTTTACTTGTGAAATCAGCCCAACAAATGGTATTAACCGCACAAGACTTTAAAGCTGCAGGTGTCGATATACCTATTTTAGTCGGAGGTGCTGCTCTTACCCGCCGTTTTACAGAAACAAAGATTGCTCCTGAATATGATGGACCAGTAATTTATGCGAAGGATGCAATGCAAGGGCTAGATATAGCAAACAGGCTTCAAAATGATGAAGAAAAAGCTCTATTACTACAAGAGTTGGAAGAACAACGACTAAAGAGAATCGAATCAGAAGCTTACCGAGCATCTATAAAGGATGTGGATGTTTCTGTTAAAGCTGTAAAAACGGTTCGTGATAATGTCCCAGTTTTTATTCCATCTGATCTACGTCGACATGTAATACGAAACTATTCCTTATCACATTTGTATCCATATATTAATATGCGTACGTTAATAGGTCATCACCTTGGACTCCGTGGTAATGTGGAAAAAATGTTAGAAAACGGCGAAGAGCGTGCATTAGATCTTCATGATTTAGTTACTGGATTTTTAGCGGAAGATACTTTAAAACCAGCAGGTATGTATCAATTTTTCCCGGCTCAGTCAGATGGCGACGATGTCATCATCTATGATCCTACGGATTCAAAAACAGAAATAGAGAGATTTACCTTCCCTAGACAAGCTAAAACACCGTTTCTTTGTTTGGCTGATTACTTAAAATCAGTTGATAGTGGGGAAATGGACTATGTTGCCTTTATGCAGGTAACAGCAGGACATGGAGTTCGTGAAGCAGCTGAAAAATTAAAAACAGCAGGGAAATTCCTAGAGAGTCATGCATTACAAGCAACTGCACTTGAACTCGCTGAGGCATTTGCAGAAAGATTACATCAAGAAATACGAGATCAATGGGGTTTTCCAGATTCCACAGATTTCACAATGCGTGACCGATTTGCAGCTAAATATCAAGGACAACGCTTCTCCTTCGGATATCCTGCATGTCCAAATCTAGAAGACCAAGCAAAGCTATTCCAATTACTAAAACCAGAGGATATAGGTGTCCAACTAACAGAAGAATTTATGATGGAACCTGAAGCATCTGTGTCTGCAATTGTATTTGCACATCCAGATGCTAGGTACTTTAACGTATTATAAGACTAGGAGCGATTTTCGAGCTCACATATAGAAATACAAAAGTCGAACTAACTTGTATAATCCAAGTAAAAGTTCGACTTTTTCTATTTCCCCTTAAACTCTTTGTTCCAATAGCCTTTATATAATTTAAATTATTTCTTTTTAGGAACTATCGCTACTGTGCACCTTGAAACACATATTAACCGTTCCTCTTCATCTCGGATTTTCACATCCCACACCATCGTTGATTTTCCTTGATGTAGAACTTCAGCTACTGCTGTCACAAGACCTTCTTGTTTTGAGCGAATATGGTTTGCATTTATCTCTAGACCAAAGCAAATTTCTTTATCCAAATCGATTAATGCTGCAGCTCCGATACTCGCAACCGTTTCTGCTAATGCTACAGAAGCTCCTCCATGTAAATAACCGACAGGCTGTCTTGTCCGATTATCTACAGGCATGGTAGCAATGACTTTCCCTTGACCTATCTCGATTAGTTCTATTCCTAATGCTTCTATTAATGTATTTTTAGTCTCCATGTATTAATCACCCCGTTTCATCCCTATATATATGTAATTATATAGTGATTTATGGAATAAAAACAAAAAGCTCTCCAAAAATTAGAGAGCCTAATATCAATTTTAATAATTATATGGACCATACCCGTATGGTGTTGGACCTCCGTAAGGATATGGATAATAAACTGGTGGTGGATATGGGTACACAAATGGACGTGGTCTAACTAAAGCACTGCCTAGTAAACCACCAACAAAACCACCAATTAACGGGGCACCTAAGAAAAAGAACCTTTCATCTTGTCTTACCGGACCACGATAATAACGCAATATCATTACCTCCTTCATCTTTATATAAAGTATCTCTCTATCTGTTTATGCAATGAAGGAGAAGATGGCATGGGCAATCCTAGATTTTAATGAATTATTTCTTATAATACCATCGCTGCAATCCAACCGAATATCACTAGTGGAATATTATAATGTAAGAAAGTTGGAATACATGAATCCCATATATGATTATGTTGTCCATCCATATTTAAGCCAGATGTCGGTCCCAATGTACTATCAGAAGCAGGTGATCCCGCATCCCCTAGCGCAGCAGCAGTACCAACTAGACTAATTGTTGCAAGTGGACTAAATCCAATTTCTAGCGCTAATGGTACAAAGATTGTCGCTATAATTGGAATCGTTGAAAAGGATGAACCAATTCCCATTGTTACAAGGAGGCCAACAATGAGCATTAATAATGCACCAAGTGATTTATTATCTCCAATAATGTTTGCTGCACTATGAACAAGTGTATCCACATCCCCTGTCTGCTCAATTACTTCTGCAAAACCAGATGCTGCTATCATGACAAATCCAATGAATGCCATCATTTGCATTCCTTTTGTCAATAGTGGGTCAGCTTCACTCCACTTAATTGAACCACTAATATAAATAACAATTATTCCTGCCATCGCACCAAAAATCATGGAATCCGTTATGATTTGAATCACCATTGTCACAATAATGGAAAGGATGGCAAATGTAATTCTTGAATAAGAATATGTTACTTCTTCCTCCTCATTTACCTTCATTTCAACCTGTTTATACTTCCGTGGTTTCCGGTACGAAATAAAGATAGAGAAAAGTAACCCTATTAACATTCCACCTACTGGAATTAGCAAGGATTTTGGAATATCATTCATACTTATATTAAGACCACTCGCTTGTATATTATCAACTAGAAGCTGTTGAAAGAGTTGGCCAAAACCGACTGGTAGTAAAATGTACGGCGCTATTAATCCAAATGTTAACACACATGCAATTAAACGACGATCTAATTGTAGCTCATTTAATATATATAAAATTGGCGGAATTAATAAAGGAATAAACGCAATGTGTATTGGTATAACATTTTGAGAAAAACAGGAAATGATTAAGATAATTAATATGATTAGTGACTTCGATAATGCTTTCCTACGGGAATCTCCCTGATTACTCACAATTTTCAACAGTTTTTCAACAAGCCATTTTGGTAAACCTGTATATGTAATTGCTACTGCAAATCCACCTAGTAATGCATAACTCAAAGCGATTTTCGCTCCTCCACCAACACCGGATGAAAATGCTTCTACAACTTCTGTTGTACTTAGCCCACCAAATAACCCTCCTACAAAAGCTCCGGCAATAAGTGCGAATACGACATTTACACGTAAAAGACTTAATAATAACATAATCAGAACAGCTACAACGACTGCATTCATCTTGTAAAAACTCCTTTCCAGCACACACTTTACCTTACTAAATTGGTAGAGTGTTAAAAACACTGAACTAGTGTACCCTGTTCTACCTATTTTCGTCAATGGATAATTTTTACACATAATAGTTTATATACAAAAAAGAATCCTTAAAGCTGTTCTAGCTCTAAGGATTACGTATATTACTCATTATTCTCTATTTGGATTAAAATTATCGATAAATATAGCTAATGTTCTAACCATTACACCTGTAGCACCATCAGGTCCTAGCTCGTGCGCACTCTTTGTCGTAGCAGTACCAGCAATATCTAAATGAACCCAAGGCGTATCTTCTGCAAATTCTCCTACAAAGGCACCACCCATAATAGCGTGCCCTTCTCTCCCTGGAGAATTATTTAAATCTGCCATCTTACTGTTTCGAACACGTTGTTTATCTTTTTCAGTGTATGGTAATCTCCAGATAAATTCATCTGCTTCATGCGATGCTTCTAATATCTGTTCAAATAAATATTCATTATTTGTAAGTGCTCCAGTTTTATCTAATCCTAACGCTACAATCACTCCACCTGTTAATGTAGCAATATCAACTAAATAATTTGCTCCATGATGCTTTGCATATGTCATTGCATCAGCAAGTACAAGACGTCCTTCTGCATCCGTATTAAGTACTTCAATAGTTTTACCACTCATAGACGTAATAACATCATCTGGCTTAAATGCATCACCACTAACCATGTTATCCGTAGTAGGGATAACAGCAACAACATTTTGTTCAGGTTTTGTCGCCCCAATTATCTCCATTGCACCAAGTACAGCTGCTGCTCCACCCATATCTGTTTTCATACCAACGATACCATCTTTTGGTTTTAAAGAATATCCCCCAGTATCAAAAGTAATTCCTTTTCCAACTAGACCTATTACATCATTCCACTCTTTCTTCCCTTGGTATTTAAGTACAATCATATAAGGTGGCTCTACAGATCCCTTATTTACAGCAAGAAATGCTCCCATACCTAGCTTTTCGATCTCTGATCTGTCTAATATTTCAACCTCTAATTCATATTTTGTTGCTAGATCTTTCGCATAAGTAGCTAATTCAGTTGGTGTCAACATATTACCAGGTAAGTTCACAAGAGTTCTAGCCGAATTCGTTGCATTTCCATACGTATAACCTGTTTGTAATGCTAATTCTATTTCTGAGGACTCTTCCTCTGTATACACATTTATCTCTTTAATTTTCACTTCGGGTTCATTTGATTTTTGCTTATAATTAGCGAATTCATATGTAGCTAATGTGTATGCTTCTGCAAATGCATGTGCAATATCGTCGGACGGGATTCGCTCACATATAAATGAATCTAACATGACTGCAAATGATTCAATACGCATAGATGTAAGCTTTTTACTTACAGTACCTAATACTAATTTAAGTTCTGAGTAATTTAATTCCTTTTCCTTTCCGAGACCAACAAATAATAAACGTTTTACCTTTGATTTACCTAATCCATGAATTAATGAGACTTCTTTCCTCTTAGCAGAAATATCACCTGACTTCACAAGTTCACTTAATTCACCAGCAAATAATTCATCAAGGCTGGTTAATTTCCCTGCAAATTTTTCTGGTCGATCGAATAAGCCAACTATTACACATTCCTGATCCGTTTCAAATACATTTCCCTGTAATACATTAAACATTCTTCTCACCTCAATGTTGATTATATCCTATTATCATTTTTATTTCGATTTTCGAAGTATAAATACTAAAAGGAAATTGATTTAAGATGGACTATTTGTGGTATCATAAACTTAATTATGTTGATGTTTCACTGTTATGGAAAGGATGTTTCCTATGGATTTCCTGCTAAATTTCCCTCTTTGGACAGCAATTACTGCAATATTCTTTGCACAATTTATTAAAGTCCCTCTCCACTATATCATGTCACGCAAAATTGACTGGACACTAATCACATCTACGGGTGGAATGCCTAGTTCCCATTCCGCAGGTGTATCGGCAGTAACTACAAGTATTGCTATCGAATCTGGAGTTGGTTCCAATTTATTTGCTGTATCTGCTGTATTTGCTGTAATCGTCATGTTTGATGCAACTGGCGTTAGAAGGCAAGCTGGAGAACAAGCTGCTGTTCTAAATAGATTAGCGATTGATTTCCAAAAAATGTTCACAGATATTCACGAGTGGCATGGAAAAACGCCGGAGGAAAAAAATAGGGAATTTAAAAAACTGAAGGAGCTATTAGGGCATAAACCTGTTGAAGTATTCTTTGGTTGTTTAACAGGAATTATCTGGGCATTACTAGTGTATCAGATTATCGATATTGTGATGAATGGATGAAAAAAAGCGGTCGGCAACCCAACCGCTTTTTTCTTATTATTCTTTATTCTTTTTGATAAATTGTTGTCGGAATACTTGCATTGATTTATTCTCATTTAATGCTGTAAGCTCTTCTTCTGTTAACGTACCATTGCCCTCTTTAATAATATAAACATCAACTGTCCGTTTTCCCCATTCATTATAGACATCCTCAACGGTTTCATAGTACAAATCTATCGTATGCCCCTTTATTGCGGACCCTGTGTCTGCAACAACACCAAATCCATAATCAGGTATATATAGTACTGTACCTAAGGGAAAAACATCTGGATCAGCAGCAATTGTTGAAAATAAATCACGTTTTACTTTAACACCAGAAAATGTAATCCCATATGCTGGATGATTGGGATTCTTTCCTGTAGATTCAACTCCAGCAGTATATCCAGTTGCTACAACTTGCTTACTAGGATACTTTGTCCAATCATCAGAGTCTTCTAACGTAACAGATGATTGAGCTATCTTTGAACTAGATGCTAATTGATATGTATAATTCCCTAGTGCAGTATAGAAAGATTTTATTGGCTTGAAGAACCCGTTATTATTTTCATCTTGGATATTCACCTTAGAAATAGACCATGCTGCAAATGTTTTTGTATTTAATCCTGTAATTGACTCTACAGTTACACTTAAAGCGAAGATGAATAAACTAATCATTAACAACCTTTTACTCCACTTTTGCAAAAATACCATTTCTACACTCCTCTCAAAGATAATCCTTTCCTTTTTTTAGAGAAGTTATTCAAAATTAATTTCCTAGCTATGTTGCTCAAAGTGGAATACTAAATTGTTTACATGAAAAAATCCCCAACAAGTCCTGATATGACTTATTGGAGACCTTTTTTGAATAGTTTAAAACATGCGATACCCTTTTGCCCTCAAGATTCTCATTGTGAGACCTGAAAGTATTGCACCTAAGAGTCCTGATAGTAGGATCATAATATCAGCAGGTGCTAGATGAACAATATTGTAACCTAATGAAGAGAATGAATCAGAAGTATTGGTAAAATATTCACTGAATTTCGCATCTGATATGATTAGTAAAGCGATTATTGGGTAAATAAATGCCATTAACCATGTCATTCGCAAAAGCATATTAAGTATAAATCCGATACCGAAAAATAAGACACAAAATAATAGCATAGATATTAGTAGAAGTGGCAAAGTCATCGCCATGAACCCCCTTGATTTAACACTAAACTACAGTTTACTTAATCTAAACTTCAGCGTCAATATAAATCCAGCGACGATATTATGACAATTGATGAAGCAGTTGATGACTACAAATATAAAAAAAGCAGAGTCATGAAGACTCTGCACATTTCAAATTATTCTATAAGCTCTGTTGTTGATCTTCGCTCCTGTACACTCGCTTTCCGCGGGCACGGCCTCAGCTAACTTGGCAAAGAAAACCGCATTGCCAAGTGGATCTTCGGCTCGTGCTGTTCCCGCAGGAGTCTCGTGTACATCCGCTACAATCAATAAAGTTGTTAACAAAAATGAACTTTATCAAAGCCATTCTATTAGAAGAATTTAAATTTTCCTTTTTTCAATGTAAGACCTACACCGCCAACCATTAATAGAGCACGGTTATCGACCATTTTCTTCATAAATGAAGCAGTTGTTCCAGTTACTTTTTTACCAAATACAACCCCAATTGCATCATCATGACCTAAAGAACAAACTGTACCTTTATTATCAAATACAAATGTCTCTAAATGTGTATTCCCTTTAACTAAATTAGCAATATTCTTAGCTACAAGTTCACCTTGCTGCATTGCAATTTGTGCTGTTGGAGGGTATGGGCGATTGATTTCTTCATTAATTACTAATGAACAGTCTCCAATGATGAATACATCTGACAAACCAGGAGCACGTAAGTTAGCATCCACTTTTACACGTCCACGCATGTTTTCAAATTCTGATGCTTCAATAATTGGGTTACCGCGAACACCCGCTGCCCAAACAACTGTAGCAGCTTTAATTTCTTCTATTTCATCTTCACCTTTAGCAACTTTAATTCCTTCAGGAGTAGCTTCTTTAATAGCTGTTCCAATCATGAATTCAACACCTTTTTTCTCTAGGTGTGCCATTGCATACTTTACAAGTTCTGGATCAAATCCTGGTAAAGCAGAAGGTGCTGCTTCCACACAAATAACTCTTACTAATTCTTGATCGATATCATATTCTTTACATAATTCAGGAATTCTATTTCCTAGTTCACCTAAAAATTCTATACCAGTAAATCCTGCTCCACCAACAACAATTGTTAGGCGTTCTGGTTTTTTATCTTCTTCTACTTTATATGTCGCAAATTGGTATTCAATATGTTCACGAATTTGACGAGCTGCATCCACATTCACAATGGAGAACGCGTATTTATCTAAACCTTGAATACCAAATGTTTCAGGTGCAGCACCAAGTGCTACTACAAGATAATCATAATCAAGTTCGCCATCTTCGAGAATAACTTTCTTCGCGTTGTGATCTACTTTTAATGCTGTAGCTTGTACAAATTGTACTTTTCCACTGTCAATAACACTTGATACATCATAGCGGACTTTATCATGATGTAGAGTTCCAGCAGATGCTTCATGAAGCCATGTGGTTTCATAATGATAGTCGTTTTTATTAACTAAAACGATATCTGCTTCATTACTACTTAATTGCTTTTGTAAACGAGTTACTGTCATTAAACCGCCATACCCAGCGCCTAGAACAACTATCTTTGGTCTCTTCATTATTAACACTTCCACCTTTGTCATCAAATTATGTTTACTAGTACAGAAATACATTGTTCTTTACAAAAAATATGTTTAGAATAATTAATGTGATGCACTTCACGTACCCATATAAAAACATAGAAAAATGTCATAAATTCGTCTCATATTTATTATATGCTATTATTCCCCTTTTTCAAGTCGTTTCATCCAAAAATACAAGTTGGGAATATTCTGAAATAAATTTCAAGATGATGAAAAATTGTTAAAGGGAGAAATAGTAAACCATTATGTAGGTAACTTCCCTATGTGGTATGATAGAAAAAGGTGAATTTTGACGAATTATTGGAGGGGTTTTCTTTGAAAGAAGATCAAAAAGTTTATGATATTACCATCTTAGGTGGAGGACCAACAGGCTTATTTGCTGCTTTTTATGGCGGCTTAAGAAATGCTTCCGTTAAGGTTATTGAAAGTCTTCCTCAACTTGGCGGACAGCTTGCAACCCTTTATCCTGAGAAATATATATATGATGTAGCTGGATTTCCTAAAATTAAAGCCCAGGAGCTTGTAAATAATTTAAAAGAACAAATGGCTATGTTTTCACCAACAGTCTGCCTTGGACAAGCTGTGACGGGGGTAGAAAAATTAGAAGATGGTACATTTAAACTAGTTTCAAATGATGAAATTCATTATTCGAAAACAATCATCATAACAGCTGGAATCGGTGCATTCCAACCACGTCGTCTAGAGCTTGAAAATGCAGATAAATATGAAGGTAAAAACCTACATTATTTTATAGATGATATGAATAAATTTGCAGGTCAAAGAGTTGCAATCTTAGGTGGAGGCGACTCTGCAGTTGATTGGGCATTAATGCTTGAGCCTATTGCAGAAAAAGTTACACTTATACACCGTAGAGATAAATTCAGAGCACACGAAAGTAGCGTTGAACAACTAAAAAATTCTAAAGTTGAAATTATTACACCATATATCGCTAGTGATATTGTTTGTAACGAAGAAGCTATCGAACAGCTTATTGTACAAGAAGTTAGAGGCGAGAATACGAAGACTATTAATATCGATTCACTAATTTGTAATTACGGATTTGTTTCATCACTCGGTCCAATTAAAGACTGGGGATTAGAAATTGAGAAGAATTCCATCGTAGTTAATAGTAAACAAGAAACGAATATTCCAGGAATCTATGCAGCTGGTGATATCACCACTTTCGAAGGGAAAATTAAGTTAATTGCTACTGGATTCGGAGAAGCCCCAACAGCAGTAAGCAATGCGAAAGCATATATCGATCCAAAAGCTAGACTACAACCGATGCACTCAACCTCTTTATTTGAATAGTAAGATAGAGGCTGGAACAATGGAATATTGATAAAGCAAATGACCAAACTAATACTTGAATTAAATCGAGATAGTTCGGTCATTTTCAAACATCAATACGAATTTAAAGTTATCAGCAGAGGAAATACACGAAGACTCCTGCGGGAGCAAAGGCCTCGATGAGACCCCGCAGAAAGAAAAGCGGAGGCGACTGTTTAGCGGCGTACGAACGGGAGACAATCCTGTACTGAGATAAAGGAAACACGGCGAAGAATGAGCCGATGTTGACTTATCGTAGGGGAAGGAATGTCTCGTTCGCCAGCCGCTAGGAGCCTACAGCTAGACAGGCGTTTAGCGCCGAGGAGGCTCATTAGCCTTGTCTAGCTGTAGGCGCTATCGGCTCGAGGTTAAATAACCTGAGACATGAAAGGCAAAGAACGCCTTTCTTTGTCTCAGAACATTTGCTTGTCGCCGATAAGCAAGCGCCTTTCACTTTTCTAAGCCCGCGGAAAGCGAAGTGTATTTCCGATGCGGTATAGCTACACATGCAGTATTCGGATAACATCTACCTCTTTATTTGAGTAAAAAGAAAAGCCAATGCAAATTAAATTGCATTGGCTTTATATATATCATTAACAATTCTCAGGAGTTCCTGTTACTGTTGCAGTACGGAAAGATGTTCCACATCCACAAGATACAAGGGCATTTGGATTATCGATTGTAAAGCCTCCGCCCATAAGTGACTGCTTATAATCAATCACTGTACCTGCTACAATCGGTGCACTGTCCTTATCTATAACGATACCAATCCCGTGTTGCTCTAAATAAGTGTCCGTGTCTGCCTTTTCTTGATCTAAACTCATACCATATGAGAGACCACTACATCCACCACCATTAATGGAAAAGCGGAAATACGCACCTTCTTCTCCATTTGCCTTCATCATGTCCTTAATCTGCAATGCAGCTGCTTCTGTTAAAATAATTGCTTCACTCATATTCTACACCCCTTCCCTTTCAGTGTATGCTCTTATTATAAATAGTATATACCGCAGTGTTCAACTTCACAACTAATCGAAATGGATTAAAACATTGGATTATCTTTAAGATGTTGGTAAATTGCGGCTATTAAATTTTCAGGAGTTTCAGCTGTTACAACATCACCATTTACAAGTGCATATAGTGTCTCACCACAAAGTCCACAATGATCCAGACAGCCATATTCTACTATATCCAAATCGGGGTCTTCTTCGAGAATCTGTAAAGCCTCATATCCCCCGCTACCTAAATTACTAATACAAAATTCGATAATTGGATTCAAGCTCATCACCTCGTTAACACTATTATCCTACTCGTTTCTAAAGCGATAGTCAAAATGTGAGCACTAGAAACAATTTGTATTGTTGTATATCATAGTGAAATCAGCTATACTTTAGAGGAAAGAAAGCGCTATTTTACTATAATTTCCTTAAAGAGAGAGAAATACATAAAGGGGATATTTCATGAGAAATCTTGTACTTCTTGGTGGCGGCTATGGCAACATGCGAATTTTGCAGGAATTATTACCGAATCATGTACCTAAAGATATAACGATTACTTTAATTGATAGGGTACCTTATCATTCTTTAAAAACAGAACACTATGCACTAGCAGCAGGTACTGTTTCCGATCAAGAGGTTCGTGTTCCATTTCCTGAACATCCACAGTTAAAAATTATTTATGATGAAATCACTAATATTAATTTAAGTGAAAACTTAGTTGAGCTAACACATCTGGAACCTATCCGATTTGACGAGCTAGTCATTGGTCTAGGTTGCGAAGATAAGTATCATAATGTGCCTGGAGCAGATACATATTCATTAAGTATTCAAACTATCGAAAAAGCACGTGAAACGTATCAAGCTTTAAATAATCTCTCTGCAAATTCTACAGTTAGTATTGTCGGAGCTGGTTTAAGTGGGATTGAGCTTGCAAGTGAATTACGTGAGAGCAGACCAGATTTACAAATAAAACTGTTCGACCGTGGGAAAACAATTCTCCCCTCTTTTCCAGAGCGTGTAAGTAGATATGTCCAAAACTGGTTTGAAACAAACGGCGTAGAAGTAATTAATGAGGCAAATATTACAAAAGTGGAAAGATCAGTTCTCTATAACCATGATGAACCAATTCATACAGATGAAGTTGTTTGGACTGCTGGAATAAAACCTAATCAAATAGTCCGTAATTTGGAAGTAGAAAAAGATCGTCAAGGAAGAGTAATTTTAACAAAACACCATAATATACCAAACTATGAACATATTTATGTAGTTGGAGATTGTGCAAGTTTACCATTTGCTCCCAGTGCACAATTAGCTGAGGGTCAAGCAGAACAAATTGTAGATATTATGAAAAGGCGTTGGACAAAAACGGAGCTTCCAGAAGAAATGCCTACCATTAAGTTAAAAGGAGTTCTTGGTTCTTTAGGAAAGAAGCATGGCTTTGGATTAATGGCTGACCATGCAATAACAGGACGAATTGCTCGAATTCTTAAATCAGGTGTGTTATGGTTATATAAATATCATAAAGGCTAAAATTATAAATCCGTCTTTTTGTATCCTATATATAGATTTTTTCCTCCAATCTGATTATAATTATTATAATGAAAGGAGTCGATTTCAATGCCTGAAGCAACAATTACAGAACAAGTTCAAGAAGTACTCGATAAATTACGTCCATTTCTACTACGTGATGGTGGAGACTGCGAACTTGTAGATGTAGACGAAGGAATTGTAAAACTACGTCTTCTAGGTGCATGTGGAACATGTCCAAGCTCAACGATTACATTAAAAGCTGGAATTGAACGTGCATTAATTGAGGAAGTTCCAGGAATTTTAGAAGTGGAACAAGTATTTTAATATACTTTGAATAACCAAAGACCACCTAAATGTAAGTACACGCTCTTACTACCGAGCTTCTCATACATTTTAGGTGGCCTTTTTATATTAAAGTACTGTATTGCATCATTTTTAGGCAAGCCAATCAATCACTGGAAGGTCAGATTGTTGCATACCTGTTATTTTAAAGAAATTACCTAAAAATAATTCATATTGCTTTGCATCACGAATGTATTTTGCAAGTTTCTCCTCTAAATGTTTCTTTACTGATTCTGAGGAAGTTAGGAAATATTCTTCTACACACTGAAAATAATGTAGAGGAAATAATAATCTTGAATATGTTAATCGTAGTGTAAAAGCGGAAATAGGTGTAATCGATTGATAATCATTTAAAAATCGAACGATTTCTGGTTGGATTGTACGACTATTTTGAAAATAACTGCTTCTAATCCATTCAGAAATATCTCTAGCTGGATGATCAAATACCCAATCAAATGGATTATGAATTTCAAGCTGCGACTGCCAAAGATGATCATGGAACCTTTGATGACAGATTGAACCCATATCTAAATGGGTCACCTGTTCATCTAATTCCGTATCAGTTAAATATTGGATGGCATTTTCGCATAGACCTAGATAATAAGGAAAAGATTTGATAAATAAATGATCAAATTCATCACGAGGTTGTTCTGAAATCATCCCCGCCCAAACATTTTCCATTTGTTCTAGCCGCTTAATCCAATAGCTTTTCCATTGCCCCACCCTATTTAGTTCTTTAAAATCAGCTCGAATCAGTCTACCACGTTCATGAAAAATAGCAAGTTTTCTTCCAGTATTATTATTTTGATTAGGTTGCAAATAATGATTATGTAGGAGAACATAATCTTGATCATCATGGGTAACTAGATATTTCTTGTTTTTCCCCTCAACAAATGTCGAAACTTTTTTGTCTCCATTCTTTGCCATATGGTCAGACATCTCATATAATTCAATTAATGTATCTTCTTCGACATGTGTAACAGGAACAAGAGTATAAAGGGAGTTATCTACAACAAACCTTATTGCATATCCATCATTTATTGATTGTTGTGGTGTGATTCCGTAATATAATTCCAAAATATCTTTTGACAAGTAAACCCCTCTTTTCAAATATTACTTATTTGTATTATATGAAGAGAAATAGGTATCTTGCTGATTAGTTTTCCATCGACATAGTTTTATTCATAAAACTATTTCGTTCATGTAAAAAGACGCTGAAAGGATGAGTATCATGGGAACAGAAAGAGAAATGAGTATTTCTGAAACAACTGCAAGGCAATGGCTTATGGATAGAGGTGTGACAATCGAAGACATTGGCGAATTAGTCATGTTTTTGCAAAAGAAATATCATCCTGATTTAGAATTAAAAGATTGCATTTATAATATAGATCGTGTATTGCAAAAAAGAGAGGTACAAAATGCCATTCTAACTGGAATTCAGTTAGATAAGCTTGCAGAGAATGGTAAATTAGAGCAACCGCTCCAATCCATTATTGAAAGTGATGAAAGTTTATATGGAGTAGATGAAATCTTAGCCTTTTCTATTGTAAATGTATATGGTTCAATCGGATTCACGAATTATGGATATATTGATAAACAGAAGCCAGGAATTCT
Source organism: Lederbergia graminis (assembly GCF_042655485.1). Taxonomy (NCBI): domain Bacteria; kingdom Bacillati; phylum Bacillota; class Bacilli; order Caryophanales; family Bacillaceae; genus Lederbergia; species Lederbergia graminis. The sequence goes on from NZ_JBHSMC010000004.1 coordinate 64,019, forward strand.
CGAGAAATTAAACGATCATTCAACTGGAAAATGTCATACTTTCCTCGACGACATTGTCGGTGCAATTGCAGCTGCAGCATCAAGTCGACTAGCTCACAGTAGAGTTGGCGCTGAATAATATTAAAAGAGGAACTCAAATTAATAAGCGAAATTAAAAAGAGCTGTCCAAAATTCACTTTTTTGGACAGCATTTCTGTTTATATCTCCCATTCATCCAATGAATGGACTACATATGTAGGTTGAATATTTTTCTCTGCAAGTATTTCTTTTGTTGTTACTCCAGTATGAACTAATAACGTATCTAAGCCAGAATGAATACCAGCTAAAATATCAGTATCATAATTATCTCCAACCATGATTGTCTCTTCTTTCGAAAGCCCCAATTTTTCAAGAGCTTGATCCACTATAATGGAATGTGGTTTTCCGATAAAAATTGGATCTGTCTGTGTAGACACACTAATAACAGAAGTTAAGGAACCATTTCCCGGCAATAGCCCTCGTTCTGTTGGTAAGGCAATGTCACCGTTTGTGGAGATGAACATTGCACCTCCTCTAACTGCTAAACAGGCTACAGCTAACTTATCATAGTTAATTTGACGATCTAGACCTATGACAACTGCTTCTGGTTTGTCTTCTGTGATAGTAAAGCCTTTTTCCTGTATGGCAGTAATAATACCTTCTTCCCCGATTACATACACTGAACAATCAGGCTTTTTATCATATAGATAATTTGCAGTCGCCATCGAAGTCGTAAATACTTGATCAGCTGATGCATTAATACCAAATGATTGTAAGTGTTCCGCTACTTTCTCAGGTGTTTTCGTTGAATTATTCGTAACATAAAGATAAGGAATTCCTTTTCTTTCAAGTCTTTCAACAAATGTAATTGCAGCATCAATTTTTTCTGATCCACGATACATTGTGCCATCAAGGTCGATTAAATACCCTTTATACTCTTTCACTACCAATTCTCCTCTATGTCATTTATTTTCTAAACGCTGAAATTGGACCAAGCTCATCTGTTAAATATGTTCGAACTGCTGATGGAAATTGTTGTAAATCCGTTAAAACTGTGTATATCATATCTTCCAAGTTTTGATAATCCACTTCTTCATAATGTTGAACAAGCATCTTTCTATACGATATTAATTTCTTTAATTCCGATGCTAAAGATGAAGTGACTACTTTTTCATCTGTAAGAATATCCACAATATCCTCATAGCTACCTGGGTCTCTCATAATAAAACCGTCAATCATTGCATTACCTACATCAAGAATTGAATCAATGACTGTATGTACTATTCTTTCCAAGGCAGCCCTTTCAATATTTGTATTCCAATTTTTATGTGTATTTAATAAAGTTAACTGTTTTTCAAAAAACTGTAATTTTGCTTCTATTTTTTCACGATCGACAAAATACATAGTACCGCCCCTCTCCATCCTTATTTTATCAAATGTACGTGTATGTGTCGATTAATGCCAGATTAAGTCAGAGAAGAAGTATGTAAATTTACAGTTAGGCTACATTAAAAGAAAAGGAGGGTAAAAAGATGAATCATGATACCGAGAAAGAATACAGTGATGTTTCAAATGTAGAAGTTCAAAGAAACTTTATTATTCCAGAAGAGTTACCAGAAGGTGCCTACGGTGCTCCACGAGGTAAAAATTCTCCAGTAGAGAATAAATCAACTGCTTGGAAGAAGGATCAACGTTCCTATAGTGCATTTAATTATGAATTTAAATCACTACATGATAACCCTCGCAAAGCTGAAGGTTCTCATCCACCTCATGATAATCCTGATGGAAAAAATGATGTTCCTTTCGAGGATGCATAACAAATTATATTCATATAAAAAAAGCCGAACTAAGTTGAAAATCAAAAATAGTTTGGCTTTCAATAACGTATATACTTTAGTAAACCGTTTTATTTCTCCACTTTCTTTAATACAAAATAGGCACAACCGAAATTGCAGTATTCATATAAATACTCTGTCAATGTTCCTATTTTTGCATCGTATGGTGCTTTATTATTTTTATCTGAGAAGAAGCCTTTTAAACGTAATTGACCATATCCCCAATCACCAACGATATAGTCATATTTCGTTAAAACATCACTAAACCTGTCTTTAAAAGCTTCTTCATTGTACCCATTACGAAATTCCTCGACTAATTCATATTGTCGGTTATTAATAGTAATCACTTTCTTACCTCCGCCTCTAACATCCTAATTTAGATTATAACGTATTCCCCAACATTTACTAACAAAAAAAATTTTTTTTTGCACATTCTACAATAGAGGAGGTGTAGTAGATGAAGCCTAGAATTTTCACAACTATCATTCTTAGCTCCACGTTACTTTTTGCATGTAATAATAATGAACAAAATGAGGCCGGTCAAAACGGAATATATCATAATAATGGTTCCACTATTAACCAGAATGAACAAGCAGATGATTACAATCCAAACCAAACGAATACAGAACAATTTGGATTTGTTCGACAAGTAAAAAATCCAGCGCAAAATGATACTAACCACTTATTTGTTGAACAGAAAAAAGTTAACAAAAGATTAAATCGAGAAGAAACAGCAAACAATATAAGCAAATTATTAGTTACACTACCTAATGTACATGATGCAAGTGTTCTGGTAACAGATGAAGAAGTACTCGTTGCTTATATCATTCAAGACACGCAACCTGAAACAAGAATTAAAACAGCTAGATTAGTGAAAGCAATGGCAAGTAATATGGTTGCTGATTGGTATCACGTATATTTAACAGATGATCCTGCCATAAGACAAGATGTAAAAAATATTGCCTCGATGAACTCATTTTCCCGAGACAAAGATGAAACTGTAAAAGATACAGTAAATTTAATGGTAGAACGCTCACCGCAGGGGGACAAAGTTCTTGATAAACAATGGTTGGATAAAAACAAGTAAATACAACACTTGGCTAAGTCATTACCAAAATGACTAGCCAAGTATTTGAATTTTGATGAAAAGAGGTTCACATATTCATGAAAAAAATCATCATGTTTGCAGTCCTCTTTACATTCTTTTTTCCATCTATGAATGGACTTGCCCAAAAGTTATCACAAGAAGAAATTTTTCAACAAAGAATGGATATATACAAAAGGGTAGAGGAAAGGTCTGGAGTTCCTTGGTATTATTTGGCTGCAATAGATCAATTCGAGCGTAGCATTCGCTATGTCCGAAAGGATCTACCTGACCCAGATGAAATTATTGGCTATTACATTCCTGCAGAAAAATGGGCTGGACCTGCAAATCCAAACCCCGATGATGTTAATCCAATCTCAATTGAAATTTTTGGAGGTATTGGTCTCGATGGAAATAAGGATGGTAAAGTAGACCGAAAAAACGGGGAGGACTTACTCTTCACACTTGCACAATATCTAAAAAAATACGAAATGAATGATACAGATTTTCGAATTGCTTTATGGAATTATTATAAACGTGATCAATCTGTTCGTTCCGTTATGACTAACGCAAATATTTATCGTCATTTTAAGCGAATAGACTTAGATGGAAAATCATTTCCCATCCCTAGAGGATATAATTACTCCTACAAAAATACATGGGGAGATAGAAGAGGATGGGGTGGTCGAAGGATCCATGAAGGTACCGATATTTTCGCTGGCTATGGAGCACCTGTTAGAGCAGTAGCTTACGGAGTAGTCGAACTAAAAGGATGGAATAAATATGGTGGCTGGCGTATTGGTATACGTGATTTAAATAACACCTACCACTACTATGCTCATTTAAATGGATTTGCAAAGGATTTATCGGTAGGTGACATTGTAGAACCCGGAACTGTCATTGGAAGTGTAGGAAGCTCTGGTTATGGTCCACCAGGGACATCAGGAAAATTCCCACCCCACCTTCACTTTGGAATGTATAAAGATAATGGAATTAACGAATGGTCCTTTGATCCATATCCACATCTACGCTTATGGGAAAGGCAAAGTAATAAGAAGAAAAAATAATAATAATATGATGCGATATATGTATAAGATAAACAAAAGCCAAACTATTGTTTAAGATAGTTGGCTTTTTGTTCTATGAAGGACATTTGGTTACCTGAGAGGCAAGAAAGAGAAAGGTTGTGATGCAGATGGAGCGGCTGCGTGATCTCCTCTTCTTTTTTTCTTGCTAGGAGGGCACGTTGAACGACCTTGCATGACCGCTTTAAGCTTTTTCTCCTTGAGAAGGGCACGATGAACGCTCTTGCGTGACCGCTCTGACCTTCTTCCTCCTGAGGCGGGCACGATGAACGCTCTTGCGTGACCACTCCAAGCTTTTTCTCCTTGAGGAGGGCACAATGGACGCTCTTGCGTGACCGCTCTGACCTTCTTCCGATTAAGTCCATATAATTGTGTAAAAAGAATAGGTCATCACCATGACCCGTGATACAATGTTTTCGACCAAGAAACCATTTAAACGGAGGACATGATGATG